>NZ_FLRH01000004.1:1785323-2131388 GCF_900089585.1 Micromonospora sediminicola | reverse complement strand
CCTCGCTCTGGGTGAAGCGCCTCGGCGACGGCACCGACGAGTCGCACCGTCGCATGCAGGACGCGGTGGACGAGGTCTGGCCGTACGTGCACGAGCTGTTCGTCCCGGACCCGGCGGCGCCGGTCGACCCGGCCACCCTGCGGGCCGACTTCGACGCCACCGTGGCCGCCGTGCTGGACGAGGCCACGCTGACCCGCCCGGAGACGAGCTGGACGCCGGGTGGCGGGCCGGGGACGGCGGTGCACACCGAACACCTCTCCTACCTGCTGGCCGAGATGCAGGTGCTGCACCGCGCCCACCCCGGAGCGCGCTGGTGAGCGATGTCAGGGCGGCCGTGGCGGCGGTGGTGGATCCGGAGATCCGGGTGATCACCATCGACGAGCTGGGCATCCTGCGCGCGGTCGAGGAGGAGCCCGGCACCGGTCGGGTCCTGGTCACCATCACCCCCACCTACACCGGCTGCCCGGCCATGGACGTGATCCGCGCGGACATCCGGCGGGCGCTCGCCGCGGCCGGGCATCCGGACGCCGAGGTCCGCACGGTCTACAGCCCGGCCTGGAGCACCGACTGGATCTCCGACACCGGCCGGGCCAAGCTCGCCGCCGCCGGCATCGCGCCGCCCGCCCCGCGCGGCGACGACACCGTGGTGCCGCTGACCCTGGCCGTCCGCTGCCCGCGGTGCGGATCGCCGGACACCACGCAGGTCAGCCGGTTCGGCTCCACCGCGTGCAAGGCGTTGTGGCGCTGCCGTTCCTGCTCCGAACCCTTCGACCACCTGAAGGCGCTGTGACTGTCACCATCACCCGGCCGGTCCGTCGCCGGCCGGTCTTCCACCCGTTGTCCGTCGCCGCCGTCGACCGGCTCACCGACGACTCGGTGTCGATCACGTTCGCGGTGCCCGAGGAGCTGCGGGAGACGTTCGCGTTCTCCGCCGGGCAGCACCTCACGGTCCGGCGTCCGGCGGGCGCCGCCGACCCGGAGGCCGGGGAGGCGCGGCGGTCGTACTCGATCTGCTCCACCCCGGACGAGCTGGCCCGGCACGGCCGGTTGCGGATCGGGGTGCGCGAGGTCCCGGGCGGGGCCTTCTCCGCGTACGCCTGCGGCGCGCTGCGCGGCGGCGACACCGTCGACGTGCTGCCCCCGCTGGGGCACTTCACCTCCGCGTTCGCCCCGGACCGGGTCCGCCGGTACGGCGCGGTGGTGGCCGGCTCCGGCATCACCCCGGTGCTCGGCCTGGCCGCGACCGCGCTGGCCGTCGAGCCGGGGAGCACCTTCACCCTGGTGTACGGCAACCGCACGGCGAACACGGTGATGTTCGCCGAGGAGCTGGCCGACCTGAAGGACCGCTACCCGACCCGGCTGCACCTGGTGCACGTGCTGTCCCGGGAGATGGGGGAGTCGGCGCTGCTGTCCGGGCGGATCGACGCCGACCGGCTGACCCGGCTGCTGGACTCGGTCGTGCCCGGCGACGAGATCGAGGAGTGGTTCCTCTGCGGCCCGTACGGGATGGTGGTGGACGCCAAGGCGGTGCTGGCCGGTCGCGGGGTGCCCGACTCGGCGGTGCACACCGAGCTGTTCCACGTGGACGCCCCGCCGGAGCCGGTCCGCCGGGAGACCGACCGGCCCGGCGCCGGCGCCGAGGTGACGATCCTGCTGGACGGCCGCTCGTCGAGCTTCACCATGGGTCGGGACGAGCGGGTGCTGGACGCGGCGCTGCGGGTGCGTGGTGAGCTGCCGTACGCCTGCAAGGGTGGGGTCTGCTCGACCTGCCGGGCCAAGGTGACCGAGGGTGAGGTGACCATGGCGCGCAACTACGCCCTGGAGCCGGACGAGGTCGCCGCCGGCTACGTGCTGACCTGCCAGTCCAGCCCGGTCACCGACAAGCTGACCGTCGACTACGACGCCTAGCGGCAACACCACAAGGTGCCGTGGCGGCGCGACCCCCGAAGCCGACGCGGCGCGCCACGTCCATTTCTTGTCCGAACGGTTCGGACAGCGGTAACCTTCAACTGCCAGGGGCACTAGCCCCGTGGAAGTGGACCCGGCAGCCTTCCGGACGGTGGGTGGGCCGGGTCTCGCGCTGTCTGCGCCTCGTCAGACCTGTCGCGACTCACTGACCATGCGACGGATGGAGTTCCTCCAGCGCCCGCCTTTGGCCCAGCACCACGCCAGCGCGTCGGGAATGGCCAGCAGGCACTCCTCGTGAGCACGCAGCTGGTCGTAACGCAGCCTCCCGTCCACCCCGCACTTCCTGACCTGCTCGAAGAGCAGGCGCTGATCGGCTTGGAAGGTCGAGTCGTCGCGTTCCAGGACGAGGCGGGCAGCCCCGATCTTTGCCGCGTGCTCCACCAGAGAGACGAGGCATGCCTCGCGAGCGACCCTGGCGTTGCGATGGTGCTTCGCGTCGAAGATGACGGCGTGCGCGGAGAGCGCGAGAAGCCCGTCGACGATCTGACGGCGCCGGTCGTCCCTCTCCTTGTGGAAGTGGATACGGCGTTGGCCGGGCAGGATGAGATCACGAATCGACCGGCGCGCAGCGGTCAGATCGGCCGGGTGCATGACCACGGCGGCGACAAGAAGCCCTCGCTCCTTGGTCTCGTCGACGAAGACGTGCGCGGTCATGGGACGAGGCCGCCTTCCTGTCGCTGCTCAGACCTGGTCAGGCGTTGACGATTTCCCTGATGCGGTCGAGCTTCTGGCGGGCGGTCAGGCCGGCGGGGTTCTTGGTGCCGATGACGTCCAGCTCTGCCCGGACGTCACAGTCGTCCGGCTGTAGGACGGCATCGATCACACGCGCTCGAGGGCCGCCGTCCCGGACGTAGATCCAGACCGTCTGCGACTGCCGTGGCTCGGCGTTGAGCGCCGCGTCGAGCCGGTGGGAGGGGAAGAAGCCGAGGCCGGTCGCCCTGAGCGTGTCGGCGATCTCGGCCAGGACCCAGCGGCCGAGCTTGCGGTAGCCCAATTCGGTCCGCAACTCGCCGAGGGTCGCTTCCGTTAGTCCTCCGTCCGCTCGGCAACGGGCGGCGATGCCTTGAGCGTTTTCCGTCTCGCTCACATCCCACTCCAGTGCGTCGATGGATCTCGACAAGATGATGCGAGATGCTAAACATCTTGTCAACAACCGCCGAACATTTTATATCGATCTTGGCGATATGATTGAGCAGGTGGGTTCGGCTCACACCGGAGGCCCGGTACGGCGGCTTCCATCGGTGGCGACGTACGCTCGGGGATGTGACGGCGAACCGGGAGATCGACGACATCCTGCAACGCGGCGCGGACGGCGGGCGGATCACGCCCGAGGAGGCCCTGCTGCTCTACACCGACGCGCCCTTCCACGCGCTGGGCGAGGCGGCCGACGCGGTCCGGCGCCGCCGCTACCCGGACAACATCGTCACGTACCTGATCGACCGCAACATCAACTACACGAACGTCTGCGTGACGGCGTGCAAGTTCTGCGCGTTCTACCGGGCGCCCAAGCACTCCGAGGGCTGGACCCACCCGACCGAGGAGATCCTGCGCCGCTGCGGCGAGGCGGTCGAGCTGGGCGCCACCCAGGTCATGCTCCAGGGCGGGCACCACCCGGACTACGGCGTGGAGTACTACGAGGAGCTGTTCTCCTCGGTCAAGAAGGCCTACCCGCAGCTCGCCATCCACTCGATCGGGCCGAGCGAGATCCTGCACATGGCGAAGGTCTCCGGCGTGAGCCTGGACGAGGCGATCGCCCGGATCAAGGCCGCGGGCCTGGACTCGATCGCCGGCGCCGGCGCCGAGATGCTGCCGGACCGGCCGCGCAAGGCGATCGCGCCGCTGAAGGAGTCCGGCGCCCGCTGGCTGGAGGTCATGGAGCTGGCCCACCGGCAGGGCCTGGAGTCGACCGCGACCATGATGATGGGCACCGGCGAGACCAACGCCGAGCGGATCGAGCACCTGCGGATGATCCGCGACGTGCAGGACCGCACCGGCGGCTTCCGGGCCTTCATCCCGTGGACCTACCAGCCGGAGAACAACCACCTGAAGGGCCGCACCCAGGCGACCGCGCTGGAATACCTGCGGCTGATCGCGGTGGCCCGGCTCTTCTTCGAGACGGTGCCGCACCTCCAGGCGTCCTGGCTCACCACCGGTAAGGACGTGGGCCAGCTCGCGCTGCACATGGGCGTGGACGATCTCGGTTCGATCATGCTGGAGGAGAACGTCATCTCCTCGGCCGGCGCCCGGCACCGGTCCAACCTGCACGAGCTGATCGGCATGATCCGCTCGGCGGACCGGATCCCCGCCCAGCGCGACACGCTCTACCGCCGGCTCGCGGTGCACCACACGCCCGCCGACGACCCGAGCGACGACCGGGTGGTGTCGCACTTCTCGTCGATCGCGCTGCCCGGCGGCGGCGCCGGGAAGTCACTGCCCCTGGTCGAGGTGAACTGACGCGGCTCCACCGTTCGGCTGGACGGCCCGTCGATTCCGGTGAAGCTTCGGCGTGGATCTCGACGGGCCCGTCGGCGGGCCGCTAACGTGCCCGCTCGGCACCGTCCATCAGGGCCGCGAGCTGCCAGGTAACAGGTCGGCGGCGACCCGGTCGAGGGCGGTACCGCGCGCCGTCGCGGCGACTACGCTGGCGGCGTCCGGCGGACCGTCGTCCTCCATCGGCCCATGAGGGCCGTTCACATAACGCACCGCGGCAAGGGCGGGATGGGTGACCATCCCGCCCTTGCTGTCGGTGGCGGTCAGTGGGAATTGCAACCGTACGGCGCTGGCGCGTCGATGCGTCGCTCCGGTACCGTCCGTTCGTTCCGTGCCCGATCGGCACGTCCCTACCCCCGGGGGAACCATGACCTTCCGATACCGCTCCACGCTGGCCCGCGCCGGCGTGGTGGCCCTGCTCTCCACCGCCGCGCCGGTCGCGTTCGGCGTGCCGGCGCAGGCGGCCGACCTGGCCGACCTCGTCCTCGCCCCGATCAGCACCGGGCTGGCCAGGGGCGTCGAGGCGGCCCAGGCAAAGCCGGTCAAGTTCACCGTCACCAACGTCGGCACCGCCACCGCCAAGGACGTCAGCGTCCGGGTCAAGGTGGACGATCTCAACCCGAAGCGGGTGGGCTACCTGCGCCCGGCCGGCTGCCGGGTGGTCTCCCCGCAGCTCTTCGACTGCCTCCTGGGCGACGTGCCGGCCGGCACCAGCGAGGACTTCGGCATCCCGCTGTTCAGCACCGGCGGCAAGGGGGACGGCGGCGTGCTGACCGTCGGCGTCTCCACCACCACCCCGCAGCCGAACACCGCCGACGACATCGTCGAGCTGCCGATCCGGGTGACCAAGCCGGGTTACGACCTCACCGCCTGGGTGCAGGACATCCAGGACAACGTCGTGGTCAACGGCGCGGTGCGGGACGAGCCGGACCTGAAGCCGGTGCGTCGGGGCAGGACGGTCCCGCTGGACTGGGCGGCCTACAACCACGGCAGCCAGTCGGCCACCGGTGTCGTCTACGGCCTCACGCTGCCCGCCGGGGTCGCCTTCGTCGACCTGCCGGAGGGCTGCGTGCGCCAGGAGGTGCTGGGCAAGCAGCAGGCCGTCTGCGAGGACGCGGGCGCGGTGATCCGGCCCGGCCAGTACTACACCGCCGGGGTCACCGTGCGCGTCGGCGACGACGTGACCGAGACCGTGCTGCACGAGGGCGACTTCTTCGCCTACGGACTGGACCGCGCCGAGGGCACGCCGGACGAGGCGCCCAAGGCGGCCAGCCAGGCGCAACGACGCACCTTCGCCGAGGTCGACGAGCTGGACAACCACACCATCTTCGAGGCCTTCGTCGACCTGTCCGCCGAGCCCACGCCCGGCCCCAGCGGCACCCCGCAGCCGACGCCGACCGCCGAGCCGACCCCGAGCGGCGGCGCGACCGCGGTCCCGACCCCGACGGCGGGTGGCGGCAACGGCGGTGGCTCCGGTGACGGCGGCCTGCCGGTGACCGGTGTGCAGGTGGGCCTGATCGGCGGTGTCGGCGCGGTCGTCCTCGCCGCCGGTGCGGCGCTGATGATGCTGTCCCGGCGCCGCAAGGTGGTCCTGGTCGCCCCGACCGAGGAGCGCACCGAGGACTGACCGGAGACGGTTATTGGACGAGGGTGGGGTGGGCGACCACCCCGCCCTCGTCGCGTACCCGGGGGGAGCCGGGGCCGGCGTGGCTGGCAGAGTGGAGGGGTGAGCCGTACCCCGCAGGGCCAGCGCGCCAGCCTGGACAAGCAGCCGCACGAGGTCGCCGCCATGTTCGACGGTGTGGCGGCCCGCTACGACCTGACCAACACCGTGCTCTCCTTCGGGCAGGACCGGTCCTGGCGGCGGGCCACCCGGGCGGCGCTCGGCCTGCGCCCCGGCGAGCGGGTGCTGGACGTGGGCGCCGGCACCGGGGTGTCGACCGAGGAACTGGCCCACTCCGGGGCGTACGCGGTCGGCGCCGACCTGTCGCTGGGCATGCTGCACGCCGGCAAGCGCACCCGCCCGGCGGTGCCGCTGCTGGCCGGGGACGCGCTGCGGCTGCCGTTCGCCGACGCCAGCTTCGACGCGGTGACCATCTCCTTCGCGCTGCGCAACGTGAGTGACACCGACGCCGCGCTGCGCGAGCTGGCCCGGGTGACCCGGCCGGGCGGACGGCTGGTGGTCTGCGAGTTCAGCACGCCGGTGAACCCGGCGTTCCGCACGGTCTACCTGTCGTACCTGATGCGGTCGCTGCCGGCGGTGGCCCGCGCGGTGTCCAGCAACCCCGACGCCTACGTCTACCTCGCGGAGTCGATCCGGGCCTGGCCGGACCAGGCCGCGCTGGCCGCGCGGATCGGTGCGGCCGGGTGGGGCCGGGTGGCCTGGCGCAACCTGACCGGCGGCGTCGTCGCGCTGCACCGCGCCGTCCGGGACTGATCCCTCGGTCGACTCAAACCGACCATTTCGTGAATATCCGGTTCTGGTCTACTTTGTCCCGTAGGCTCGCCCCCATGACGGGATCGGACCAGGTCGCCACCGACGACGACGCCGCCGAGCTGATCGCCCAGCTCAGGGAGTTGGCCGGGGCGGATCCCGCGGACGTCCGTCAGGTCGTCGCCGAGGTGCTGGCGGCGTTGGACCGCGCGGCCGGGGGCGCGCTGCGCGACCATCTGCCCGAGGCGATCCGCCTCGACGCCGGCCTGGGGCCGGCCACGCCGGCCCGCCCGTGACCGATATCCACATCCTTACCGGCGGGTTTCCGTGAAGTTAGGCACCCCTGGTCGCATACAGGTGTAACGCCGGTCATAGACTCCAACCCGATCGGCTTGTGAAGCATTTCACGAGCATGCGGGAGGAGGCGCGGATGACCGCGGTGGAGAACGACGCCGACGTCATCGTCGTGGGCGCCGGTCCCGGAGGATCGGCCACGGCGTACCACCTGGCGCGGCACGGCGTACGCGTGCTGCTGCTGGAGAAGACGGAGTTTCCCCGGGAGAAGGTCTGCGGCGACGGGCTCACGCCCCGCGCCGTGCGGCAGCTGATCCGGATGGGCGTGGACACCTCGCCCGAGGCCGGCTGGCTGCACAACAAGGGCCTGCGGGTGATCGGCGGTGGGGTACGCCTGGAGCTGGACTGGCCCGACCTGGCCAGCTTCCCCAACTACGGCCTGGTCCGGACCCGGCTCGACTTCGACGACCTGCTCGCCCAGCGTGCCGTCGCCGCCGGCGCGAAGCTGCGCACCGGGGTGAACGTCCTGACCCCGGTGCTGGACGCGGACGACCGGGTGATCGGCGTGCAGGCCGAGGTCGGCCCGGACAAGGAGCCGGCCACCTTCCACGCGCCGCTGGTGGTCGCCGCCGACGGGGTCTCCGGCCGCTTCCCGCTCGCGCTCGGGCTGACCAAGCGGGAGGACCGGCCGATCGGCGTCGCGGTCCGCCGCTACTACCGCTCGCCCGCCAAGCACGACGACGACTACCTGGAGTCCTGGCTGGAGCTGCGGGCCAAGGGCAACGACGCGCTGCTGCCCGGCTACGGCTGGATCTTCGGCCTCGGCGACGGCCGGGTGAACGTCGGCCTGGGCGTGCTCAACTCCTCCTCCGCGTTCGGCAAGACGAACTACCGGCGACTGCTCACCGACTGGCTGGCCAACACCCCGGAGGACTGGGGGATGGCCGACGAGGCCAACGCGGAGGGCCCGATCCTCGGCGCCGCGCTGCCGATGGGCTTCAACCGGGTCCCGCACTACACCCGCGGCGTGCTGCTCGTCGGCGACTCCGGCGGCATGGTCAACCCGTTCAACGGCGAGGGCATCGCGTACGCGATGGAGTCCGGCGAGCTGGCCGCGGAGGTCGCGGTGCAGGCGCTCGCCCGCCCGGCCGGCGCGGAGCGGGAGCGGGCGCTGATGGCCTACCCGCAGGAGCTGAAGGCCCGCTTCGGCGGCTACTACCGGCTCGGCGGCATCTTCGTGAAGCTGATCGGCCGGCCCGAGGTGATGCGGCTGGCCACCAAGCACGGCATGCCGCACCCGATGCTGATGCGCTTCGTGCTCAAGCTGCTGGCGAACCTGACCGACCCGCGCGGCGGGGACGCGATGGACCGGGTCATCAACGCGATGACGAAGGCGGCCCCGGCCGTGTAGGAGACCACCGGCCCGGGGGCGTGCCCACGGGACGGACGGAGATCGACCCCCGCCGACCGAGGTCGTGAGGGACGTGAATAGTGTGATTTTGGCCAACCACCGAGGTCAGGGAAGGACGAGCAGGGGACAACGATGACGCTCTCTCCTTACGCACCCATCATCGGGCTGTTCGCCCTCGCCGCGGGGTTCGCGCTGTTCTCCGTGGCCGCCGCCCGATTCGCCGGCCCCCGGCGTCTGAACAAGGCCAAGCTCGAGGCGTACGAGTGTGGCATCGAGCCGAGCCCGCAGCCGGTCGGCGGCGGCCGGTTCCCGATCAAGTTCTACCTGACGGCGATGCTCTTCATCGTCTTCGACATCGAGATCATCTTCCTCTACCCCTGGGCGGTCTCCTTCGACGCCCTGCCGATCTTCGGCTTCGTGGAGATGGTCCTGTTCATCGTCGCGGTCTTCGTCGCCTACGCCTACGTCTGGCGGCGCGGCGGCCTGGACTGGGACTGAGGAGGTAGCAGATGGGCATCGAGGAGAAGCTTCCCTCCGGCGTCCTGCTCACCAGCGTCGAGAAGCTGGTCAACTGGTCGCGGAAGTCGTCCGTCTGGGGCGCCACGTTCGGCCTGGCCTGCTGTGCCATCGAGATGATGGCGGCCGGCGGCCCGCACTACGACATGGGCCGCTGGGGCATGGAGGTCTTCCGCGCCTCGCCCCGGCAGGCCGACCTGATGATCGTCGCCGGCCGGGTGAGCCAGAAGATGGCCCCGGTGCTGCGGCAGATCTACGACCAGATGGCCGAGCCCCGCTGGGTCATCTCGATGGGCGTCTGCGCCAGCAGCGGCGGCATGTTCAACAACTACGCGATCGTGCAGGGTGTCGACCACGTCGTGCCGGTCGACATGTACCTGCCCGGCTGCCCGCCCCGGCCGGAGATGCTCATCGACGCGGTGCTCAAGCTCCGCGAGAAGATCATGTACGAGCCGCTGGGCCCGAACGGTCGCAAGATGCTGGAGGCCCGCAAGGAGCGCGGTGACGTCCCCGTCGTGCCGTACGGCTCGATGCCGTCGTCGTACCGCAACGACAAGGCCCGGCGCGCCGAGTGGACGAAGGCGGTCCGCGAGGGGCGCGAGGAGCAGTTGCGGATCGAGAACTGGATGAAGGCGCAGAACCACCTCCAGACGCAGGGGGGACCCAAGTGAGCGCGAGGAGTGCAGCGAAGCGGAGCCCCGCAGTCGCGATCGGAGGGCAGGCCCAGTGACCTCGCCGAACGACCGGAACAACGACGGCGGGGTGCCGGTACCGACCACCCCCGCCGGGGCCAGTTCCACCGCGCCGGCCGAGTACCCGCCGGCCTCTCCGGCCGGCAGGGGCATGTTCGGCAACCAGGGCACCGGAGACGTCTCCGGCTACGGCGGCCTGGTCCGCCAGCGCAAGCCCATCGAGGAGGCCGCCCGGCCGTACGGGAGCTACTTCGACGAGGTGCGGGACGCGCTGGAGGAGGCGTACCCGGCCTTCAGCGACGCGATCGAGAAGGTCGTGGTCGACCGGGGTGAGCTGACCCTGCACGTACGGCCGGAGCGGATCGCCGAGGTCTGCCAGGTGATGCGCGACGACCTGTCGCTGCGCTTCGAGCTCTGCTCCTCGGTGTCCGGTGTGGACTACCTGGGCGCCGACGAGCGCCGGCTGCACGTGGTCTACCAGCTGACCTCGATGACCTACCGCCGGCAGGTCCGGCTGGAGGCCGCGGTCTCCGCCGAGGACCCGCACCTGCCGAGCGTCACGGCCGTCTACCCGACCGCCGACTGGCAGGAGCGGGAGGCGTACGACATGTTCGGCATCGTCTTCGACGGCCACCCCAACCTGACCCGGATCCTCATGCCGGACGACTGGGAGGGGCACCCCCAGCGCAAGGACTACCCGCTCGGCGGCGTACCCGTCGAGTACAAGGGTGCGGAAATTCCCCCGCCGGACCGTAGGAGGTCCTACCAGTGAGCGCGAGGAGTGCAGCGAAGCGGAGCCCCGCAGTCGCGATCGGAGGGCTGACACTGTGACCACGTCGAACTACGCGACCGAGCGCGAGACCACCGAGGGCAAGGTCTTCACCGTCACCGGTGGCGACTGGGACCAGGTCGTCTCCGGCACCGACCCGATCAACGACGAGCGGATCGTCGTCAACATGGGTCCGCAGCACCCGTCCACCCACGGCGTGCTCCGGCTGATCCTGGAGCTGGAGGGCGAGACGGTCCGCGAGGCCCGCTCGGTCGTCGGCTACCTGCACACCGGCATCGAGAAGAACCTGGAGTACCGCAACTGGGTCCAGGGCTCGACGTTCGTGACCCGGATGGACTACCTCTCCCCGATCTTCAACGAGACGGCGTACGCGCTCGCGGTGGAGAAGCTGCTCGGCGTCACCGACGAGGTGACCGAGCGGGCCACCACGATCCGGGTGCTGATGATGGAGCTGAACCGGATCTCCTCGCACCTGGTCTGGCTGGCCACCACCGGCATGGAGCTGGGCGCGATCAACATGATGTTGTACGGCTTCCGCGAGCGGGAGTACATCCTCGACATCTTCGAGACCATCACCGGCCTGCGGATGAACCACGCGTACGTGCGGCCGGGCGGCGTGGCGCAGGACGTGCCGGACGACGCGATCCGCAAGATCCGCGACTTCCTGGCGCTGATGCCGAAGAAGCTCAAGGAGTACGAGAACCTGCTCTCCGGCCAGCCGATCTGGATCGAGCGCACCACGAACGTCGCGGTGCTCGACGTGACCGCCTGCCTGGCGCTCGGCGTGACCGGCCCGGTGCTCCGCTCCGCGGGGCTCGCCTGGGACCTGCGCAAGACCATGCCGTACTGCGGCTACGAGACGTACGAGTTCGACGTGCCGACCCACACCGACGGTGACGTGTGGGGCCGCTACCTGGTCCGACTGGCGGAGATCCGCGAGTCGCTGAAGCTGGTCGAGCAGGCGCTCGACCGGTTGAAGCCGGGCCCGGTGATGGTGTCCGACAAGAAGATCGCCTGGCCGGCGCAGCTCGCCATCGGCGTCGACGGCATGGGCAACTCGCTGGAGCACGTCGCGAAGATCATGGGCCAGTCGATGGAGTCGCTGATCCACCACTTCAAGCTCGTCACCGAGGGTTTCCGGGTTCCGCCGGGCCAGGTGTACGTCGGCATCGAGTCGCCCCGCGGCGAGCTGGGCGTGCACGCGGTGTCCGACGGCGGCACCCGGCCCTACCGGGTGCACTACCGGGAACCGAGCTTCATCAACCTCCAGGCCCTCCCGGCCATGGCCGAGGGTGGCCTGATCGCCGACGTGATCGCCGGCGGCGCCTCGCTGGACCCCGTGATGGGTGGTTGTGACCGATGAGTGTGTTCACTGAGGAGACCCGACTGCGGGCGCGGGAGATCATCGCCCGCTACCCGGCGGACCGGTCGCGCTCGGCGCTGCTGCCGCTGCTGCACCTGGTCCAGTCCGAGGAGGGTTACGTCTCCCCGGCCGGGGTCGAGTTCTGCGCCGAGGTGCTCGGGCTGAACAAGGCCCAGGTCGGCGCGGTCGCCACCTTCTACACCATGTACAAGCGCAAGCCGAGCGGTGACTACCTGGTCAGCGTCTGCACCAACACCATGTGCGACGTGCTGGGCGGCCAGGCGGTCTACGACGCGCTCGCCGAGCACCTGGGCGTCGGGCACGAGGAGACCACCGCCGACGGGAAGATCACTCTGGAGCACGCCGAGTGCCTGGCGGCGTGCGACTACGGCCCGGTGATGACCGTCAACTACGACTTCTTCGACAACGTGGAGCCGCAGGGCGCGCTCGGCGTGGTGCAGGAGTTGCAGGCCGGTGGCCGGCCGATGCCGACCCGGGGCGCGCGGCTCTGCACGCTGAAGGAGATGGCGGTCCAGCTCGCCGGCTTCGCCGACGAGCGGGACGGCGCGGTGGCCGACGGCGGGCCGGGCGCGCCGACGCTGCGCGGCCTGCGCCTGGCCGAGGAGCACGGCATCGCGGTGCCGGGCTTCGACCCGAAGACGCCGATCCGCAGCAAGGCCGAGGCCGACCGGGCCGCCGCCGAGGCCAAGGCGAAGGCCGAGGCCGAGAAGCCGGCCCCCGCGCCGGAGCCGGCCAAGGCCGCCGAGCCGGCGAAGGCCGACGGCGCGGACAAGACGGCCGAGCCGGCCAGGGCGGGCACGACGGCCACGACCGGCACCGCCGGCAACGCGGGCGCGGCCGAGCCGGCGACGCCCGCGGCGGCCAGCGGCAGCACCGCGCCGGACGTGAAGGCGCCGGACGACAAGTCGCCGCAGGTGCGTACCGCCGAGACCCGGCAGCCGGACGCGAGCACCCCGGTGCCCGACGCGCCGGGCACCAAGGTCCCGGTGGACGGCCCGGCACCGGCGCCGCGTGACGCGCGGGCGGCCGAGGCGGCCGGCGCGGCGGCGAACCCGCCGGCCGGCGACGGCAAGCCCGCCGGCGACGCGGCCGGCGCGCAGGAGCGCAACCTCAAGGAGGCGGAGGCCGGTACGGACGCCGACGGCGCCGACCCGGCGGACGCGAGCGGAACGGGGGTCCGGAAGTGACCACTCCTCGGCCGGAGACGTTGGCCAAGCTCACGCCGGTGCTCACCAAGCGCTGGCTGTCGCCGGACGCTTGGCGGCTCGGCACCTACGAGAAGCTGGACGGCTACGCCGCCCTGCGCAAGGCGCTCAAGGCGCACCCGGACGACCTGATCCAGCTGATCAAGGACTCCGGGCTGCGCGGCCGGGGCGGCGCGGGCTTCCCGACCGGTCTCAAGTGGGGGTTCATCCCGCAGGGTGACGGCAAGCCGCACTACCTGGTGGTGAACGCCGACGAGGGCGAGCCGGGCACCTGCAAGGACCTGCCGCTGATGACGCACGACCCGCACGCGCTGGTCGAGGGCGTGATCATCGCGTCGTACGCGATCCGGGCCAGCCGGGCGTACATCTACATCCGCGGCGAGGCCGTGCACGCCGCCCGGCGGCTGCGCAGCGCGGTGGCCGAGGCGTACGCCAAGGGCTACCTCGGCCGGAACATCCTCGGTTCGAAGTTCGACCTGGAGCTGGTGGTGCACTCCGGCGCCGGGGCGTACATCTGCGGCGAGGAGACCGCGCTGCTGGACTCGCTGGAGGGCTTCCGGGGCCAGCCCCGGCTGCGCCCGCCGTTCCCGGCGACCCACGGCCTGTACGCCAGCCCGACCGTGGTCAACAACGTCGGCACCATCGCCAGCGTGCCCTACATCGTGCTGGGCGGCGCGGACTGGTGGAAGACCATGGGCACGGAGAAGTCGTCCGGCCCGATGATCTACTCGCTCTCCGGCCGGATCGCCAACCCCGGTCAGTACGAGTGCTCGATGGGCATCACGTTGCGCGAGCTGATCGAGCTGGCCGGCGGGATGAAGCCCGGACACGAACTGAAGTTCTGGACCCCGGGCGGCTCCTCGACACCGCTGCTCACCGCCGAGCACCTGGACGTGCCGCTGGACTTCGAGGGGGTGGCGGCGGCCGGCTCGATCCTGGGCACCACGGCCACGCAGATCTTCTCCGACCAGGACTGCCCGGTCTACGCGACCTACCGGTGGCTGGAGTTCTACCACCACGAGTCGTGCGGCAAGTGCACCCCGTGCCGCGAGGGCAACTACTGGATGGTCCGGGTCTACCGGCGGATCCTGTCCGGCCAGGGCACCCACGAGGACCTGGACACCCTGCTCGACACCTGCGACAACATCCTCGGCCGCTCGTTCTGCGGTCTGGGTGACGGTGCGACCAGCTCGGTGACCTCGTCGCTGAAGTACTTCAAGCAGGACTACCTCGACTACATCGAGGGACGTACCGCTCCGAAGCTCTCCGACAAGCAGCTGGTTGGAGCCCACTGATGACGGACGTAGCCAAGCAGACCGAGACCGTCACGCTGACCATCGACGGCGTCGAGGTCACCGCGCCCAAGGGAGCGCTGCTGATCCGGGTCGCCGAGCAGTTGGGCACCGAGATCCCCCGCTTCTGCGACCACCCGCTGCTGGCCCCGGCCGGCGCCTGCCGGCAGTGCCTGGTGGAGGTGGAGGGCCAGCGCAAGCCGGTCGCCTCCTGCACCCAGACCGTCGCCGACGGCATGGTCGTGCGGACCCAGCTCACCTCCCCGGTCGCCAAGAAGGCCCAGGAGGGGGTGATGGAGCTGCTGCTCCTCAACCACCCGCTGGACTGCCCGATGTGCGACAAGGGCGGCGAGTGCCCGCTGCAGAACCAGGCCATGTCCACCGGCCGCACCGACTCCCGCTTCCACGAGCACAAGCGGGAGTACCCGAAGCCGCTGCCGATCAGCACGCAGGTGCTGCTCGACCGCGAGCGCTGCGTGCTCTGCCAGCGGTGCACCCGGTTCTCCGAGGAGATCGCCGGTGACAAGTTCATCGACCTGATGGGACGCTCCTCGCACGAGGAGATCAACATCTACCGGGACGAGGAGTACGGCGAGGAGGGCGACGAGGGGGATGTTCCCTTCAACTCGTACTTCTCCGGCAACACCGTGCAGATCTGCCCGGTGGGCGCGCTGACCGGCGCGCAGTACCGCTTCCGCTCCCGCCCGTTCGACCTGGTCTCCTCGCCCAGCGTCTGCGAGCACTGCTCGGCCGGGTGCGCCCAGCGCACCGACTGGCGGCGGGGCAAGGTGCTGCGCCGGCTGGCCGGCGACGACCCGGCGGTGAACGAGGAGTGGAACTGCGACAAGGGGCGCTGGGGCTTCCAGTACACCCGCGCGTTCGACCGGCTCACCACCCCGCTGGTGCGGGACGAGAAGACCGGTGAGCTGCGCGAGGCGTCCTGGAGCGAGGCGTTCGCCCGCGCCGCGGAGGGGCTGCGCGCGGCCCGCGACGGCGGCACCGGCACGGCGGTGCTGACCGGCGGCCGGCTCACCGTCGAGGACGCCTACGCGTACGCGAAGTTCGCCCGGGTGGCGCTGCACACCAACGACATCGACTTCCGGGCCCGCCCGGTCTCCCGCGAGGAGGCCGACTTCCTGGCCAGCAACGTCGCCGGGGTCACCGACGTGACCTACGCGGACGTGGAGAACGCGCCCGCGGTGGTGCTGGTCGGCCTGGAGCCGGAGGAGGAGTGCCCGATCCTCTTCCTGCGGCTGCGCAAGGCGTACCTGAAGAAGAAGCTCACCGTGTACGCGATCGCGCCGTTCGCGACCCGCGGCTTGGAGAAGCTCGGGGCGAAGCTCGCCCGGGTGGTGCCGGGCGAGGAGGCCAGCGTGCTGGCCGAGCACGCCACGGTGGCCGAGGCGCTGGGGCAGCCGGGCGCGATCCTGATCGTCGGCGAGCGGCTGGGGGCGGTGCCCGGCGGACTCTCCGCGGCGGCGGACGTGGCCCGGCGTACCGGAGCCCGTCTGGCCTGGGTGCCGCGGCGCGCGGGTGACCGCGGCGCGGTCGACGCGGGCTGCCTGCCCAACCTGCTCCCCGGCGGTCGCGTGGTCACCGAGCCGGCCGCCCGCGCGGAGCTGGGCGAGGCGTGGGACATCCCGGCCGGGGTCATCCCGAGCCAGGCCGGCCGCGACACCGACGGCATCCTGGGCGCGGCGGCCGACGGCCGCCTCGGCGCCCTGGTGGTGGCCGGGGTCGACCCCGCCGACCTGGCCGACCCGCGCCTGGCCGAGACGGCCCTGGACGCGGTGCCGTTCCTGGTCAGCCTGGAACTGCGGATGAGCGCGGTGTCCCGGCGGGCCGACGTGGTCTTCCCGGTCGCCCCGGTGGTCGAGAAGGCCGGCAGCTTCCTCGACTGGGAGGGCCGGCTGCGCACCTTCGAGAAGGTGCTGGACACCGGCGCGATGACCGACGGTCGGGTGCTCGACGCCATCGCGGCGCAGCTCGACGTGCGGCTCGGCGCCGGCGACGTGCCGAGCGTGCGCCGCGAGCTGGGCGCGCTGCCCCGGACCCGGGTCGAGCGGCCGTCCGCGCCCTCGGTCGAGCCGGCCACCGTGCCGCAGCCCGGGCCGGGCCAGGCCGTGCTGGCCACCTGGCACCAGCTCGTCGACCTGGGCAGCCTCACCGACGGCGACGAGCACCTCGCCGGCACCGCCCGCCCGCCGGTGGTCCGGCTGGGCAAGGGCACCGCCGAGGCGCTCGGCGTGGCCGACGGGGACCCGGTCACGGTCGGCACCGACCGCGGCGCGGTCACCCTGCCGGCGGCCATCACCGAGATGCCGGACGGCGTCGTCTGGCTGCCGACCAACTCACCCGGCTCGACCGTACGACGCAGCCTCGGCGCGACGTCCGGTCACGTCGTCACGGTGACTGCGGCGCCCGTCGCCGCGGACGCCGCCGCGCGCCCGGGTCCGCTCCTCAACACCGGGGGTGTATCCCAGTGAACGCCGTCATCCTCGCGGCGCAGGACCCGACGCTCGCCGACTTCGGCAAGGACCCGTGGTGGCTGGTCCTCGGGAAGATCGTCTTCGCGTTCGCCTTCGGCCTGCTGGCCACGCTGCTCGGCGTCTGGTTCGAGCGGCGGGTCGTCGGCCGGATGGCGGTGCGGCCCGGCCCCAACCAGGTCGGCCCGTTCGGCCTGCTCCAGACGCTCGCCGACGGCCTGAAGATGGCGTTCAAGGAGGACATCCTCCCGCGCGCCGCCGACAAGGTGGTCTTCTTCTTCGCCCCGACCATCTCGGTGATCTCCGCGGTCACCGCGCTGTCGGTGATCCCGTTCGGCCCGAAGGTGAGCATCTTCGGCCACTGGACGCCGCTGCAGGTCACCGACGTGTCGGTGGCGGTGCTGGTGATCCTGGCCTGCTCCTCGATGGGCGTCTACGGCATCGTGCTCGGCGGGTGGGCCTCCGGCTCGACGTACCCGCTGCTCGGCGGTCTCCGGTCCAGCGCCCAGATGATCTCCTACGAGGTCGCGATGGGGCTGAGCATCGTGGCGGTGTTCATGACCGCCGGCACGATGTCGACCAGCGGGATCGTCGCCGCGCAGGGCGACGCCACCCAACTGAGCATCGGCGGGTTCGACCTGCCCGCCCCCGGCTGGTACGCGATCCTGCTGCTGCCCAGCTTCATCATCTTCTTCATCGCCATGGTCGGTGAGACCAACCGGGCGCCGTTCGACCTGCCGGAGGCGGAGTCGGAGCTGGTCGCGGGCTTCATGACGGAGTACAGCTCGCTGAAGTTCGCGCTCTTCATGCTCTCCGAGTACGTGGCGATGGTGACCATGTCGGCGGTCACCACCACGCTGTTCCTCGGCGGCTGGCGGGCCCCCTGGCCGATCACGCTCTGGTCGGGCGCCAACGAGGGTTGGTGGCCGATGCTGTGGTTCTTCGGCAAGGTGATCCTGCTGGTCTTCGTGTTCGTCTGGCTGCGCGGCACGCTGCCCCGGCTCCGCTACGACCAGTTCATGCGGTTCGGCTGGAAGGTGCTGCTGCCGATCAACCTGGTCTGGATCCTGGTGCTCGCCGGGCTGCGCTCGATCGAGGACTGGCAGACCAACGACCGGCTGCTCGCCACCGCCATCGGCGCGGGCGTGCTGCTGCTGGCCACGCTCTTCTGGCCCGGCAAGAAGAAGCAGCCGAAGCCGTCCCCGCAGGAACAGGTGGACAGCCGGCCGTACGGCAGCTTCCCGCTGCCCCCGATGGATCTTCAGGTTCCGCCGAGCCCCCGTACCCGGCGCGTGGTCGCCGAGCGGGAGCCGGCCAACGTCGTCGCCGGCTCGGACTCCAGGGAGGTGTGACGTGGGCGCGATCACCGGAACGTTCAAGGGCTTCGGGGTCACCTTCTCGCACATGTTCAAGAAGGTCGTCACCACCGACTACCCGTTCAAGCCGCCGGTCTCGGCGCCGCGCTACCACGGGCGGCACATCCTCAACCGGCACCCGGACGGGCTGGAGAAGTGCATCGGCTGCGAGCTGTGCGCCTGGGCCTGCCCGGCCGACGCGATCTACGTGGAGGGTGGCGACAACACCGAGGAGCAGCGCTTCTCCCCGGGTGAGCGGTACGCCAGCACCTACCAGATCAACTACGCCCGGTGCATCTTCTGCGGGCTCTGCATCGAGGCCTGCCCGACCCGTTCGCTCACCATGAGCAACGAGTACGAGCTGGCCCGGGACAACCGGCAGGACCTGATCTTCACCAAGGAGCAGCTGCTCGCGCCGCTGCTCGAAGGCATGGAGCAGCCGCCGCACCCGATGCGGCTGGGCGACAGCGAGAAGGACTACTACGTCGGCGCGTTGACCAACCCGGGCACCTCGGCCGGCGCCGAGCACTCGCCGATGGGCCCGGGCCGGTACCAGGTGGAGGAGCACCCCGGCGTGACCTTCCCCGGCGCCGAGCAGGCCGCGCAGCGGTCCGAGGCGGGCAAGGGAGCAGGGGCATGACCACACAGACGGTGCTCGCCGCGGCGGGCGACGTGACCGGGGGTGAGGAGGTCACCTTCTGGATCCTCGCCCCGCTGGCCCTGATCGGGGCGCTCGGCATGGTGTGGGCCCGCAACGCGGTGCACTCCGCGCTCTGGCTGGTGTTGACCATGCTCTGCCTGGGCGTGTTCTACGTGCTCCAGGCCGGGCCGTTCATCGGCATGGTGCAGATCATCGTCTACACCGGCGCGATCATGATGCTCTTCCTGTTCGTGCTGATGCTGGTCGGCCGGGACGCGTCCGACTCGCTGATCGAGACGCTGCGTGGCCAGCGGGTCGCCGCGGTGGTGCTCGGGCTCGGCTTCGCCGGCCTGGTCGGCACCGGCCTCTACCGCGCGCTCGACGGCGTGCGGGCGGCCGGGCTCGACCAGGCCAACGCCGAGGGCAACGTGCAGGGCATCGCCCGGCTGCTCTTCACCAAGTACGTCTTCGCCTTCGAGCTGACCTCGGCTCTGCTGATCACGGCCGCGGTGGGCGCGATGGTGCTGGCGCACGTGGAGCGGCGCAAGGAGGACCGGATGGACCAGGTCGCCACCATGAAGGCGCGGTTCCGGCCCGGCAACTACCCCGGCCCGAAGCCCGGTCCGGGTGTCTTCGCCACCTCCTCCTCGGTGGCCACGCCGGCCCGCCTGCCGGACGGCCGGCTCACCGACCGCGGCATCCCGGAGATCATGCCGGTGCGCGACATGACGGCCGAGGAGACCGCACTGAAGGGGACCGACAAATGACCCCGGACTACTACCTGATCCTCGCGGCGGTGCTGTTCACCATCGGCGCCGTCGGCGTGCTGGTCCGGCGCAACGCCATCGTGCTGTTCATGTGCGTCGAGCTGATGCTCAACGCGGCCAACCTGACGCTCGTCACGTTCAGCCGGATCAACGGTGACCTGAACGGCCAGATCATGGCGTTCTTCGTGATGGTGGTGGCGGCGGCCGAGGTCGTGGTCGGGCTCGCGATCATCATGGCGATCTTCCGGACCCGGCGCTCGGCCAGCGTCGACGACGCCAACCTGCTGAAGTACTGAGGGGTCTGCGGTGGAACAGACTGTGGAATTCGCTACTGCGGATGGCCTGCTGGGCAGCGTCTGGCTGCTGGTGGCGATCCCGCTGGTCAGCGCGGCGGTCCTGCTGCTGCTCGGCCGGCGGGCGGACCGCTGGGGCCACTGGCTCGGCGTGGCGGCCATCGGCGCCGCGTTCGTGCTCGGCCTGACCTACTTCTTCCAGCTGCGCGGTCTGGAGAACAAGCAGGTCGAACAGAGCCTCTGGCAGTTCATCACGGTCGGCGACCTGAAGGTGGACTTCGGCCTGCTCTTCGACCCGCTGGCCGCGGTGTTCGTGCTGCTGATCACCGGGGTGGGTTTCCTCATCCACCTCTACGCCGTGGAGTACATGGCGCACGACGAGGGCCGGCGCCGGTTCTTCGGGTACTTCAACCTGTTCGTCGCCGCGATGCTGCTGCTGGTGCTCGGCAACAACTACGTGATGCTCTACTTCGGCTGGGAGGGCGTCGGCCTGGCGTCGTACCTGCTGATCTCCTTCTGGTACGGCCGGCCCAGCGCGGCCACCGCCGGCAAGAAGGCGTTCCTGATGAACCGGGTCGGCGACGCCGGCCTGGCCATCGGCATCTTCGTCATGTTCGCCATGCTCGGCACCACCCAGTACGACGAGGTGTTCAACGGGGTCGGCTCGCTGACCTCCACCACGGTGCTGGTGCTCGGCCTGCTGCTGCTCCTCGGCGCGGCCGGCAAGTCCGGCCAGTTCCCGCTCCAGGCCTGGCTGCCGGACGCGATGGAGGGCCCGACCCCGGTGTCCGCGCTCATCCACGCGGCCACCATGGTCACCGCGGGCGTCTACCTGATCGCCCGCTCCAACCCGATCTTCTCCGCCAACGAGACGCTCCAGCTCGTGGTGGTCAGCGTCGGCGCGCTCACCCTGCTGATGGGCTGCGTCATCGGCGCGGCGAAGGACGACATCAAGCGGGTGCTGGCCTGGTCCACGGTGAGCCAGATCGGCTACATGTTCCTCGGCGTCGGTCTCGGCGGCGGCGCGTACGCGCTGGCCATCATCCACCTGCTGGCGCACGGCTTCTTCAAGGCCAACATGTTCCTCGGCGCCGGCTCGGTCATGCACGGCATGAACGACCAGGTGGACATCCGCCGCTTCGGCGGACTGTCGAAGTACATGAAGATCACCTGGCTGACGTTCATGATGGGCTGGCTGGCCATCATCGGCATCCCGCCGCTCTCCGGCTACTTCTCCAAGGAGCCGATCATCGCGTCCGCGTTCGAGCGGGAGGGCTGGACCGCCTGGCTGTTCGGCGGGGCGGCGCTCCTCGGCGCCGGGCTCACCGCGTTCTACATGACCCGGCTGTTCGTGCTCACGTTCCACGGCCCGAAGCGGTGGACCGAGGACATCGAGCACCCGCACGAGTCGCCCAAGCTCATGACGATCCCGCTGATCCTGCTCGCCGCCGGCTCGGTGGTGGCCGGTGGTCTGATGACGCTGAACGACGGCGTGGTGTCGTGGCTGACCCCGGTGCTCGGCGAGGAGGCGGGTGGCGAGGCGCACGGCGTGCTCTCGCACACCGTGATCACCATCCTCTCGATCCTGATCACCGTGCTCGGGGCCGGGCTGGCCTGGTTCCTGTTCCGCAACGGCACGGCCACCGAGCCGCAGCCGGCCGGTGTGGTGGTCACCGCCGCCCGCCGCAACCTCTACACGGACGCCTTCAACGAGGCGGTCTTCGAGAAGCCGGGCATCTTCCTCACCCGGGCGCTGGTGTTCCTCGACAACCGGGGCGTCGACGGGCTGGTCAACGGCCTCGCCGCCGCGGTGGGTGGGGGCTCGGGCCGGCTCCGGCGGCTGCAGACCGGCTTCGTGCGGTCGTACGCGACCTCGATCCTGACCGGCGCGCTGCTCGTGGTGGCGGCGTTCCTGGCGGTGCAGGCGGGGTGGCTGGCGTGATCGACAGCAACGCGGCCGCCCCCGCCGGCGGGCCACGCAGTCACGACGGAGGTAAGGCCGAATAATGTCCAACTTCCCGTTCCTCTCGGTGCTGACCGTGGCGCCGCTGGTCGGCGCCCTGGTGGTGGCGTTGCTGCCGCGCAGCCGGCCGGACCTGGCCAAGCTGGTGGCGTTCGGCTGGTCGCTGCTGGTGCTGGTGCTCTCGGTGGTGATGTGGTTCGCCTTCTCCGCCGGCGGTGACCGGTTCCAGTTCCGCGAGTCGTACCCGTGGATCCCGAACTGGAGCGTGCGGTTCACCTTCGAGGTGGACGGCATCGCGCTGGTCATGCTGATGCTGATCGCGATCCTGGTGCCGCTGGTGATCCTGGCGTCCTGGCACGACGCCGAGTCGTCCAAGCGCTCGGTGCCGGTCTACTTCGCGCTGCTGCTCGTCCTCGAGTGCACGATGATCGGCGTCTTCGCCGCCGCCGACGTCTTCCTGTTCTACGTGTTCTTCGAGGTCATGCTGGTGCCGATGTACTTCCTGATCGGCAGCTACGGCGGCCACCAGCGGCAGTACGCGGCGGTGAAGTTCTTCCTCTACTCGCTGGTCGGCGGTCTGTTCATGCTGGCCGCGGTGATCGGACTCTGGGTGGTCGGCGGGAAGACCTTCGACTGGCAGGCGCTGAGCCAGGCGGAGTTCGCCACGAACACGGCCCGCTGGCTGTTCCTCGGCTTCTTCATCGCCTTCGCGATCAAGGCGCCGTTCTTCCCGTTCCACACCTGGCTGCCGGACGCCGGTGGCGCCGCCCCGGCCGGCGCGGCCGCGCTGCTGGTCGGCGTGCTGGACAAGGTCGGCACGTTCGGCATCCTGCGCTACTGCCTCCCGCTGTTCCCGGAGGCGTCGCGCTGGTTCGCGCCGTGGGCGCTGGCGCTGGGGGTCATCGGCATCATCTACGCCGCGCTGCTGGCGGTCGGCCAGAACGACCTGAAGCGGCTGGTGTCGTACACCTCGATCGCGCACTTCGGGTTCATCGGTGTGGGTATCTTCGCCTTCACCACCCAGGCCGGCACCGGCGCGGTGCTCTACATGCTCAACCACGGGCTCGCCACCGGCCTGCTCTTCCTGGTGGTCGGCATGCTGATCGCCCGGCGCGGCTCGGCGCTGATCAGCGACTTCGGCGGCGCGGGCAAGCTGGTGCCGGTGCTGGCCGGCGTGCTCTTCTTCGCCGGTCTGGCCTCGCTGGCGCTGCCCGGCACCGCGCCGTTCGTCTCCGAGTTCCTGGTGCTGATCGGCACGTTCACGGTCAACAAGCCGGTCGCGGTGATCGCCACGCTCGGCATCATCCTGGCCGCCGCGTACGTGCTGTGGATGGTGCAGCGCACCACCCAGGGCACGCTCAACCCGGCGCTGACCGAGGTCGAGGGCATGCGCCGGGACCTCACGCTGCGCGAGAAGGTCGTCGTCGCGCCGCTGATCGCGCTGATCGTGCTGCTCGGCTTCTATCCGAAGCCGGTCACCGATGTCATCAACCCCGCCGTCCAGGCGACCATGCAGGACGTCGGCAAGTCCGATCCCGCCCCTGAGGTCGGCAGCGTCCAGGAGGCTTCCCGGTGAGCGCGAGGAGTGAACGAGCGGAGCGAGTGAGCCCCGCAGTCGCGAACGAAAGGCCAGCACTGTGAGTGAACTGAAGCTGCCGTCGATCGACTACGCGGCGCTCGCTCCCATCCTGATCATGTTGGGCGCGGCTCTGGTCGGCGTTCTGGTCGAGGCGTTCGTGCCGCGCCGTCTGCGCAACGGGGTGCAGCTCGGTCTCGCCCTGCTGGCGGTGCTGGCCGCGATCGCCATGGTGATCCTGAACTCCGACGACCGGCTGATCACCGCCGGTGGCGCGATCGCGGTGGACGGGCCGACGCTGTTCCTCCAGGGCGCCATCCTGGTCCTGGCCGCCATGGCGCTGCTGCTCGTCGGCGAGCGCACGGTGGAGCGGGGCGGCGCCTTCGTGGCGCACGCCGCGGTCACCGCCGAGTCGCCCGAGGACCGCAAGCAGGCCGAGGGCGTCGGCGGCGCCACCGAGGTCTACCCGCTGATGACGTTCGCCATCGGCGGCATGCTGATCTTCGTGGCGGCGAACGACCTGCTGACCATGTTCATCTCGCTCGAGGTCTTCTCGCTGCCGCTCTACCTGCTCTGCGCGCTGGCCCGCCGCCGGCGACTGCTGAGCCAGGAGGCGGCGATGAAGTACTTCCTGCTCGGCGCGTACGCCTCGGCGTTCTTCCTGTTCGGTGTCGCCCTGATCTACGGCTTCACCTCCGGGATCCCGGGTCGCGGGGCCGGCGTGGACTTCGCCACCGTGCACGCGGCGGTCGGCCAGTCCTCGTCCAGCCAGGTGCTGCTCTTCGCCGGCATGGCGCTGCTCGCCATCGGTCTGCTGTTCAAGGCCGCCGCCGCGCCGTTCCACGTCTGGACGCCCGACGTCTACCAGGGCGCGCCGACGCCGGTGACCGGCTTCATGGCCGCCTGCACCAAGGTCGCCGCGTTCGGCGCGCTGCTGCGGGTCTTCCACGTCGCCTTCGCCGGCGCCGCCTGGGACTTCACCCCGGTGCTCGGCGTGGTGGCGGTGCTGACCATGCTGGTCGGCGCCGTGCTCGCGGTCACCCAGACGGACATCAAGCGCCTGCTGGCGTACTCGTCGATCGCGAACGCCGGCTACCTGCTGGTGGGTGTCCTGGCGCCGACCAAGTCGGGGCTCTCCGGCACGATGTTCTACCTGGCCGCGTACGGCTTCTCGGTGCTCGCCGCGTTCGCCGTGGTGACGCTGGTGCGGGACGCCGACGGCGAGGCCACCCACCTGTCCCGCTGGGCCGGGCTGGGTCGACGCTCGCCGTTCTTCGCGGCGGTCTTCACGTTCATCCTGCTGGCCTTCGCCGGCATCCCGCTCACCAGCGGCTTCACCAGCAAGTTCGCGGTGTTCGGGCCGGCGCTGGAGGCGAACCAGGCGTGGCTGGTGATCGCCGGCGTGCTGACCAGCATGGTGCTGGCGTTCCCGTACCTGCGGGTCGTGGTGATGATGTGGCTCTCCGAGCCGGGCGAGGCGACCCCGACGGTGGCCGTGCCGGGCGCGCTCACCTCCGCGGCCCTGGTCATCGGCGTGCTGGCCACGCTGGTCCTCGGCGTGGTCCCCGGGCCGCTGCTCGACCTGACCACCGGTGCCGCCGAATTCGTCCGATGATCGAACGCATCCTCCGGGGGCCGGTACGCCGTGGCGTGCCGGCCCTCGGCCTCCATCCCCCTCGCCGAGCAGGTCGAACGGGTGTGGCATGGTTGAAGACGTGGTGAACCCGGCTGGCGAGCATTCAGGTCAGTTCGGCGCGCTCGGCCTGCACCTCGCCGACCCGCGCGTCGAAGCGTCCGTGCTGGGCGTGCTCGACCGGGTCGAGGCGCACCTGCGGGCCAGCGTGGCCAGCGCGGACCCACTCGTCACCGAGGCGGCCCGGCACCTGCTCCAGGCCGGCGGCAAGCGGTTCCGTCCGCTGCTGGTGGCGCTGGGCGCCCAGTTCGGCGACCCGGAGGCCGCGCAGGTCGTCCCGGCCGCCGTGGTGATGGAACTCACTCACCTGGCGACGCTCTACCACGACGACGTGATGGACGAGGCGGCCGTGCGGCGGGGCGCCCCGAGCGCCAACTCCCGCTGGACCAACTCGGTGGCCATCCTGGTCGGCGACTACCTCTTCGCCCGGGCCGCGGACATCGCGGCCGACCTGGGCCCGGAGGCGGTCCGGTTGCAGGCGCGCACGTTCGCCCGGCTGGTGCACGGCCAGATCGCCGAGACGGTCGGGCCGCGGGACACCGACCCGGTCGCCCACTACCTGCACGTGATCGCCGAGAAGACCGGTTCGCTGATCGCCACCTCGGCCCGCTTCGGCGGCATGTTCGGCGGCGCGTCCCCCGAGCACATCGAGGCCCTGGCCGGATACGGCGAGATCATCGGGGTGGCGTTCCAGCTCTCCGACGACCTGCTGGACATCGCCAGCGAGTCGGTGGAGTCCGGCAAGACGCCCGGCACCGACCTGCGCGAGGGCGTGCCCACCCTGCCGGTGCTCTACGCGCTCGCCGCCGACGACTCGGACGCGGCCAGCGTGCGGCTGCGGGAGATCCTGGCCACCGGGCCGCTGGTCGACGACGCGCTGCACGCCGAGGCGCTGACCCTGCTCCGCGAGTCCCCGGCGCTCAAGCGCGCCCGGGAGACGGTGCGCAGCTACGCCGAGGACGCCCGCGCCCGCCTCGCCCCGCTCCCCGAGGGCCCGGCCCGCCGCGCGCTGGAATCTCTCTGCGACTACATCGCCGACCGCACCAGCTGACCGTTCGGGCCGCTCCGGAGCCGCCCAACCCGATCCGTCGCTCCCGAGCGGGCCGGACCGGAACAGCGAGCTGACGCCGCGGCACGCGTTCGCCACCACGGCCCGCTCCGCGGGGGATGAGGGCTGCCGGGGTCACCGGGACCAGCGCCCGCGTCGGCTCCTCCACCGTCACGGAACGTAGTCGCCGCTGAGAAGAGATCGCGTTTTGCGCGATATACCGCTGGGTCATAAATATGACCAGGCGGTATATCGCTCGAATGTGGCGTCTTCCTTGTTGCGGCGGCCGGTCACCGGCACCCCGCCCCTTGCGGCGCCAGGGCATCCCAGGGATCACGCCGCTGGCCCGGTCCGCCCGGTGCAGGCCGCCCGCCCGGGCACGCGCCCGCTCGAAACCGACGCCCACCCGCGCTACGCCGACCCCGGCACCCGCCCCCGCGCTACGCCCATCCCGGCGCTACGCCGACCCCGCGCTACGCCCACCCCGCGCCCCGCCCCCGCGGTGCCACGCCCTTCCGGCCCTCGGCCACGTTGCCGGCGCACCGCCCGAGAAGCCGGTTCCGACGACAAGCGAGCCGAGGGCGCCACGGCGGCCCCGGGCGCGGCGGGCCGCGGCGCGACACCCCGGGTGGCCCGTGGCAGGTCTCGCCGAATGCGCCGCACTCCCGGAGGGGTCGGTCAGGCGGTGCGGGACAGGCGGCGGGCGCCGAGGAGCATGAGCAGAGCGGCCAGGAGCATGGCCACGGCGGCGGTCAGCCACATCGCGGGGTAGCCGGCGGCGCCGGCCACCGTGCCGAGGCCGAGCGGGCCGAGGCTGCCGCCCGCGTACACCCCGGTCTGGGTGATCGAGGTGGCGGCGGCCGGGGCCTGCGGGTGGAGGCGGACCACCGCGAAGTTCATCAGCCCGGGCCAGGCCCAGCCGAGACCGAACCCGAGCACCACGCCGGCGACCAGCGGCACCGGGCCGGCCACCGCCAGCAGGACCAGCCCCACGGCGCCGGCCACCAGCAGGCCGGCGATCAACCCGACATGCCCGCGCGCCCGCCGGTCGGCGAACCAACCCACCCCGATCCGCGCGACCACGCACACCGCGCTGCCGAGCGTCAGGGTCAGGCCGGCCAGGGCGGGGGAGAGCCCGCGCGCGGCCGACGAGTCGACCAGGAACGTGCCCAACGCGTTCGCCGCGGCCGCCGCCAGTGTGGCGGCCAGCCCCACCACCACGAGCGGCCCCCGCCCGCCTCCGCCGCGCCCGGAGGCGGCGCGGCCGTCCCGGTTCCGCTCGGACCGGGGTACGGCCGGGAGCGCGGCCAACGCCGCCGCGGCAGCCGCGACGAAGGCCCAGCGCCACCCCGCGGTCAGCGCGACCGTGGGCACCGCCACGCCCGCGAGCAGGGTGGAGACCGGGATGGCGGCCTGCTTCACGCCGAAGGAGAGGCCCTGCCGCCGCGCCGGCACGTGCGCGGCCAGCGCGGCGTTGCTGGCGAGCTGGCCGAGGGCGTTGGCGGCGGCGCCGATCGCGAGCAGCGCCACCAGCACCGGGTACGACCGGGCCAGCGCCGCCACGGCCAGCATCGAGCCGGCGGAGAGCAGGACGCCGGCCCGGGCGACCGGGGCCGGCCCGTACCGCTCGACCAGCGCCCCGGAGGGCACCGACGCCAGGGCGCTCACGCCGAAGTAGACCGAGACCGCCAGGCCCAGCCCGGCGGGGCTGAAGCCCAGCTCGTCGCCGAGTTGCACGGCCAGGCCACCGACCAGGAAGACCGGCAGGACGCAGGCGACGGTGGTGATGGTGGCGCCGGCGCCGACCCGGACCGCTCCGCCGGCCGACGCCGGAGCGGTTCGCGAAATTGTTTCGGTCATCGTCGCCAACCTACGCCTGCCGCGTTTTGGCTGCTGATCGTGTCTGTCGGTGCACGGTGGGTGTCCGGTGATCTGGCATCCTCGATCCGAACAGGCATTTCGCACTCGGCCTGTTTTTCATATGGTGTAAGTCCCCGGCGGCGGAGGTGGTTGTGCGCGACCCCCTGGCGGAACCTTCGGACCTGATCCGCAGCGTCTCCCGCGCGCTTCGAGTGCTCGAGTCGGTCGGCCGTGCGCCGAGAGGGCTCACCGTGAAGCAGATCGCCCGCCGCTGCGAGTTGACCGTCGCCACCACCTACCACCTGGTGCGCACGCTGGCCTACGAGGGCTACGTGATCCGGCGCGAGGACGGGACGTACATCGTCGGGCTGGAGGTGGCCGACCGCTACCGCGAGCTGGTCACCGCGTTCCGGGGGCCGCCCGCGGTGGGCGAGGCGCTGCGGCGCGCCGCCGTGGACACCGGCTGGAGCCACTACCTGGGCCGCTTCGTGGGTGGGCAGGTGGCGGTGACCGCGTCCGCCGAGGGGCCGCGCTCACCGTTCATGGAGGACCTGGTCCCGGGCTTCGACGAGGGCGCACACGCCACCGCCCTCGGCAAGAGCCTGCTCGCCACGCTCACCGCCGAGCAGCGCTTCCGCTACCTGCGCGAATACGGCATGCGCCCGTTCACCACCGCCACCCTGACCACAGTCGAGGCGTTCGAGGCCGACCTGGCCGCCGGCGACCGGCGCGGCATGCAGTTGGAGCTGGGGCAGTTCCGGCAGGGCGTGGCCTGCGCCGCGGTGCTGGTCACCCCGGACAAGGACATCGAGCGGCGGGTGGTGCTGGCCTGCGCCCTGCCGGCCGGCGAGATGATGACCTCCGCCCGGGTGGTCCGCGCGAAGCTGCTCACCGCCGCGCGCTCCATCGCCGACGGGATCGCCACCGAGAACTGATCGGGCCGCCGCCGGTGGGTCCGACGACGGCCCGTCAGCGGGTGGGTCCAGCGCCGGACCCACCCCGGGGATGGCTCAGCTGCCGACCGGGCCCCCGTCGAGGCGCCAGGTGACCACCACGCCGGGCTTGGCGAAGTCGCCGTCCGGCCAGGTGGAGGCCGGGTTCTCCACCGAGGCGCCGGAGATCTCGCCCGGGTGCTGCACGGCCACGAAGACCGACCGGTTGTCCTTGGTGATGAACGGACCACAGGTCTCCGCGCCGAGCGGCACCGTGAGGAACTGCTTCAGGTGCCCCCGCTCCGGGCCCTCGACGGCGGTGGCGAAGAGCCCGTCGTTGCTGCCCAGGGCGTTGCCGTCGGTCGAGATCCAGAGGTTGCCGGTGGCGTCGAAGGCGACGTTGTCCGGGCAGGAGATCGGGGAGACCCTGGTCTTGTCGTACCCGGCGAAGTAGGTCGAGGCGTCCGCCGGGTCGCCGCAGACGATCGGCAGCGACCAGGCGAAGGTCTCGGCGGTGTTGTCGCCCCGGTCCTCGACCAGCTCCAGGATCTGCCCGTGCTTGTTGGCGTTGCGCGGGTTCGCCTCGTCGGCCGGCGCCTTGCCGGCCTTGCCCCGGTCGGTGTTGTTGGTCAGCGCCACGTAGACCTTGCCGGTGAGCAGGCTCGGCTCGACGTCCTCAGGACGGTCCATCTTGGTCGCGCCGACCTTGTCGCCGGCCAGCCGGGTGAAGGTGAGCACGTCGGCGGCGGTCATGCCGTCGACGTACGAGCGGTTGCCGCTGACCAGCTTGATCCAGCGGCCCCGGCCGCCGAAGCCGCCGTCCGCGGGGAGCGTGCCGCTGCCGTCGATCTCACCCGGGCTGTCGCCGGTCAGCGCCGCGACATAGAGCGTGCCCGACTCCAGCAGCGTCAGGTTGTGCTTGCGGGCCACCCAGGAGTTGCCCGACATGAACTTCTTGTCCGAGACGAACTTGTAGAGGTAGTCGAAACGCTCGTCGTCGCCCATGTACGCGACCACGTGCCCGCTGCGGGCCACGATGACGTTCGCGCCCTCGTGCTTCACCCGGCCCAGCGCGGTGTGCTTGCGCGGCCGGGCCTGCGGGTCGAACGGGTCGATCTCGACCACCCAGCCGAACCGGTGCGCCTCGTTCGGGTGCTTCGCCAGGTCGAACCGCTCGTCGGCCCGGTCCCACTTGCGGCTGCCGCTCGGGTAGCGCACGTCGGTGGGAATGCCGTAGCGGGCCAGCTTCGGCTTCAGCTCCTCCGGCGCGCCGTCGCCGCCGACGAAGTACTGGTTGAAGTTCTCCTCGCCGGAGAGCACGGTGCCCCACGGCGTGACGCCGCCGGCGCAGTTGTTCAACGTGCCGACCACCGTGCGGCCCTTCGGGTCGGCGGCGGTCCGCAGCCAGGCCGAGCCGGCGGCCGGGCCGGTCAGCTCGAACTTCGTGGCCAGCGCGGTGACCCGGCGGTTGTACTCCCGCCGGCCGCGCCGTGCCGGCCGCCACTGCCCGGTGTTCTCCACCCGCTCCAGCTCGACCACGGACATGCCGTGGGCGGCCATCGCCACCCGCAGCTGCTCCACGGTCAGCGCGTCCTGGCCGGTGAAGCCGGGGAACATCAGGTCCTCGTTGGTGTACTCGTGGTTGACCACGAGCAGCGCGCGCTTGCGGTCGATGGGCAGCACGCCGACGAAGTCGTTGTTGTAGCCGAACTGCTTGGCCTGCGCGGCGGCGCTCTGGTGGCGCACGTCGAACGCGGGCGCGCCGGGGACGACCTCGTCGCCCCACTTGATGACCACGGCGTGGTCGTAGCCGTTCGGCACGACCAGCGTGTCCAGCTTGTTCGGCGGGATGGGCTTGAAGGTCAGCGCGCCGCTGCCCGGGCGTGCGGTCGCGGCGAGGGCCTCGTCCGTGCCCGGTGCGGTCGGGGTGGCGGGCGCGGCGGCGGCGGGGGCGGCGCCGGCGAGTGCGCCGGCGGCGGCGCCGCCGAAGCCGAGCACCAGCGCGCCGACCGCGCCGGCCCGGACCACGCCGCGCCGGGTGACCTCGGCGTCGACCAGGTCGCCGAGGTACGGGTTGTCGGTGGGGTTGGGCACCGGGTGGTCGCAGGCGTTGCCGCACCGGTACAGACAGGTCATCGCGTCGCGGCTGCCGTGGCGGGTGCCACCCAGCAGCGGGAGCAGGCGAGGACGGTCGCTCATGAGGTGGAGCCTCCTGATCGGACGTCGGAAGGCGCACACGGGCGATCGGCCCGCGCGCGTACCTGCCGGACGGTGCCAGGGCGCGGTGAGCGGGTGTCGGCCCGAATGTGAACCGGACGTGAACAGCTCCGGCCTGACCTGCGGCTGAACCGTTCGGCGTCACGGCACGTATGGAAGAGCGGACGCACCGCCCGCCACGGGCGGACGCATCGTCGGTCTCCCCGCCGCCGGAAGCGAGGTACCGCCATCAGTGACCACGACGCCCAGCTGCTGCGCGCGCTGCACGACGAGCATGCCGACGCGCTGTTCGCGCACGCCCTGCGACTGGTCAACGGCGATCGGCCGCGCGCCGAGGACCTGGTGCAGGAGACGCTGCTGCGGGCCTGGCGGCACCCGGAGTCGCTGGATCCGCGGCGGGGTTCGGTCCGCGCCTGGCTCTTCACCACGGCGCGGAACCTGGCCATCGACGCGTGGCGTCGCCGCTCGGCCCGGGTCGGCGAGGTCTACACCGACGAGCTGCCCGAAACCGCCGAGACGGTCGACGAGACGGAGCGCGCGGTGGAGGCGTGGACGGTGGCCGAGGCGCTCAACCGGCTGAGCCCGACCCACCGCGAGGTGCTGGTCGAGTGCTTCTACCAGGGGCGGTCGGTGGCGGAGGCGGCCGCCCGGCTGGGCGTGCCGCCGGGCACGGTGAAGTCGCGCACCCACTATGCGCTGCGCTCACTACGGTTGGTGCTGGCCGAGATGGGGGTGACCGGATGACCCGCTGCGAGTTCGCGCACGACGACGGGGCGTACGTGCTGGGCGCCCTCGCCCCGGCCGAGCGCGCCGCCTACGAACGGCACCTGGCCGGCTGCGCCGCGTGCCGGGAGGCGGTCGCCGAGATCGCCGTGCTGCCCGGCCTGCTGGGCCGGCTCGACCCGGCCGGGCTGGAGCAGTTCCTGGAGGTCGGACCGGAGACCAACCGGGTGCCCGCGCTGCTCGACGCCGCGCGGGAGCGGCGGCGCCGCGAGCGGTCCCGCTCCCGCCGGCGGTACGCGGCGACCGCGCTCGCCGCCGCGGTGCTGGCGGTGCTCGCGGGTGTGGGCGTGACGCTGGTCCGGCCGCCGGCCGAGCCGGCCACCCGGCAGGTGGCGCTGACCGCCATGCGACCGGTGGCCGGGACCGCGCCGGTGCACGCCGAGGTGGGGCTGACCGAGACGCCCTGGGGCACCGAGGTCACCATGCACTGCGGCTACGACCGGCGCGCCGGGCACCGTGAGGCGTACACGTTCCGGCTGGTGGCGCACGGCCCGGACGGCGCGACGGAGCAGATCGGCTCCTGGCTGGCCGCCCCCGGTGACGACCTGCGCTTCTCCGGCGTCACCCGTTTCACCAAGGGGGAACTGGTCCGCCTGGAGCTGCAACGAGGCACCGAAACCCCCGTCCTCGCCTACGACCTCCGCTGACCCGCCCCCCCCGCCCCCACTGCGGCGATCTTGCACTTTGGGCCCTCGTTTCGGGCGCATCGCCCCTTTCGTCCGGGCCGGAAGTGCAAGATCAACGCAGGGGGGTGGGGGCGGGGGTGGGTTGGGGGGTGGGGCGGGTGCGGCGGGTGTTCCGGAGGGCGTCGGCGGTGAAGAGCAGGAGGGCCAGCCAGACCAGGGCGAAGCCGGCGAGCCGGGCCGGGGGCATCGGCTCGTGGAAGATCAGCACGCCGCAGCCGAGCTGGAGGATCGGGGCCAGGTACTGCAGCATGCCGACGGTGGACAGCGGCAGCCGGTTCGCCGCGCCGGCGAAGAGCAGCAGCGGAATCGCGGTGGCGGCGCCGGCCAGCACCAGCAGCGCGGTGTGCCCGGCCGAGACATGCCCGAACGTCGAGTCGCCCCGGCCCGACAACCACGCCAGGTACGCCAGGGCCGGCAGCGCCAGCACCGCCGACTCGACGAAGAGCCCCTCCACCGCGGGCAACCCGAGCCGCTTCTTGACCAGGCCGTAGCCGGCGAAGCTGAACGCGAGCGTGAGCGCCAGCCAGGGCAGCCGGCCGTAGTCGACGGTGAGGACCGCCACGGCGAGCGCGCCGACGCCCAACGCCGCCCACTGCCCGGGGCGCAGCCGCTCCCGCAGCGCGACCACGCCGAACAGCACCGACACCAGCGGGTTGATGAAGTAGCCGAGCGCGGTCTCCACCACCCGGTCGGAGTTCACGCCATAGATGTAGGTGCCCCAGTTGACCGCGATCAACGCGGCCGCGAGCGCGATGCCGGCCAACGCGCGCGGTCGCCGGGCCAGCGTGCGCAGGAAGCCGACGTGGCGCATCGCGGCCAGCAGCAGCGCCACGAACGCCACCGACCAGACGATCCGGTGCGCCAGGATCTCCACCGGCCCGGCCGGTCGGAGCAGCTTCAGGTAGATCGGGAAGAAACCCCAGAGCAGGTACGCGCCGACGCCGTACAGATAACCGAGGCGGAGCTGGTTCACCCGTCCACCGTAAGGTGCGGATCGGGTCCCTGATCCTTTCCGGTGACGGGCGTCACCCGCTGGTCCAGCTCCATGTAGCGGTCCGCCGCCACCGGCTGGAACCCGAGCTTCCCGTACACCCCGTGCGCGTCCAGCGTGGCCAGCAGGATCCGGCGTACGCCCAGCTCGGCCAGGTGGTCGCGGACGCCGCCGGCCAGCCACGTGCCCAGCCCGCGACCGCGTTCGGCCCGGTCCACGTAGACGTCACAGAGCCAGGCGAAGGTGGCCCGGTCGGTCACCACCCGGGCGACCGCGACCTGCTGGCCGTCACCGGGACGGTAGACGCCGAAGCCGATCGAACCGGCGAACGCGCGGGCCACCGTCTCCCGCTCCCGTCCGAGCGCCCAGTAGGCGTCCGTGGCGAGCCAGGCGTGCACCCGGTCCAGGTCGAGCCGGTCCGGGTCGGTGCTGAGCTGGTAGCCGTCGGCGCGGGTCACTGTGAACACCCGGCCGACGTTAGTACCGCCGCCCGGGTCGCTCGCCAGCCAATTCCCGCTCGCTGGCCCGGCCGGCGCCGTGGGTGCCGGCCGGGCTCGCCGGGCCTCAGTCGCGGTCGAGGACGGCGCCGAGGATCCAGGTGACGATGCCGACGAAGAGCGCGCCCAGCACCGCCGCCGGCCAGAACCCGTCCACGTGGAAGGGCAGCCCGGCCTCACCGGCGATCCAGCTCGTGAGCAGGAAGAGCAGCCCGTTCACCACCAGCGCGATCAGGCCGAGGGTGAGCAGGTAGAAACCGCAACCCACGGTCTTGATGATCGGCTGGAGCACCGCGTTGACCACCCCGAAGATCACCGCGACGAGGACCAGCGTGGTCACCGTCTCGGTGGCCGAATCGGAGTCGAGCGTGATGCCCGGGATCAGCAACGTGGCGAGCCAGAAGGCCACCGCCGTCGTCGCGACCCGGATCAGTAGACCCTTCAGGAAATCCATGGCGGGGATCGTGCCACGCCCGTTCCCCGGGCGGAACCCGTGCGACCGGCTCAGCGGCGGGTCGGACGACCGACCAGTTGCGACTCGACCGGCGTCGGTGAGAGCAGCGCCCAGCGCAGTGCCCGCCGGTTGACCACCGCCACCATGTCGTCGCGGATCCGGGTGAGCCAGTCTGCGGAGCCGCCGAGGCCGAGCGCGGTGCCGGCCAGGGCGGCCTCGGCCGGGTCGAGGGGTTGCAGGACGGCGAGGTCGGCACGGGCCAGCGTCGGGGCGTCCGCCGGGGTCAGCTCGTCGCGGACCACGAGCACGGACTGCCAGGCCGCCGCCGGGCCGACCTCCGGCGGCACCGGGCCGGCGTCGACCACCAGCAGCAGCGGGCGCAGCGGCGACCCGGGCGCGCCGCCGGCCGGCCGCCCCGGCGGGAGCAGCGGCACCCCGCCGGCCGGCGCCCCGAGCCCGCGCACGAACCCCTCCCAGGCGCGCGGCCGTGCGGTCTGCACCGCCACCCGGGCGCCGAGGGCCAGCGCCCGCAGCACCAGCAACTGTGCGGCGGGCACCCCGCCGACCAGCACCATCCGGGTCGTCGCGGGCCGGAACAGACGTACGGTGAGCGGGCCGCCGCGCCGGTTCGCGCCCACCACCAGCCCGCACCCGCCGACCGGCAGGTCCAGACCCGTCGGCGGCGAACCGGTCGCGGGCGCGCCGGCACCGCCGACCGCCAGTGGCAGGGTCGCGGCCAGCCCGGCCAGGTGCTCGCCGTCCAGTCGCCGCAACTCCGCGCCCGCGTCGCCGGCCACCCGGCGCAGCGCCCGCTCGGCCAGCGTCAACGCCGACGCGTCGTCAGTGGCGACCCGCACGGTCAACCCGACCGGCGTCGGTGCGGAGCCGGTGTGCGGGCCGACGCAGAGCGCGATGGTGGTGGCGGTGCCCGGAGTGGCCAGCAACCGGGACAGCAGGCCCCGGGCGGCCTCGCCGCGTGGATCGGGCCACCGGCGCAACCGCCAGGTGGCCTGCGGCAGCCCGCCCACGGTGAGCAGCGGCCACGTCTCCCGGACCGGTGCGCCGGCCTCGTGGTGGGCCATCTCGGCGATCACCCGCAGCGCCGCCGGCGCCCCGAGGGGATGTCCACCGAGCGGGCCGAGCCGGCGGGCCGTGCGTCGGACGGTGCCGGCGAGCGCCCGCAGCAACTCGTCGTCCGACCAACCGTCGGCCCGGAGCACCCGGATCGCCAGCACGACCCGGGTCCGCCCGGCGGTCCGGCCGTCGGTGAGCTGCCGGTAGGACGTGCCGGCCGGACCGGCCGCGACGGCGGGCGTCGGTGCGGGCGACGCCGAGAGGACCAGTTGCAGCCGGACCGGCGGACTCTCCGGACCCGTCGGGGGAAGCAGGTCGAACGGGGACGGCAGTGCCTCCGGGCGGTCGCCGAGCAGATCGTCCGGATCGCCGAGTTCCAGCAGCGCGGTCAGCCCGGCCGCGTCGTGCAGCACGGCGGCGGGCCCGCCGGCCGGTTCCGCGGCCTGCACCACCGTGCCGGGAGCGACCAGGTCGAGCAGCGCCGCCGGATCGGCGGCCGGCGGCAGCGCACGCCGACGGCTCAGGTGGGCGGCGCCGACGCGGAGCCACTCGTGCAGCCAGCGGCCCCGGACCCGGACCCAGGCGGCGGGCAGCAGCAGCGTGGCCAGGAGCAGCGCGACGGCGGTCACCACCACGCCGCGCCCGATCGCGGCCACCAGCACGGCCGCCGCGACCTGGGTCGTCACGACCTGACCGGCGCGCACCACGGGTGCGCTCACCCGGGTCCACTGAGGAGGAGCGCCCGGCGCGGGTCGCTCGGTCGTGCTCGCGGTCACCGTACCTCCCCGCCCGGTCCGCCCTGTGACGCCGCCGTGGCTCATCGTAGTGGGAGCGTTGTCCACAGGGGAGGCCCGGGGGGTAGCAGAACTGAAGTGAGACGGCTACCTTCAGCGACGAAATCGTCGTTCGCGCGCCCCGCCGTCCCTCTTCCCCCTCCGGGGACGGCGGGCGCGCACCGGCGAGTCCACGGTGGTCACACGGTGACCGACCACGACCGAGGAGACGAGGTGACGTCCGGGATGTCCCAGACCCAGGCAGAAGCCGCGGTGATGCAGCAGACCGCCGGGAGGTTCGAGCAGGTCGACCAGTCGCTGCAGACCATGTTGAGCGGCCTGATGGCCGAGCTGGAGGTGCTGCAGCAGGCCTGGCGGGGCGCCGGCGGGCGCTCGTTCGAGCAGGTCAAGCAGCAGTGGGCGCAGGACCAGGCGACCCTGCAGCGGGCCTTGCGCGAGACCGCCACGGCGATCCGCACCGCGGGCCGGCACTACGACGTCTCCGACACCGAGGCCGCCGGCCGGGTGGCGGGCACCAACCGCGGCATCCAGCTGCCGCTCTGACCACCGGAAGGATCGAACCCATGGAGCACGGTGTGCTGGTCGTCAACTTCGCCGCCCTGCAACAGGCCGGCGCGGACATCCAACGGGCGCTGACCACTCTGGAGAGCCAGCTCGGGCAGCTCGAACGGGACGCGGCGCCGTTGGTGTCGAGCTGGAACGGCGCGGCGCGGGAGGCGTACGAGCAGCGGCAGGCCCGGTGGCGGGCCGCCTCGCAGGACCTGCAGGCGATGCTGCGTGACATCAAGCTCGCCGTGGAGGACTCCGCGGCTGACTACCTCGACACCGAGAAGCGCAACGCCAACCTGTTCCAGTGAGCCCCGGGCGCGGCCCGGGTGCGGTCCCGGGCCGCGTCCGGTGATCAGGCCGGGCCGGCCGGGTTCCAACGCCGCCGCGCCCCCCGGGGCAGCACCACCGCCAGCAGCGCCACCAGCGCCGCCGCCCCGCCGGTCACGCCGGCCACCAGCAGTGCCCGGTCCCGGGCCGTGGCGCGACGGGACCGGCGGTCGAGCGCGGCCGGATCCGGCCGCTCGGCCGGCAACGCCACGCCGGCACGAGGGCGGGCGGATGCCTCGCCGGGCGACTCGGTCACCGCGCGGTACGGGTTGAGCACCCCGGCGCCGTAGCCCTCGCCCCGCCCCGGCGCCGGATCGGTGCCGGCCACGATCCGCCCTGCCACCCCGGCCGCGCTCAAGCCGGGGCGATACTGCCGCAGCAACGCCGCGGTGCCGGACACGAAGGGCGTGGCATAGCTGGTCCCCTCCGCCCGGTGGTGGCCCTGCCGGGGCGCCGCCATCAGCACCTCGCTGCCCGGGGCGACCAGGTCGACGTAGGGGCCGGTCTGGGAGAAGGCCGCGCGTGCGCCGTCCCGGCCGATCGCGCCCACGCCGAGCACCCCGTCGTACGCCGCCGGGTACGGTCGGGGGTCGCCGCTGTCGTGCAGGTTGCCGGCGGCGGCCACCACCACCACGTCCCGCCGCACCGCGTAGGCGATCGCGGCCCGGACGGCCGGGTCGTCCGCGTACAGCACGACCGACAGGTTGAGCACGTCGGCGTCGTGGTCCACCGCCCACCGGATCGCCCGGGCGAAGTCGGCCGCGTCGACCGTACGCCCCGACTCCCGCCCCTCGACCACCTGCTGCTCGCTCACCCGTACCGGGAGGACGCGCGCGTCCGGCGCGAGGCCGCGGAAGGCGACGCCGGGGCGCGGCGCGGCGGCGATGATGCTCGCCACGCCGGTGCCGTGCCCGGCGCAGTCCCGGGTGCCGTCGCCCCCCGGGTCGAGGAAGTCGGCGCCGTCGAGCACCCGGCCGGCGAGCTGCGGATGCGACCGGTCGACCCCGGAGTCGACCACCGCGACCACCACGCCGGCGCCGGTCGCGAGCGGGGCGAGCCGGTCCGGCGCGTACCGTTGCTGGGGCCACGGCTGCTCGGCCACCGGTCGGGCGGGCGCCGGCGGCGCCGCGCATCCGGACGGGGCGCGGGCCGCCGCCGGAGCGGCCGGCAGGCCGGCGACGAGGAGGGTCGCCAGGGCGGCCAGGGCCGGGCGGATGAGGGGCCGGGACATCGACGACCTCCGTAACGTGTCGACTCCGGAACGGGATGTTAGCGCCTCGCCGAGGTCACGGCCGAGCGTCGATGGCCAGGCATTGTGATCTTGTTACCACCTTGTAGGTTGTAGGCGATGCCTGTGGCCTGTTCGCGGAAGGAGAGGTGGCCGTGACCGGATGGGAGCCGGCCACCGAGGCCGAGGTGGCGATGCGGGACGCGCTGCGCGCGCAGGACCAGCAGCAGTACTTCCGCGTACTGACCCGCGTCGATCTGGTGCTGCCGGTCGCCGGCGGCTCGACCGCCGGGTGGGGCACCTGGACCTCCGGGGGCCGCACCCACGTGTTGGCCTTCACCTCCGTCGCCGCGCTACGGGCCAGTCTGGGTGAGAACGCCGGGGCGACGCGCGTCGTGGCATACCCCGACCTGGCCGCCGGCTGGCCCAATCAGGAGTGGTGGTTGGCGGTCGATCCGGGGCTGCCGATCGAGGGCTACCTGCCCGCCTGGTATGTCGCGCAGCTCGCCCGGGGAGACGTCCGGCTGCCCGGGCGGACCATGGGCGCCCGAGCCCGCCTGGACCGGGTGGAGAGCGCGGCCCGGGCCGCCCGCAACGGGGTTCCGGAGACCGCACGGGAGGCGCCGCTCCCCCGGGTGCCGGCCGCTCCCGCGCCGCCGCCCCCGGTTCCGCCGACCCGCGCTGGCCGGGTGGCGGAGGCCGAGGAGCCCTCCACCGTGCCGATGCGGACCGTGCCGGTCCTCGGTCGGCGCGTACCCACCGTGCCGCCCCGCCGGAGAACGCCGGAGGCGCCCGAGGCGGGCCGGCCCGCCTCGGGCGACGAGCCCGGCTCCGACGCCCTCGACGGTTGGCTCACGGACCTGCGTCGACGGCCGGACGAGCCGGACCCCTTCGCCGCCGGACGGGACGCGTCGGTGGACGATCCGCCCCCGGCTCCCGCGCCGCCCCCGGCCCGCTCCTTCTTCGAACCCTCCTCCGGGCGCTCCAGCCGGCGGCCCTCGCCGTTGGACGCGCCCCGCCGGTCCGCCGAACGGGCGACGCCGCCCTCCCGGTTCGCCGGTGGCCAGCCGTTTCCCCGCCGCCGCCCGCTGAACGAGCCGGTGCGGGAGGATCCGACCCGCGCCTTCCCGATCGGGGCGGACCAGCCACCCCCGGCATCGCGTCCGGACGACCCGACCCGGCCGTTCCGGCCGGCCCGCCCGGCCGAGGACGCCACCGGCACGCTGCCCCGGCGGCATGCCGGCCCCGCCACGCCCGCGCCGGACCAGTGGGCCGGGGAGAACCCGGTCGCCGACCTCGCGGAGGCGGAGGAGTTGCCGCCGTCGGTCGCCGAGCCGGTGTCCGCGCCGCCGACGCCACGGCGTGACTTCACACCGATCGTCATCGAGGGCACCGTCATCGAGGCCCGCGACCTGACTGAGCCCACGCCGGCCTGGTCCCCACCGCGCGCCGATCCCGTGGTCCCGGTTCCGGGCGGCGACGCGGCGGCGGCCTGGGCGGGCGCCACGGACCCGACCGTGCCGCTCCCCGTCGACCCGGTGGTCGACGACACCGCCGATCTCGCCGCCCACCTCGGCGCCACCGGCACGGGCGAGCCGGTCGACGGCAGGTCGCCGTTCGACCGGTCCGGCGTCGGGGACGAGCCGACGACGCCGCTCTCGCCGGCGGCCGCGCCTCCGGTGTCGCTCTTCGAGCCGTCGTCGGGAGCCTCACCGTCGTTCGCGTCGACGGCCCCGTTCGGGTCCACCGCTTCCGAGCCGACGACGGCGTTCGAGACCGCGTCGGCCTTCGAGCCCACGACGGCGCAGCCCACGACGTCCTTCGAGACTGCGTCGGCGCAGCCCACGACGTCCTTCGAGACTGCGTCGGCGCAGCCCACGACGTCCTTCGAGACTGCGTCGGCGCAGCCCACGACGTCCTTCGAGACTGCGTCGGCGCAGCCCACGACGTCCTTCGAGACTGCGTCGGCGCAGCCCGCGTCGGCGTTCGAGCCCGCGTCGGCGTTCGAGCCCGCGTCGGCGTTCGAGCCCGCGTCGGCGTTCGAGCCCGCGTCGGCGTTCGAGCCGACGACGCCGTACGGGGCCGCGTCGGCGTTCGGGCCGGAGTCGACGACGGCGTTCGAGTCGCCGGGATCGGGTGAACCGACGGTGTCGCTGTTCGAGCCGCCGTCATCGTCGGCCGAGCCGACGGTGTCGTTGTTCGAGTCCACGGCACCGCTCTCCGAGTCGTCGAACGGCGCCCCGGCCTCGCTGTTCGAGCCGCCGACCGAGCCGCTGTTCCCACCCGACCCGTCCCCCGCCGAACCGGACACCACACCGCTGCTCGGGACGCCGACACCCGGGTCGACGTCGGTGCCGGCCGAGTCTCCGGTGTCGTGGTCCGCCCGCTCCGATGTGGAGGACGGCTCGCCGCGCTCCACCGCCTCCGAGCGGCCGGTCGACGAGCCGACGTCGGCCGGTGCGACGACGCCCTCCGCCGGGCGGCCGGAGTTCGTGCCGGCGAACGAGGTGGAGGAGGAACTGCTCTCCGCCGCCGGCAGCGGAAACACGGACGGCTTCCTCACCACCCTGCTGCTGGCCCGGGTGCTGCTGCCGGTCGCGCCCGACTCGGTCCCCGGCAGTCGGCCGGGCGACCCCGGCTTCGTCTGGCACACCCGGTCGATCGACGGTGGCGCGTACGTCGTGGCCTACACCTCGCCGGAGCGGCTCGCCGAGCACGCCGACGGGCCGGTCGACACCGTACGGGTCAAGTTCGTCCAGCTCATCCGCCGGTGGCCGGACGCCGCCTGGTCGTTCCTGGTCAACCCGGGCAGTCCGGTCGGTGCGGCGTACCCGGGGGAGCAGGTTCTCGCGCTCGCCAACTGGGCCGCCGAGGTGGGCCTCGGCGACGAACCGGAGCCCTCCGCCGCCGCGCCGGCCCCGGCGGCCGAGCCCCGACCGGCGGCGCCGCCGACGGACCCGAGTTTGCCGGTGACCATGCAGAAGGCGATCGCGGCGAGCCAGCTCGCCTACTACCTGGAGCGGGGCTTCGACCGGGTGTCCGGGTTCGTGCACCGGGCCGGTGAACTGGCCCACCTGCGGACCCCGGCGGAGCTGTACGACGCGCTCGGCCTCGGCCATCCCGGCTCGCCGTTCTCCCGGGACGACGAGGAGGTCTACCTGCTGCGCTGGCCGGCCCACCGGCCCAGCCTCTACCGGATCCCGTACGGCGGGCAGAACGAGGCCGCCATGCGGGCGATGGAGGGCTGGGTGATCGAACGGCCCCCGTTCCGCGGCAACGGCTTCGCGCCGGGGGAGAGCACCGACGTGGTGGCGGAGTTCAAGGTGGACAGTGCCCGGCTGCCGCACGGGGCCGAGCTGTGGCGCATCGGCGCCGACGCCGCCGCCCGGCTGGTCGCGGTCCTCGACACGGACGCGCTGGTGTGGCGGAAGGCGGACGAGGCGTGACCCGCGACGGGTATGTGGCCCGCTGGCGGGGCCGGGAGTACCAGGCCAGCCCGGACGGGACCGACGTCCGCCTCTACCAGCCCGAACCGGAGGACGGCTTCGCCGAGGTACGCCCCGGCCGGTACGTCCGGGTGGTGCCGGCCGCCGAGGTGGAGGACCTGGCGTACGTCCGGACCACCTGCACCTGGCAGGGGCAGCCGTTCATCGTGCTGGCCGAGCACGAGGGCTGGCTGCGTGTGGAGTACACCGGTGGACGCTGGCCGGTGGCCGAGGCGATGGGGTTGGAGGCGTTCGACTTCGGCGTCTACCAGGGGTGGGCGCCCGCGACCGAGGTGGCCGACCTGGGCGAGCAGCGGGTCTGAGTCAGGACTTCGCCCAGCGCAGGATCTCGCCGAGCACCACGTCGCGGGCCTCCACGTGCGGGAAGTGGCCCACGTCGTCGAGCAGCCGCCACTCGTACGGGGCGGTGACGTAGCGGCCCGAGCCCTGCGCGGTGCGGGGCAGCGAGGCCCGGTCCAACGCGCCGTGCAGTTGCAGGGTCGGTGTGACCAGTGGCTTCTGCATCAGCTTCACGAACCGGTAGCCGTGCAGCCGCAGCACCGAGCGGAACGCCCAGCGGTAGCCCTCCATGGCGCAGAACGCGGCCTGCGGGATCTGCATGGCCACCCGGCAGCAGCGGGCGTAGTCGGCGAAGTCGGGTCCGTCGACCCAGCGCGGCCCGCCCCACCGGCGCAGCATGTCCTCCACCTCGGCGGCGCCGTCCCGGGTCAGCACGTGCTCGTAGCGGGGGAGCTGGAACTTCAGCGTGGCGGTGGCCGAGGTGAACTGGCCGCGCGGGTCGGCGAAGATGGCGGCCCGCAGCCGGAGCGGGTGCGGTGCGCCGAGCACCACGAGCCGCCGGACCAGGGTGGGGTGGAACGAGGCGGCGGTCCAGCCGATGAGCCCGCCCGCGCCGGTGCCGACCACGGTGGCCGACCGTTCGCCGAGTGCGCGGATCAGGCCGGCGACGTCGGCGGCCAGCGTGTAGCCGTCGTACCCCCGGGGTGGCTTGTCGCTCGCGCCGTAGCCGCGCAGGTCGACGGCGACCGCGCGGAAGCCGGCGTCGGCGACCGCCGGGAGCATCTCGCGCCAGGCGTACCAGTATTCCGGGAAGCCGTGCAGGAAGAGCACCATCGGGCCGGTGCCGGCCTCGACGACGTGGAACCGGCTGCCGTTGGCGCCGACGAACCGGTGCGTCCACGGCCCCTCGGGCAGGACGCAGGACTCGTCGGCGAACCCGCCGCGCTGGTCGGTCATGGGGCACAGCCTAGGGCCGGCAGTCGCCCGCCGGCCCCGCAGGTGCCCAGGATCAGGGGATTCTCCGGGAGAACCCGCCGGAGGGCGGGCCGGCGACGGTCGTCGCCGGCCCGCGACGGTCAACGGAGGTAGGTGCCGAACACCCGGTTCGCCACCGCGTCGCCGGTGGCCAGGCCGGCGTCGGCGTCCCAGCGGTAGTGCACGCCCAGCCAGAGCCGGCTCAGGGCGTTCTCGTTGGCGGCGGCGGAGAAGGAGGTGAAGGTGCGCTGCACCCCGACCGCCTTGGGGTCCTCGGTGGTCGCGGTGAAGGTCACCGCGTCGGTGCCGTAGAACCGCTTCATGATGCCCGCCCAGGCCCCGGCGAAGGTGGCGTGGCCGGAGATGTACGCCGGGAAGTTCGGCGAGAAGTGCGAGCCGTCAGCCGCCGTGGAGAGCGGCTGCCAGGCGGCGTTCGGCGTGGTCGCGGCGTTGCCGTCGCTCTGCGGCTCCTCGATCGCGGTGTCCGGGCGCCACAGGTCGATGGTGGTCTCGTACTTGGCGTCCCAGGCGGCGATGGCCGCGTCGGCCATGGCCATGGCGACCAGCGCGAAGAGCTTGATCGTCGGGGTGCCCTTCGCCTTGGCGATGATCTGGGTGTGGGCGAAGAGCTGGCCCGGGGGCTTGTAGGTGCCGTCCAGGTCGTTGGCCCAGAAGAAGGCCGCCTGGGTCTGGTCCGTGGTGCGGGTCGACCCGGTGGCCGCGCCCAGTTCGCGGACGTCCCTGACCTGTGCCGCGTACTCGCTGCTGGTCAGCATCCTGGTGATGTCGGTGAAGCCGCCGGGCAGCGAGGGCCGGAACTGCGAGCCGGAGGTCAGTGCGAACGGCGTGACCCGGCCCCAGTTCGGGCTGGCCGCGACGGTGTTCGGCTCGGTGGGACGCCACTGCCCGGCGGTGGTGCCAGGGGTGTAGCCGGTGTTGACCGTCGAGCGGTCGTTCGCCCTGGCGTTGATCATGTTCTGTGCCGCGCCCTCACCGACGCTGGTGCTCCAGCCCTCGGGTCCCGGGGAACCGACCGGGGGGTAGACCCGCGAGCCCTGGTAGTCGGCGGTGAAGTCTCGGCTGGGGAAGACCGACTGCAGCACCTTGAACGCCGCCATGTCGACGTTCATGTCCACGTCGTAGCTGAAGTTGGGGACCGGGGCGACCCGGGCCAGGTAGGTCGGTCCGCTGGACAGCGAGGCCGAGGCGTCGTACATGGCGAGGTGCATCATGGCGCCGGCCCGGGACAGGACGGTGGGCGGGCCGCCCACGGCCCGGTAGGTCTTGAGCAGGACGTTGTTCCAGTAGATCGTGTGGTCGAATCCGGCCGGTACGGCGGCGGCCGGGGCCTGGACGGCCACCAGCCCTCCGACCAGGGTGACGGCGCTGAGCGCGAGCGCGGCGAGCCGCCGCAGAGACGTCCTTCGCAAGGTGATCCTTCCCCGATGACCGATGGAACTTCCATCGATGTCTATCGATCATGCAGGGTGCTGGTGGCGCGGCGGCAGGGCAGAGTTGCCCGCGTCCGCAAGCTGCAAGATCAGATCCAGCCGCGGCGGACGGCGGCGATGCCGAGGGTCATCCGGTTGGTGGCCCCGAGCTGTTCCTCCAGCAGCTCGAAGTGGCGCCGGACCCACCGGGTGCTGCGTCCGAGGCTGCGGGCGATCGTGTCGTCCTTCGCCCCGACCGCCGCCAACCGCAGGATCTGGAGCTGAACCTCCGACGGGCGGTCGGCGCCGGTCGAGCGGCGCGCCCCCAGTGGGAGGGCGTCCGCCCAGGCCGCCTCGAAGAGCTGGGTTCCCAGCGCGACCAGCTCCGGGTGGCGCATCAGCAGTCCCGCCGGCCCGGCGGGCTGCTGGAGGGAGAACAACGCGACCCCGTCGGCGAGCTGCATGGTGGTGCCGAGGCGGGGCAGCACCCGGACCCGGTGCGCCGACCGTACCGCTTCCTCGACCGCCTGTCGGTAGGTGGGATCCTCCAGCCGGGCCTGGCCGACCACGCTGCGATGGCCGGCGTCGCCGGGGCTCGGGAGGGGGTGCGCGTGCGGTTCCCGATCGGCCGGGTCCCCGTGCAGGAGGCGGCAGCCCTCCGTGTCCCGGGCGCACAGCCGCGCGGAGAGCCGGCGGAACTCCCCGGCGTCCGGCACGCCGTCGACCAGGAGCGTGGTGCCCGCCTCCCGGGACGCGCGGTCGGTCCACCGGGCCAGCTCGGCACCGGCCTCGGTGAGCTGGCGTTGGGCCCGGTCCAGATCGTGCTGACTGGCGGCGATGGCCTGGCGCAGCTCGTTCAGGAGTGGCACGTTCCGGGCCGCCGCGGCGTCGCGACCACGGTCGCCCGATGGGTTCTCGGTGTCGTCGGACAACACTTCCGTGGACATGGCCGCCACCCCCCGTGGATGACGGGGGCCGGTGGCCGACGTCCTCGTGAGACGGCGGCGTGCCTGGCCCCCGAACCAGACATCCACGAGCATGGTTTCCTGTGCCGGCCGGGTCAATGGGCCGTTCCGCCCTTGCCCGCACCTGCCGGGTGTGCTTTCGGTGATCGTGCCCGCACCCGGGGTGAGGGGCTACGGGCCGACGACCCGCATCGGTACGCCGGGACCGCAGTCGACCGACCGGTCCCGCGAGGTGAGTCGCAGCGTGACGAAGTCGCCCTCGCGCAGCTCACCGGCCTCCGGGCCGTGCACGGCGTACTCCCGTCCGTTCTCGTCGACCAGGCCGTAGCACGGGCCGGACCCGCCGCGCGTGATCCACCCGGCGACGACGCCGGTGGGGCGGTTGTCGGTGGGCTTCTTCGGTGGCCCGGCGGGGCGCCGCAGAGTCGGCAGTTCGGTGGCGGAGAGCGGGGTGGGACGGTCGGCGGGGGCGCCGCTGGCGGCCGGCGCGTCCGCCGCCGGGGTGGTCGGCGCGGCCGGTGCGGCAGAGGTGGGCGGCGCGGTCGGGCTGGACGGCCGGGTCTCGTCGGGCACGGATCCTCCGTTCCCGGCGCAGCCGGCGGTGGCGAGCAGTGCCACCGCGAGGGCGGCCGGTAGGGCGGTGCGAGGTGTCACCCGGATGGGACGCGGGCGGGGGTCGGCCGGTTCCCCGCCGGAAAGGGCGATGCCCGGGCGGTCAACCGCCCGGGCATCGCTGTGGTGCGTCGATCCGTTGATCAGGAGATGCGGATCTTCATCGAGGTGCCGTTCTGCTCCACCACGCGGATCTTGACCCCGTTGTTCGGGACCTTGACGCCGTGGTTCGGCAGCTCCGGGAACCAGTACTGCTTGCTGTCGTCGAACACCGGAGCAGCGGCCTGACCGCGGATGTACTGCGGCTGGCTGTTGATGTGCAGGGTGAACGAGTCGGCCTTCTTCAGGCTGAACGGCGCGTCGTAGACCTGGACGCGGGCCCGCCAGGGCTGCCCGGTCAGGTTGTAGAGCGGCCGCGGACGCGAGTCGATGTACAGGTTCCGACCCTCACCGGGGTGACCACCCGGGTTGGTCGCCGACGCCGGAGCGGTGTTGTTGTCCGCCCAACGCAGGTTCCAGTACGAGATCAGCAGACCCTCCTGGTACGCGTAGTGGTCCACGTAGTCCGGGCGGGTGTTCGCGTAGCCGAAGTAGTACGGGCCGGTCTTCAGGTACTTGTCGTACGAGACGTACGACCGGTTGCCGGCGATGTAGTAGTTGTCGAACATGCGGGTGTAGCTCTCCTCGACGATGCTCCAGCCGGCGAGGGCCCAGTCGCCCGCACCCGCCTCGGCGCCGTCGCTGAGCAGCGTCTGCCCGTCGGCGGTCACGGTGATCGCGTCACCGAAGAAGCCGCCCTCGGAGACACCGCCGTCCGTCTGGTAGCGGAGCCGGAACTGCACGACCTTGCCGGCGACCGCGTCCATCGGGATGTTGATGTCGACCCACTGGTTGTCACTGGAGCCGTCCAGGGCGAAGCGCCCGGGCGAGATCTCCTTGAGCGCGTTGCCGTTGGCCGTACCGGGGAGCGTGGCCCAGGTCTGGCCACCGTCGGTGGACGCCTCGAAGAAGAGGTAGTCGTAGTCCTCTTCGATGCTGTAGCGACCCTTCATCGACAGCGCGGCACTGCTCTTCCCGGTGAGGTCGAGGGTGCGCGTCATCGTGGTGTTCAGGTCGTCCGCGTTGCCCGAGAAGAACTGCTTGGTGCCCTCGAACGGCTTGCCGTTGTCGAAGGTGTACTCGCGCTGCGGAAGCACGACCACGGCGGCCTGCGCCTTGGCCGAGTTGTACTCCTGCGGCCCCAGGTTCAGGGTCCGCTTCTGACCGGCGACGACCGTCTCGTAGTCGAGCCAGCCGAGCTGGAGCTTGTTCCAGGCGCCCAGGTCGCCACCGCGCTCGCCGATGCCACCGTCGTTCTTCGCGCCGAGCCGGCTCTGGGCCATCAGGGTCCAGTGCTCGTTGTTGTTGTCGGCGCTGGTGCCCACGTTGTAGTCGTCCGGCAGACCGAGGTCGTGGCCGTACTCGTGGTAGAAGACGCTGCGTCCACCGTTCTCCGGCTGGATCGTGTAGTCACCGATCCAGACGCCGGTGTTGCCGATCTGGGTGCCGCCGGCCGGGAAGTTCTCCGGGCCGGTGCTGCCCTGGTCGCTGGCGAACGCGTACCACCGGTGGCTCCAGATGGCGTCCTCACCCTGGTAGGGGTCACCGTCGGCCTGGTCGCCGCCGGCGTGGACGATCTGGAAGTGGTCGATGTAGCCGTCCGACTCGTTGAAGTTGCCGTCGGCGTCGTAGTCGTAACGGTCCCACTGGTCCATCGACTTGACGTCGGCCGCGATCTCCTCGTCGGAGCGACCCTGCGCCTTCTGGTCCTCGACCCACTGGTTGGCGGCGTCGCGGACCAGGGCCCAGGTGTTGGTGCAGACGTTCGAGGCGCACGGGTAGCCGTCGGAACGGCCGTAGCGAGCCTCGTTGTACTTCACCTTCACCCAGTTGGTGACCTCGCCGTCGACGCTGTACCGACCCGACGACTGGGCCTCGTAGTACTGCTTCAGCGACTCGTCACCCGGCTTGGTGCCGAAGTACAGCTGCCGGTAGTGATCGGCGCTGAAGTCCGGCTGCCAGACCGTGGAGTTGTCCACCGCCCGGTTGGGCTGGGGGATCTCGTTGACGCGCGGACCGTCGAACCGGGACGGGCCCGGGGTGTCCGGGTCGGTGTCCTGGTCCGGGTAGTTCGGGTGCCGCTCGTCGCCGAACTCCGCAAGGATGACGAAGATCTTGTCAGTCTGCTTGCGGGAGAGCTCGACGTACTGGTCCTTCACGGGACCCTTGCCGGCCTTGGTGCTCTTGGCGGACCTGCCCGCCGCGGCACCCTCGGCAGCCTGCTCGCCGACCTTGACGACCGTGCTGCCGTTGATCTTCTGGGCCTTCGCCCTGCCGGAAAGGACCTCGCTCAGGCCCTCCTGGCGCAGCGCGCGCCGCTTCTCTTCGAGCGGGTTGGGCAGGTCGTGCTCAGCCTGCGCAGGCTCGGCCACCGACGGGGCGGCGGCCGGGAGCTTCGGCGTCGGCGCGGCGCTGGCGGACGTGCCCGCCATCAGCCCCGTCGCGGTCAGCGAAAGCCCGAGCAGACCCACTGCGACTTTGCGCACGTGGTACCTCCGGTGTGAGGGAACCGGCCCAACTGGGGGTACGGGCCGGCGGAACGTCCCACAAGTGGGACCCACGGTGAACATAGACACTGCTGGGACTGGTGGGAAGATGTGTGCGTCGATTTGTAGCAACTTTTTGTTGGTGACGCCGTTGCCCGTCACACGTCGATCTGTTGCCGACGCGCTGACCAGCGCCGATGTCCGCCGAGTCGAAGGCAACGACATCGATGGATACAGAAGGGCCGGGAGCGCTTCCGCTCCCGGCCCTTCGGTCGTCCGGCCCGTTCAGCTCATTTTTCGGTCATTCCGGTTCCGGTTTGGCGTCTCCGATTCAGCCCTTCGGCGGGACCACCATCACGGTGGCGTACGCGTTGTCCTTGGCGGCCCGCACGAGCACGATCGAGGTGCCGTACGCGACACCCGCGTCACGCGGGTTGCCGGTGCCGAGCACGATCGCGCCGCCACCCAGCTCCTCGCCGTACCAGTCGGTCGCCGGGGAGCCGTCCGGGTTCACCACCCGGGTCGTGTACTGCTGGTTGCCCCGCGACGGGACGACCACCGAGGCGTCGTTGTCCCGGGCGTACGGCGAGCCGTCCCGGATCTCGATGCCCGGGTACCAGCCCTTGGCGTCGGTGAAGGCCCGCACCGGGGACTGCGCCGGGAACTTCGTGCAGTACGCGCTGTACGGCTCGTCCGCCGCCTCCAGGCACTCCTTGAACGGGTACGTCGGCTGGAGCGAGAAGGCCGCGTTGGACGACTGCGGACGGCTGGGCAGGTTGTCCAGCACCGACGGGTCCTTCTCGGCCGCGGTCCACTTGCGGCGCAGCGGGTCGTTGTGCGAGTCGACGATCAGCAGCCCGCCCTTGGCGCCGTAGCTGGGCAGCGCGGTCATCTGCCCGGTGACGTGGTTGACGTCGCCGAGCTGGGTGTCCCGGTACCAGACCAGCATGCCCGGGGCGTTGTAGGCGATCCGGTCGACCTTCCACGCCTCGTGCGAGTAGACGGTGTCGTAGGCGTACTTCAGGCCCTTGTCGAAGCCGTCGAAGTTGCGCCACTCGGCCAGGTAGTAGTGCGACTTGACCTGGGTGCCCGAGTCGACGTGCCAACCCGCGCCGCTGGTGTCGGTGAAGGTGCCACCGGTCTGGGTCCAGCCGGCGGTGCCGCCCTCGACGTCGTCGCTCCAGGTGGTGGCGCCGCCGCCGGTCACCGAGAAGTCGTCGGCGAACCAGCCGCGCTCCACGAACGCCTCGTCGGTCGCGTACCGCAGGCGCACCTGCACGGTCTGCCCGGCGTACGACGACAGGTCGACGTAGTCGTGCCGCCAGCCGTCGGTGGCGCCGGTCAGGCCGTACTTCTTGTTGCCGAAGTCGACCATCCGCCCGTTCGGGTCGGCGTAGCCGTCGTCGGTGGTGACCAGCGCGCCGGAGGCGTCGTACACCTTGCGTTCGGTCCAGGTGGCGCCGCCGTCGGTCGAGACCTCGACGAAGCCGTAGTCCCAGTCCTCCTCGATGACGTAGTTGTTCCACATCCAGAACTTCGCGTCGGCGGCGTTCGGGACGGTCACCGTCCGGCTCAGCTTGACGTCCGCCCAGTTCTGGTCGGCGCCGGAGTACCACATGTTCCCGCCGCTGTGCGGCTCGGCCAGCGTGATCACCTTGTCCGGCAGGTCGATCTTGATGCCGTCCTCGGTGCCGACCGGCGTACGCGAGGTCTGCCCGAGCTTGACCAGCTTGGCCCGGTCGCCCGGCCCGAACGTCTTCGGCTCGGCCCAGCCGAGCACCCACTTGTCCCAGAGACCCATGTGGGTGGGGAGCGCCTGGAAGATCTCGCCGGAGTGCGAGCCGGACGCCATCAGGTCCCAGAAGTCGACGTCCGAGTCGGCGTTGCCCGAGGTGTCGTAGAGGTCCGGCAGGCCGAGGTCGTGCCCGAACTCGTGGGCGAAGACGCCGACGCCGGCGTCCTCCGGCTGCACGATGTAGTTCGACACCTTCAGGTTCGTGCCGGGGATGGTGTAGCCACCGGCCACGGTGGAGGAGTGCGCCCACACCGAGTAGATGCCGACGTCGCCGCCACCCCGGGACTTGCCCTGGTTGGCGTGCACCAGCACCAGGTGGTCGATCACGCCGTCCGGCTCGTGGTAGTTGCCGTCGCCGTCGCGGTCGCTCTGGTCCTCGATGTCGTAGTCGGCCCACGGGAAGTTCGGGTCGGCGGCGGCCAGCGCGTCGATCGCGTCGGTGGCGAGGCGGCCGGCGCCCTGCGGGTTGTCCGGGTGGCCGTTCATCGACTGCTCACGCCCGGCGACCCAGTTGCCGTTCTCGTCCTGGAAGCAGCGCGAGGCCGCGTACCAGCCCTCCGAGTGCGGCACCGTGATCCACGGGCTGGCCTGCCCGTCCACGGTGTACGCGCCCTTGGACATCTCCAGGTACATGTTGTGCATGGTCCGCCCGGCGAGGCTGATGCCCGGCTTGCCGTCCGGCCCCTTGAGGTCCTTGCGGACCCGCTCGGTGATGCCCTTCTTGGTGTAGAGCATCTTGTCGTAGTGGGCCGGCGAGAAGTCCGGCACCCACATCGAGTTGTTGTCCTTGTGCGGCAGGGTGGCCGGGTTCGGGATGGTGTTGTGCCGCGGCCCGTTCTGCACCGTGCCGGGCACGCAGGTGCGGTCCTCGAAGACCGTCTTCGGGACCATCACGTCGGTGAAGTCGTCGTTGGCCTTGTCGTTGAACTCGACCAGCAGCGTCAGCAGCTTGGCGGTCTGGGTGCTCTTGGCCTGCTTGATCTTCCGCGGGCTCTGCCCGGTCCGGATCGACTTGGCCTCCAGCTTCGCCAGCTCCCGCGCGGTCATCGGGTTGCCGCCGGCGTACTTCCGGTCGTAGGCGCGGGCCTCGTCGGCCGGGGAGGAGAAGACCCCGTCCCGACCCTTGGTCTCCTTGCCGCCGGTGTCCGGCTGCACCTCGGGCTCGGCGTAGTTGATGTAGTACTCGTCCGCCCCGATGGTGGCCGGGGCGGACCGGGACGGCTGGGCCGCCGCGCTGCCCGTCACGGTCAGCGACGTGGCCGCGAGGGCGATGGCGGGCAGCGCGACGAGTAGGCGTCTGCGTGCCCTGGACTGCGAAATGAGGAGCATGCCACTCCGTTCGTAGGGAATGGTGAGGGACCGGCCGTCTCAGTGACAGATGTCGAATTGCGCCGGTGCGGCTGAACGTAGTCGACCGAGCGCGGCATAGACAGGGGTGAACAGGCCCTCTGCCCGTTCAGGTCAGTGCCTCCTCCGCCGATCGACCAACCCGGTCCCGGGTACGACGAGGGGCGGGCCGCCGTGGCGACCCGCCCCTGGTGTTCCGCGTCGATCAGTCCTCGTCGGACTTGCCCCCACCCATCCCCGAGGAGATCATCTCCATCACCGAGGAGTCCTGGAGCGTGGTCACGTCACCGAGCGACCGGTTCTCCGCCACGTCCCGCAGCAACCGGCGCATGATCTTCCCGGAGCGGGTCTTCGGCAGCTCCGGCACCAGCATGATCTGCCGCGGCTTGGCGATCGGACCCAGCGTCTTCGCCACGTGGTTGCGCAGCTCGGCGATGAGCTGCTCGCCCGCGTCACCCGAGATCTCCGCGCTGCCGCGCGGAATGGCGAACGCGACGATCGCCTGCCCGGTGGTCGGGTCGGTCGCGCCGACCACCGCCGCCTCCGCCACCGACGGGTGGCTCACCAGGGCCGACTCCACCTCCGTGGTGGAGATGTTGTGGCCGGACACCAGCATCACGTCGTCCACCCGGCCGAGCAGCCAGATGTGCCCGTCGTCGTCCTTCTTCGCGCCGTCACCGGCGAAGTAGACCCACTCGTCGCCGGTGTTGGCGCCCGCGCCGAACCGGGACCAGTACGTCTCCAGGAACCGGTTGTCGTCGCCCCAGATGGTCCGCAGCATCGACGGCCACGGCTCCTTGAGCACCAGGTAGCCGCCACCGCCGTTGGGCACCGACTGGCCCTGGTCGTCGACCACGTCGGCGACGATGCCGGGCAGCGGACTCATCGCCGAGCCGGGCTTCGCCTCGGTCACGCCGGGCAGCGGCGAGATCATGATGGCCCCGGTCTCGGTCTGCCACCAGGTGTCCACGACCGGCAGCTCACCCCGGCCGACGTGCTGCCGGTACCAGATCCACGCCTCCGGGTTGATCGGCTCACCGACGCTGCCGAGCAGACGCAGCGACGACAGGTCGTAGCCGGCCGGGATGTCCTCGCCCCACTTCATCATGGTGCGGATCAACGTCGGCGCGGTGTACAGGATGGTCACCTTGTACTTGTCGACGACCTCCCAGAACCGGCCCTTGTGCGGGGTGTCCGGCGTGCCCTCGTACATGACCTGGGTGGCGCCGTTGGAGAGCGGGCCGTACACGATGTAGGAGTGCCCGGTCACCCAGCCGATGTCGGCGGTGCACCAGTAGACGTCCGTCTCTGGCTTCAGGTCAAACACCGCGTGCGTGGTGTACGACGCCTGGGTCAGGTAGCCGCCGGTGGTGTGCAGGATGCCCTTCGGCCGGGCGGTGGTGCCGCTGGTGTAGAGGATGAACAGCGGGTGCTCGGCGTCGAACGCCTGCGCCTCGTGCTCCGGCGACGCCGTCTCCACCGTCTCGTGCCACCAGTGGTCCTTCGCCGACCAGGCGACCTCCTCGCCGGTGCGGCGGACCACCAGCACGTGCTCCACCGACGGGCAGTTCGCCACCGCCTCGTCCACCGTCGGCTTGAGCGCCGACGGCTTGCCCCGGCGGAAGCCGCCGTCCGCGGTGATCACCACCTTGGCGCTGGCGTCCTGGATCCGGTTGGTCAACGCGTCGGCCGAGAAGCCGCCGAACACCACGCTGTGGGTGGCGCCGATCCGGGCGCAGGCGAGCATCGCCACCGCGGCCTCCGGGATCATCGGCAGGTAGATCGCCACCCGGTCGCCGGCGGTCACGCCCAGCTCGGTCAGCGCGTTGGCCGCCTGACAGGTGAGCTTGTGCAGGTCGGCGTAGGTGACGGTACGGGTGTCGCCCGGCTCACCCTCCCAGTGGATCGCCACCTTGTCGCCGAGACCCGCCTCGACGTGCCGGTCCAGGCAGTTGTACGCCACGTTGAGCCGGCCACCGGTGAACCACTTCGCGAAGGGCGCGTTCGACCAGTCGAGCACCTGCTCCCACGGCTGGGCCCAGGCCAGCCGGCCGGCCTGGCGCTCCCAGAAGGCGAGCCGGTCGGCGGCCGCCTCGTCGTACGCCTCCGCGGTCACGTTGGCGTTCGCGGCGAGCTCGGCCGGTGGCGGGAACTGGCGCGTCTCGTTCAGCAAGTTGGCCAATGCCTCGCTCATGCGGTGACTCCTTCGTCGCGTGACCTGCGTCTCCTACTCCGGGGAAGGTTAGCCCCGGCCCCGCCGGGCCGCGACCGCCCGCCCCGCTCCGCGCGCTCAGCGGCGCCCCCTCCGCGCTGAGGTGTAAGGAAGGGCCCCCTATTAACGCTTCCGGTAGAGGAAGGGTCCCCTCTTAACACCCCGGGCGTACGAGGGGCCCGGCGGTCGCTAGCGTGACGATGTGACCGCCGATCCGCTCGCCCCGCTGCTCGCCCTCGCCGACGTCGCGCCCGCCGTCGAGCGGGCCCGCGACCTGGTCGACCAGGCCCACCGGCACCGGGCGCTGCGCCGCCAGGGCGGGCAGGTCGCCGCCGAGGTCAGCCTCCGTTCGGCAGTGGCCAGCGCCGCGCTGGAGGGCCGCGACCACGACCGCGAGGAGGTACGCGCCGGCACGGTCACCGACCCGGTGCTCCAGGGCGCGCTGCGGGTGGCCGGCGCGCTGCCCGGGCTGAGCGACCTCTGGACCAGGGCGCCCCGGCAGGTGCTGGCCCGGCTGCACGTGCTCGCCGCCCGGGACGTGCTGACCGAGGAGGAACTGGGCCGCCCGGTCGCCGACCCCGTGGTGGCGGCCCGGCTCGACGGCCTCTCCGGCCTGGTGGCCGGGGGCACGAAGGTGCCGCCGCTGGTGCTCGCCGCAGTGGTGCACGGCGAGCTGCTCAACCTGCGCCCGTTCCCGGGCCCGTCCGGCGTGGTGGCCCGGGCCGCCGCCCGGCTGGTGCTGATCTCCACCGGGTTCGACCCGCGTGGGCTGGTCGCGGTGGACGTCGGGCACCGCGAGCGGGAACCGGAATACGTCGGTGCGGCCGGCGCGTTCGCCACCGGCACCCCCGACGGCCTGCGCTCCTGGCTGCGCCACTACATGGCGGCGGTGGAGGTCGGGGCGGACCAGATCACGCTCATCGGCGACGAGATCCTCGCCGCGTCCTGACCGCCGGCCCGGCGACCCTCAGGCCGTGGGCGCGGCGGCGCGGGTGCGGCGGTGCCGGCCGTACCAGGCGATGCCGATGGCCACCCCGACGCCCACGCCGAGCGCCGCCGCCGCAACCGGCACCGCCGGCCGCTCGCGCAGCCGGCGCCCCAGCGGGATCGGGTGCCGGAACTCCAGCACCGGCCAGGCGTTCTCCACCGCCAGCTTGCGCAGCGCCCGGTCCGGGTTGACCACCGTCGGATGCCCCACGCACTCCAGCAAGGGCCGATCGCTGTACGAGTCGGAGTACGCGTACGAGTCGCTCAGGTCGTAGTCACGCTCCAGGGCCAGCTCGCTGACGCCCTCGACCTTGCTCGGCCCGGCCGCGTAGAACTCGACCTCGCCGCTGTAGCGGCCGTCGACCACGGCCATCCGGGTGGCGATCACGTCGGTGATCCCGAGCAGCTCGCCGATCGGCCGGACCATCTCCTCGCCCGAGGCGGAGACCAGCACCACGTCCCGCCCGGCCGCCTGGTGCTCCTCGATCAGGGCGGCGGCCTCGGCGTACACGTAGGGGTTGATCAGCTCGTGCAGCGTCTCCGCGACGATCTGGCGGACCTGTTCCACCGGCCAGCCCTTGCAGAGCGTGGCCAGGTAGTCCCGGGTCCGGGCCATGGTCTGCTCGTCGGTGCCGCCCAGCCGGAACATCAGCTGCGCGTACGCCGACTTGACCACGTCACGCCGAGTGATCAGCCCGTCCCGGTAGAACGGCCGACCGAACGCCAGGGCGCTCGACTTGGCGATGACGGTCTTGTCGAGATCGAAGAAAGCGGCACTGCGGCCCACGGCGCGAAAGTCTAGCCGGACAGGCCCGGTGGAGCCGCCCGCCCGGGGTCAGGAAGACCGAGGTGCACCCGGCGGAGTGACGGCGGTCACATCCGTTGCGGTGGGAATTAGCTTTGCGTGGAGTGAACACCACTCGACGTATAAGGGTCCGCTGCGGCATGCTTGTCCTCACGACAGGAGTTCACGTCCCGTCGCCGCAGGCCCTCGGCGGTTGCACCCCCCGTGACCGCTGAGTCGGTTCGGCTCGACCCCCCCGGAGCCGAACCACAGACGACCCCCGTCTCCCCCCGACGGGGGTCGTCCCTTTCCGGGCTGCGCGTTGCGCCGCCGAGTGGCGGACGAACTGGTCACCCGCTCAGGGAACGGCACCTGGGTGCGGCTGCCCCCCGGACGAAGCGCCCAGAACTTACGAGCGAGCGGTGCGATGGCCGCTGTCATCGGTCGACGCCGGAGCGTTGAGCCAGGTAGCGAGGCGGGCGGGCCAGTCCTCGTCACCGAAGTCGGCGCCGACCAGGAGATCACGCCAATCGTCTCGGGCCAGACGTGAAGCATGATCGAGTTTGTCGAGTCGGCCGTGGGCGAGGCGCACCACCGCTGCGAACATCCGTTCTGGATCCTGACGAGAATCGGTGATCAGCCGATCGAGGCTGTGCAGCCTGGCCACGACCACGTCGGCGTGGCGGGGGAAGTCGCTGTCGATGCGGCGTCGTAGTCGAGGCGAGATGTCCGGCATCGATGGAGCCTACGTAGCCGCCAGGTCGAGCCGGTACCGCCAGAAGGCGACCGTACGACCCGCCGCACCGGTCTGGCTGTCAGGTGAGACGTCACCGACGATCCACGACCGGCCTCCGACGCCGCGCAGTGGTGGTTCCCTGTGATCCCGGTCGGGGTCTGTCACATCGTGGCGTGCTGTCTCGACCTGTGGGTGCACGGTCCGCCGACACCAGGGAGAGGCACCCATGTTCGCCGCGTACGTCACGGTCACCGTCGTCGCCGCCGTCCTCACCGGGTCCGCGGCCGTGACCTACCTGGTCGGTCACCCGTACCCGAAGGCCCAGTTGGACATGAAGCGCCTGCCCCACTCGTGGGCGCCGGTGCTGGGCACGCTGCTCGCGGCGGGTTCGTCGGGGTTGCTGGCCGGGTTCGCCGTGCCGCTGCTGGGCACGCTCGCCGCCGTCGGCCTGGTGCTCTACTTCGTCGGCGCGTTCGTCGCCCACCTGCGGGTGGGCTCCCGCCAACTCGTCGGACCGGCCGTGTTCCTCGCCGTCTCGGTGGCTGCCCTGGCCCTGGGCCTCGGTCACCGCGGCCCGTGGTGATCCGCCGCGCCAGGTGGCAACGGTGGTGGAGCGCGACCGGATGACCCGGCCGGTCGTCAGCGGACCACGGCGCGCAGCGTCTCCCGCGCGGGTTCGAAGCAGACCAGGGCCCGCCCGCGCTCGTCGGTCACCACCCACGGATGCCCCACGTACGTCTGCTGCCGGTGGGTCTGCCCCGCCTGGAGCACCGCGTACCGGCGGCGTTGGCCGTCGTAGTCGAGCCAGTACACGACGACGGGCGCCGTCCGGGCGTTGACGAAGTCGACGAAGGTCTCCGGCCCGCCGCCGCTGGAGCGGAGGGTGGACTCGCGGGACGCCGGGAGCGGGGTGAGTTCACCGGGCCGGGGCGCGGGCGGCCGGGCGCTGGTGACCGACGGCCTCGGCGTCGGCGGGCGGCCGGTCGGGGTGGTGCGGCGGGGTGGTGCCGGCGGCCGGGTCGGCAGCGCGGCGCGGGTGGAGAGCGACACCGGCGCCGGCGAGTACGAGTCGGTCGGCAGCTCGGCCGCCGACGTGGGGTGCTCCGGGGACGCCAGGATCGCCTCGCCGCCGATCGGCGGGGGCAGGTCGGGGCGGCGGGGCATGGCGAAGAAGGTGAGCGCCCCGGCCAGCACCACGACCACGATGCCGACCGCCACGGAGGCGCGCGTGGCCGGCGACAGGTCCCGCAGCCAGGCATCCCTGTCGGCCGGCCGCGCTGCCCGGGCGTGACGCCGGGTGGGCGGGGTTCCGGTGCCGTGCGGTGGATCGGTCATGGCCTCGATTCCACGAGCCGGTGCCGTCCGTGTCGCGGCAGGGGGATCCGATTATGCGCGACGGGCGAGGGCGGACGTCAATGGCTGGCGGTGCCACCCGCCCTGTCCGGTGGGTCCGGGTGGACCGACCGCCCGGCCAGCGCTTTCGGACGATCGCCGCCGTCGGGTCGCGCGCCCGTCCTTAACAGATCCACTCGTTCGGCGCGGTCTGTCCACAACCACTTTCGTCATCCACAGGGGAGCGCCGGCGGGAGGCGCCGGCCCGTCCGGGTGGGCAGGCTCCTGCACGGCACGTCCGAGTCCGACCGATGGAGGCCGCCATGCCGCCCCGCACCCCGCTCCCGCCGTACCGTCGCCTGCCCCTGCTCGTGACGGCCGACGGTGACCTGCTCGACGAACTGCTGCGGCTCGCGGCCGCCGGCGGCACCGAGGTCGAGCTGGCGGCCGACCCGGCCGCCGCGCGGGCCCGCTGGGCGCCGGCCCCGCTGGTGCTGGTCGGCGCCGACCAGGCGGCGGCCTGCCTGCGGGCGCGCCTCCCGCGCCGCCCCCGCACGGTCCTGGTCGGTCGCGCGGGGCAGCTCGACCCGGGTACGGAGCTGGCCGAGCTGCTCGGCGCCGAACACGTGGCGACCCTGCCCGCGGCGGAGCCGTGGCTGGTCGACCGGCTCGCCGAGTGTGCGGTCGGGCCGGTCGGAGCGGCTCCGGGACGGGTGGTGGCGGTGCTGGGCGGGCGTGGCGGTGCCGGGGCGAGTGTGCTCGCCGGCGGGCTGGCCGTCAGCGCCGCCCGGGCTCGGCTGCGCACCCTCCTGGTCGACGCCGACCCGTTGGGCGGCGGGCTCGACCTGGTGCTCGGGTGGGAGCAGCTCGACGGGCTGCGTTGGCCCGAGCTGGCCGGCGCCGACGGTCGGGTCGACCCACCGTCACTGGTCCGCGCCCTACCGAGCCGGGGCGACCTGGTGGTGCTCTCGTGGGATCGGGGCGATCTGCGGCACCTGCCGGCCGAGGCGATGGCCGCCACGGTCGACGCCGGCCGGCGCGGGCGCGACATGGTGGTGCTCGACCTGCCCCGGCACCTGGACGACGCGGCCGTGATCGCCCTCCAGGCCGCCGACCGCGCGTTCCTGGTGGTCCCGGCGGAGCTGCGGGCCACCGCCGCCGCGGCCCGGGTGGCCGCCGCGGCGGCCCCGCACTGCGCCGACCTGGCGGTGATCGTGCGCGGTCCGGCGCCGGGCCGGCTACGCGCGGCCGAGGTGTCCCGCGCACTCGGTCTGCCCCTGGCCGGCACGCTGCGGCCCGAGCCCGGTCTCTGCCGGGGGCTGGAACGGGGCGAGGCCCCGGGCGCCACCGGCAAGGGCCCGCTCGCCGCGCTGTGCCAGCGGCTCGTCGACGAGCTGACCGGCCGGTCCGAGGCGGGTGCGGCGTGACCGGGCCTGCCCGCCCGGCGGAGCTGGCGGTCCGTGTCCGGCACCGGTTCGTCGCCGAGGACGCCCCGGTCACCGCCGCCGCGGTCGTCTCGGCCGTACGCGCCGAGCCGTCCGCCGGTGTGCTCGGCGACACCAGCCTGCTGCGGATCGCCGACCGGGTGCACGACGACCTCGTCGGCGCCGGCCCGCTGGCGCCGCTGCTGGCCGACCCGGAGGTCACCGACGTGCTGGTGAACGGCGTCCGGGTCTGGGTCGACCGCGGGCGAGGGCTGCACCAGGTGGCCGTGCCGCTCGGCACCGTCGACGACGTACGCCGACTGGCGCAGCGGCTGACCTCGGCCGCCGGTCGCCGGCTGGACGACGCCTCGCCCTTCGCCGACGCGCGGCTGCCCGACGGCACCCGGCTGCACGCGGTGCTGCCGCCGGTGGCGACCGACGGTCCCTACCTCTCGCTGCGGACCTTCCGTCAGCGACCGTTCACCCTGGACGAACTGGTCGCCCGGGGCACCGTGCCGCGTCCGGTCGCCCCGCTGCTCGACGCCGTGGTCGCCGCCCGGCTGGCCTACCTGGTCACCGGCGGCACCGGCTCGGGCAAGACCACGCTGCTCAACACGCTGCTCGGGCTGGTGCCCGGCACCGAACGGATCGTGCTGGTGGAGGACGCCGCCGAGCTCCGGCCGGTGCATCCGCACGTGATCGGCCTCCAGGCGCGCACCACCAACGTGGAGGGCGTCGGGGCGGTCGGGCTGGGCGACCTGGTCCGGCAGGCGCTCCGGATGCGACCGGACCGGCTGGTGGTCGGCGAGTGCCGAGGCGCCGAGGTGGTCGACCTGCTGGCCGCGTTGAACACCGGCCACGACGGCGGGGCGGGAACGCTGCACGCCAACGCCCCGGCGGACGTGCCGGCGCGGCTGGAGGCGCTGGGCATGCTCGGCGGGCTGCCCCGGGTGGCGTTGCACGCCCAGGTCGCGGCCGCCCTCCAGGTCGTCCTCCAGGTACGCCGGACCGCCGAGGGTCGGGTGCTCGACTCGATCGGCCTGCTCCTGCCCGAGGGGCCCGACCGGGTGGTCACCGTCGTACCGGCCTGGATCCGGGGGCGGGGCCTCGGTCTGGCCGCCCGGTCCCTCGGCAACCTGTTGCGCGAGCGGGGTGTGTCCGTGCCGCCGGTCCTCCGCGTCGCGTGGCCCGGCTCGGCGGGTCCGTCGTGACCGGCCAGCCCTGGCTGGTGGTCGTACTGCTGGCCGGCGCCGCGGCGACCGTCGCCTGGCCGGCCCGTACCGGCCGGATCCGGCGACGGGCGCTCCTCGGGCCGCGGGCCGGCGGCCGCACCTCACCGGTGGCCGACCGGGCTGCGGATGCGCGTGGCCGCCGCCCGGCCACCGACCCGCGCGGGTCGGGCTCCCGACCCGGCCCGAGCCCCGTCAAGTGGCCGCTCCAGCGGGCGATCCCCGCCCGACACGCGTTGCCGCTGGCGGCGCTGCTCGGCGGCGGGGCCGGGATCCTGCTCGGTGGTCCGGTGGCCGGGGTGGTGCTGGCCGCCTACGGCACGCTCGGAGCCCGGGCGGTGCTGCGCCGACGTGCCCGCCGGGCGGCCGACCTCGTGCACCGCCGCGATCTCGACCGGCTCGGCGCGGCCGCCGCCGACCTGCGGGCCGGCCTGCCCGTCGACGGGGTGCTCGACGACGGTGCCGGGCGCACCGCCCGTCTCGCCCGGGCCGCCGTGCGGCTGGCCGACCGCACCGGAGCGCCTCTGGCCGACCTGCTCGAACGCGTCGAGGCCGACGCCCGCGCGGCCGACCGGGGCCTGGCGTCGGCGGCGGCACAGGCGGCCGGCGCCCGGGCGACGGCGTGGCTGCTCGCCGCGCTGCCGCTCGGCGGGATCGGTCTCGGCTACGCGATCGGCGTCGACCCGGTGGCGGTGCTCCTGCACACCCCGGTGGGCGGTGGCAGCGCCGTGGCGGCGGTCGTGCTCCAGATCGGTGGGCTCCTCTGGGCGGAGCGGCTCGGTGCGGGGCCCGGGCGGGCGGCCTGATGGCCCGCCAGGCGGTCGCCGCTCTCTGTCTCGTGGGCGCCGCGTCGTTCCTCGTCGTGGCCGGGCCGGTCGTCCGGCCGGTCCGGCGGCTGCGCCGGCTCGCACCCGCTCCGGTGCGGGCCCGCCCGGCCTGGTGGCCGGACCGGGTCCGCTGGGCCGCGATCCTGGCCGGGGTGGCGATGTCCGTCGTCGTCGGCGGCGTGGCGGGCCTGGCCGCCGGGTCCCTGGCCGGCGTCGCCGCCGACCGCCTGCTGCACCGGATCGAGCCGCGCGCGGCGCGGGAGCGGCGCCTGCGCGAGGTCGCCGACCTGCCGCTCGCCGCCGACCTGCTGGCCGCCGCGCTTCGCGCCGGCGCACCCGTCGACCGTTCGGCGCTCGCGGTGGCGGAGGCGCTCGGCGGGCCGCTCGCCGACCGGCTGGGCCGGGTGGGCCGCACGATCGGCCTGGGCGGTACGGCGATCGAGGCCTGGGCACACCTGCGCACGGTCGTCGGCGCGGAGGGCCTGGTCCAGGCGGCGATCCGCTCCTCGAACAGCGGCGCCGCGCTGGCCGGCGCGCTCACCCGCCTCGCCGACGACCTGCGGGCCGAGCGGTCCACCGCCGCCGAGGCGGCGGCCCGCCGCGCGGGTGTGCTCATCGTGCTGCCGCTCGGGCTGTGCTTCCTGCCCGCCTTCATTCTCGCCGGTCTGGTGCCGGTGATCGTCGCCGTCCTCGGCGACGTGCTCTGAACCATCGAGAAAGGACGTACGAGATGCGCAAGCTCCTCGCCCGACTGCGGGGCGACGCCGGCATGAACACCGCGGAGTACGCCGTGGGGACGCTCGCCGCGGTCGCCTTCGCCGGGATCCTGTTGAAGGTGCTCACTTCGGGGAACGTGCAGTCCGCGTTGACCGCCGTCATCGACCGGGCCCTGAAGTGACCGGACGCCGGTGGGCCGGCCGGCGGCGCGGTCGGCGTGCGGCTGCTCCGACGTCCCCGTCGGGCGACGTCGCGGTGCCGGGCCCCGGCCCGGCCGGTCGACGACGCTCGCGCGAGCGCGGATCGTTCACCGCCGAGCTGGCGGCCGGCCTGCCGGCGTTGATGCTCCTCCTCCTCGCCGGGCTCACCGCGGTCGACGCGGTCACCACCCGGGCGGCATGTCTCGATGCGGCCCGGGAGGCGGCGCTCGCCGCCGCGCGCGGCGGGTCCGGGTCGGCCGCCGGCGCCCGGTACGCCCCCGCCGGTGCGGAGGTGGCGGTGAGCGTGGCCGACGACCGGGTGACCGCGTCCGTCCGGGTACCGGTGCGGACGTTCGGGGCGCGGCTGCCCGGGTTGACGGTGTCCGGTGTCGCGGTGGCCGCCGTGGAGCCCGGGCTTCCCGGGCCCGTGCCGTGAGATCGCGGAGGCGGTCGTCGGCGTCCCGGCGGGCGTCGGACGAGCGGGGCGGCGCGACGGTGTGCCTGCTCGCGATCGGCCTGGTGTTCGTGCTCGTCGGGCTGTTCGGGGCCGGGCTCGGCGCCGCCCGGTGCGCCCGCCACCAGGCCCGCGTCGCGGCCGACTTCGGCGCACTCGCGGGGGCCGTCCGGGTGCTCGACGGTGTCGACTCCGCCTGTGCGCGGGCTGCCGCGCTGGTCTCGGCCAACGGCGGTCGGCTGGCCGGGTGCCGGGTCGACGGCCTCGACCTTGTCGTCACGGCCCAGGTGCGGGTGGCGCCGCTGCCGGGGCTGGCCCGCGTCGCCACCGCCACGTCGCGGGCGGGCCCGGTCCAGGCCGACGGGGGGTGAGACCAGCTCGGCCGGCGGCGCGGGTGACGGCCTCGCGCCGCCGGCCGGTGGAGGGGTCAGCGGGACTGGAGCGCGTCCAGGCCGATCGCCATGGCGATGACCAGACGACGGTCGATCTGCGGGTGCTGGATGTCGACGACGTACCGGTCGCGCAGGCCCCACTTCTTGTCGACCGAGAACACCGGCTGACCGCCGGCCACGAAGTCGAAGTGGTAGGGCAGCCAGGAGAGCGAGTCGACGAAGCGGCGCAGCAGCGCCACCGGCAGGCTGCGCTCCTGACCGGTCGCGGGCGGCAGGCCGGGCTGCTCGACGTGCCAGGTGGACCGCAGCAGCGACTGGGCGAAGTCCTTGCGGAACAGGCCGATCGGGGTGCCGGCGTGATCGGTCACGTCGTAGGTGGCGCCGAGGTCGAGCCGCTGGCGGGCCTTGAAGCCGAGGAGGGGGTACTGCTTGGTGTCGTCGGTGTAGATGGTCACCTGCTCCTTGAAGGCGAGCCGCTTCTGCTGCGCGAACGCGAGCAGCCCACCCTCGGAGCCGTCCGGTGCCACAGCGTGCACCTCGTACTGGTTGACCATCATCCGGATCCGCTGACGGACGATGAACCGGTGCTGGGCCTGCAGGTTGTCGAGCGACATCTGATCTCCTTCGAGGGGTCGCCGGAGTTTCGCACAGCACGGCGACCACCGCCCGCCCGCACGTCGTCACGCCCGCCCGCACGTCGTCACGCCCGCCCGCACGTCGACGCGTCCGCCCGCCCGTACGTCGACGCGTCCGTGCGCCCGCCCGTACGTCGACGCGCCCGTCCGCGCGGTCGTCCCGGGCTGTGCGCTCCGGCGGGTCGGCGCTGCCGACCGTGCCGGGGGCCGCCGGTTCGGCGAGCGGGCGGACGCGGGTCAGCGCCCGTCGACCGTGGCCTTCATGGCCCAGCTGTTCAGCACCTGGTGGATGCCGCGCAGGCGTTCGTTGATCTGTTCCAGCCGCTCCGCCTGGGCCAGGTTCGCCAGCGCCGTGCCCAGCGCGATCTGCTGGTCCGGGGTGAGGTTCTCCTGGTCGATGGTGTAGAGCAGCTCGACGGTCTCGGCGATCGTGTCGGCCACGGCGGCACCTCCGGCGGGACGGGTCTGGTTTCTCGGCGCTACCGGAATGATGTATGGAAGCGCTCCCATGCATCAATGCCCCGACGCTGCCACGCTCATGCACGCGTCCCACCCACCAGACACGGACGAGCCCCGTCCCTCATGATCGACACCGGTACGGGGATCCGGCGGGATCAGCGGCCTGTCGATACCGCCATCTCCCCGAGATGGCGGCCGGAGGTCAGGCGAACCGGTCAGTCCGGCGAGCCGGGCCCGGTGGGAGCGGGGTGGACCGTCCGTTCGCCCTGGCGAGGCAGTGAGTCGGCCCGCCCTGGGCATGGACCGTCGGACCGCTCACCCGCACCGCCGGCGGCAGCGCCGGTCGCACCGCCGGCGGCAACCCCGGTCGCACCGCCGTCCGTCGCCGTGCCGGCCGCCTCGCCGTCTGCCGCATCGCCGGCACCGGGCCCGTCCCCGCCGGCCGTGGCGAGGTTGGCGAGCACCACGTCGAGGGCCTTGACCGCCTCCGGCTTGGCCAGCGGGTTGTTGCCGTTGCCGCACTTCGGGGACTGGACGCAGGACGGGCAGCCGGTCTCGCACCCGCACTCGACGATCGCGTCCCGGGTGGCGCGCAGCCAGGCGGCGGCCGTCCCGTAGGCCCGCTCGGCGAACCCCGCCCCGCCCGGGTGGCCGTCGTAGACGAAGACGGTCGGCGCCTCGGTGTCCGGGTGCAGCGCCGTGGAGAGGCCGCCGATGTCCCACCGGTCGCAGGTCGCCATCAGTGGCAGCAGGCCGATCGCGGCGTGCTCGGCGGCGTGCAGCGCGCCCGGTACGTCCGCCGCCTCCACACCGGCTGCCGCCAGCGACCCGGGGGAGAGCGTGAACCAGACCGCGACGGTGCGCAGCTCCCGCGCGGGCAGGTCCAGCGGGCGGGTGTCGATGACCTCGCCGGTGGTGATGCGTCGCCGCTGGTAGGACACCACCTGGCTGGTCACGTCCACCTCGCCGAGGAACAGCCCGACCGGGCCGGCGTCGACGTACGAGCGGACCGAGACCACGGACAGTGAGGTGACGTCGCGGGCGTGGGTGGACCAGTCCGGCTCCTCGGCGTGCACGAGCGCGCACCCGTCGGCCAGGTCGAGGGAGTCGACCACGTAGGAGACGCCCTGGTGCAGGTAGACGGCGCCGGTGTGCAGCAGGAAGTGCGCGGACCCGCCGTCGACGGTGCCGAGCAGCCGGCCGGTGGACTCCTCCACCACGCAGACCGGGGCGCCGCCCTCGCCGCGCAGGTCGACCTCGGGGCGCTCCCGGTGCCGCCAGTACCAGCCGGTGGGCCGCTGCCGCAGCGCCCCCGCCTCGACCAGCGAGTCCACCGCCTCCTTCGCGCCCTCGCCGAACAGGTCCAGGTCGGCCGGGGTGAGCGGGGCCTCGTGCGCGGCGCAGGCGAGCTGCGGCGCGAGCACGTACGGGTTGGCCGGGTCGAGCACGGTGGCCTCGACGGGACGCCCGAACAACGCCTCCGGGTGGTGCACCAGGTAGGTGTCCAGCGGGTCGTCCCGGGCCACCAGCACCGCCAGGGCCTCGTCCCCGGAACGCCCGGCCCGGCCGGCCTGCTGCCAGAGCGACGCCCGGGTGCCCGGCCAGCCGCAGATCAGCACCGCGTCCAGCCCGACCAGGTCGACGCCGAGTTCGAGCGCGTTGGTGGAGGCGAGGCCGAGCAGGTCGCCGTGCAGCAGCGCCCGTTCCAGCTCGCGGCGTTCCTCGCGCAGGTAGCCGGCCCGGTAGGCGGCCACCCGGCCACCCAGCCCGGGCACCGCCTCGTCGAGCGACCGCCGGGCGTTCGCGGCGACCACCTCGGCGCCCCGGCGGGACCGGACGAATGCGAGCGTGCGTACCCCCTCGACGACGCTGTCGGCGAGCAGGTCGGCGGTTTCCCGCAACGCGGAGCGGCGGACCTGGACGAGGTCGGCGTCGACGGACGGGTCGGTGGGCGGCAGCAGCGGCGGTTCCCAGAGCGCGAACGTCACCCCGCCGCGCGGCGACGTGTCCTCGGTGACAGCGGTGACGGGCAGACCGGTGAGCCGCCCGGCCGCCGTCGCCGGGTCACCCGACGTCGCCGAGGCCAGGAGAAAGACGGGGGTACGCCCGAAGCGGGCGCACTGCCGCCGCAGCCGCCGCAGCACATGGGCGACGTGGGAGCCGAAGACGCCCCGGTAGGTGTGGCACTCGTCGACCACCACGTACGCGAGGCGGCGCAGGAAGCCGGACCAGTGCGCGTGCCCGGGCAGGATGCCGTGGTGCAGCATGTCCGGGTTGGTCAGCACGAACCGGGAGTGCCGGCGGATCCACTCCCGTTCGGCGCGTGGCGTGTCCCCGTCGTAGGTGGCGGGGCGTACCCCGTCCAGCTCCAGGCCGGCGACGGCGCGCAGCTGGTCGGCGGCGAGCGCCTTGGTGGGGGCCAGGTAGAGCACGGTGGCGCGCGGGTCGGCGAGCAGGGTGCCGAGCGCCGGCAACTGGTAGGCCAGGGACTTGCCGGACGCCGTGCCGGTGGCGACCACGACGTGCTGGCCCGCGTACGCCAGCTCGGCGGCCTCGGCCTGGTGCCGCCACGGGGCGGCGACGCCGCGGCGCGCGAACGCCGCCCGCAGCTCCTCGGGCGCCCAGCCGGGCCACCCGACCGGCTCGCCCGCGCGGGCCGGCACCCGCTCGACGTGGGTGACCGGGTCGGTGGCGTGCCGCAGCCGCAACCGGTGCAGCAGCTCGGCCGGCGCGCGCCGGGGGCCGGGCCTGTCGTCGGTCACGTCCTGCACTCTCGCACTGGTGTTCGGAATTGGGAACCGCAGGGTGGGGGTATGGGGAGGGCCTCGACCGGTGACCCGAGAGGTCGCACGGCGGGGATGGTTAGATGCCCAGGAGAGTTTACCGAGGAGGGGCCGATGGAGCTGTCGCTGGCGACCCGCACCGTGGGGGAGCACACGGTGCTCGAGGTCGGCGGTGAGGTGGATGTCTACACCGCCCCCCGCCTGCGGGAACGACTCCTGGAGCTGATCGACGGCGGGGCCCACCGCGTCGTCGTGGACCTGGGTCGGGTCGACTTCCTCGACTCGACCGGGCTCGGCGTGCTGGTCGGCGCGTTGAAGCGGCTGCGCGCGGCCGGCGGCTCGTTCGCCCTGGTCTGCGACAAGGAGCCGCTGCTCAAGATTTTCCGGATCACCGCCCTGGACCAGGTCTTCCCGTTGCACCCGACGGTCGACGCGGCCATCGCCGCCGACACCACCGGCGCGTGATGGCGACCGTCAAGCTGTCCTTCTCCCCGGCCCCGGTGCACGTGCGCACCGCCCGTCTGGTCGGCGTCGCGGTGGCCCGGCGGGCCGGCGTGCGCGAGGACCTGCTCGACGAGGTGCGCCTGGCCATCGGTGAGGCGTGCACCCGGGCGGTGGCGCTGCACCGGCAGTACGGGCTGGCCGAGCCGGTCTACGTGGAGATGTCCGACGGTGGCGGCTACTCGGTGCGGGTGGTGGACCGGGCCCCGATCGAGGCGGGCCTCGGGCTGGCCGCGCTCGGCCCGGACGAGCTGGCGAAGGAGTCGCTCAGCGAGGACGCGCTCACCACCGGGGTGGGCTTCGCCCTGCTCGCCGGTTTCGTGGAGGACCTCCAGGTCCGCCCGGTCGACGACGGTGTCGGCACCGAGGTCCGGATGTCCTGGCCGGCCGGCCGCGCCTGACCCGTTCCACTCGCAGGCCGCGTTCCCCGACGGGGAGCGCGGCCTCGTCGTGTCGACCGCCCTATATATCAGATTTCCTCGCATAACACAGTTACGAAGATCATCGAGACACGGTGCCCCCTCGGTGTGACCCTCACCACGCCGGAGGGCTACAGTACCCGGGTTGTCAGCAAGTGATCGCTGCCCGCAGCCAGCGGAAACGGGTGGATGGCGCGCGCTGGCGAGTTCGCATCCAGGCGTCGGCCCGTGCGTCTCCACGAGCCGGCGCGAGTGTTCGGTACAGGAGGACATAGATGTCCGGGACCTTGGCCGCCGACGGCGGCGCCCTGTCCCTTACCGGAGCCAACGTGACGTACGTCGTCATCGCCGCGGTCATCGCGCTGGTGGCGCTCGTCTTCGCGGCCGCCCTCACCAGGGCGGTCCTGGCGGCCGGTACGGGAACCACCAACATGCAGGAGATCTCCGGGGCGGTGCAGGAGGGCGCGTCCGCGTACCTGCTGCGGCAGTTCCGCACCCTGGCGATCTTCGTGGTGATCGCCGTCGTGCTGCTCTTCCTGCTGCCGGTGCACGACACCGACGGCAACGAGACCCTGGTGAAGATCGGCCGGTCGGCGTTCTTCGTGGTGGGTGCGCTGTTCAGCGCGTTCATCGGCGGCGCCGGCATGTGGCTGGCCACCCGGGCCAACCTGCGGGTCGCCGCGGCCGCCCGGGAGCGCGAAGGCGGGCGCGAGGGCGCCATGAAGATCGCGTTCCGCACCGGCGGCGTGGTCGGCTTCCTCACCGTCGGCCTCGGCCTGTTCGGCGCGGCGCTGGTCGTCATCCTGTTCCGTGGTGACGCCCCCACCGTGCTGGAGGGCTTCGGCTTCGGCGCCGCGCTGCTGGCCATGTTCATGCGGGTCGGCGGCGGCATCTTCACCAAGGCCGCCGACGTCGGCGCCGACCTGGTCGGCAAGGTCGAGCAGGGCATCCCGGAGGACGACCCGCGCAACGCCGCCACCATCGCCGACAACGTGGGCGACAACGTCGGCGACTGCGCCGGCATGGCCGCCGACCTGTTCGAGTCGTACGCGGTCACGCTGGTCGCCGCGCTGATCCTGGGCCGCGCCGCGTTCGGCGAGGACGGCCTGGTCTTCCCGCTGATCATCTCCACCATCGGCGTGCTGGTCGCGATCGTCGGCGTCTTCATCACCCGGCTGCGCACCAGCGACCGCAACGGCCTGACCGCGATCAACCGGGCCTTCTACCTCTCCGCGGTGATCTCCGCGGTGCTGGTGGCGATCGCCGCGTTCGCGTACCTGCCGGCGACGTTCGGCGAGCTGGAGGGCGGGCTGACCGACGTCGACCGCAACCCGCGGCTGGTGGCCATCGGCGCGGTCGTGATCGGCATCGTGCTGGCCGCCGCGATCCAGGCGCTGACCGGCTACTTCACCGAGACCAACCGGCGCCCGGTGCAGGACATCGGCAAGAGCTCGCAGACCGGCGCGGCCACCGTCATCCTCGCCGGCATCAGCATCGGCCTGGAGTCGGCGGTCTACTCCGCGCTGCTCATCGGCGCCGGCGTGTTCGGCGCGTTCCTGCTCGGCGGCAGCTCCATCACGCTCTCGCTGTTCGCGGTCGCGCTGGCCGGCACCGGCCTGCTCACCACCGTCGGCGTCATCGTCGCCATGGACACGTTCGGCCCGATCTCCGACAACGCGCAGGGCGTGGCCGAGATGTCCGGCGACATCGACGAGCACGGCGCGCGGACGCTGACCGAGCTGGACGCGGTCGGCAACACCACCAAGGCGATCACCAAGGGCATCGCGATCGCCACCGCGGTGCTGGCCGCGACCGCGCTGTTCGGCTCCTACACCGACACCCTGCGGACCTCGTACGCCGACGCGGGTGTGGGCGACGTCGGCACCGAGATCCTCAACGCGCTGAACGTGGCCAACCCGCGCAACCTGGTCGGCCTCATCATCGGCGCCGCGGTGGTCTTCCTCTTCTCCGGCCTGGCCATCAACGCGGTGTCCCGCTCGGCCGGCGCCGTGGTGATGGAGGTACGGCGGCAGTTCCGCGAGCTGCCCGGCATCATGGACCGCACCCAGCGGCCCGAGTACGGCAAGGTCGTGGACATCTGCACCCGGGACGCGCAGCGCGAGCTGATGACCCCCGGCCTGCTGGCCATCCTGGCCCCGATCGCGGTCGGCTTCGGCCTCGGCCCGGGCGCGCTGGCCTCCTACCTGGCCGGCGCGATCGGCGCGGGCACGCTGATGGCGGTGTTCCTGGCCAACTCCGGTGGCGCCTGGGACAACGGCAAGAAGCTGGTCGAGGACGGCGCGTACGGCGGCAAGGGCTCCGAGGCGCACGCCGCCACGGTCATCGGCGACACCGTCGGCGACCCGTTCAAGGACACCGCCGGCCCGGCGATCAACCCGCTGATCAAGGTGATGAACCTGGTCTCGCTGCTGATCGCCCCGGCCGTGGTGGCCTGGAGCGTGGGCGAGGACAAGAACCCCGCGCTGCGCATCACGATCGCCGTGGTGGCCGCGCTGATCATCGCCGCGGCGGTGGTGTTCAGCAAGCGCAAGGGCGTCGCCATGGACAACTCCGACAGCGGTGCGGGCACCCCGGACCAGCGCCCGGAGACGGTCAACGCCTGAGTGACGCGACGGTTCCCGGTCGGCCCCGGCCGGCCGGGAACCTCGTCGTCCGGTGGTCCCGTGCACGAAACCTGACCGGTGGCGGTTCCTCCCGGAGGTCGTACGCTGCAACGCATGCGTACGCGCCGGGCGGCAACCGCCGGAAAGCTCACGGTGGTCCTGGCCACGCTGGTCCTCGTCGTCGCCGGGTGCGGTGGTCCCAGCCCGCGCGCCTGGGCGGCGTCGGTCTGCCAGGCGCTCACCCCCTGGCGGGCGGAGATCTCCAAGCTCACCAGCAGCACCCAGCAGCAGATGACCGCGCAGACCACGCCGGCGCAGGCCAGGGAGAACCTGGTCCGGCTGTTCGCCGGCGCCGAACAGGCCAGCGAGACGGCCCGGCGCAAGGTCGAGGAGGCGGGCGTGCCGGAGGTCGAGCGCGGCGACGAGGTGTCGGCCGGGTTCCGCGGCTCGCTGAGCAAGATGCGGGACGCGTACGGGCGGGCCCGGGACACCATCGACGGGCTCGACACCGCCCAGGCCGGTCCGTTCTACGACGGCGTGCGCGCCGCCGTGGACACGCTGAACAAGGAGTACGACGCGAGCGCGCTGGACACCAGCAAGCTCAACTCGCCCGAACTGAAAGAGGCCTTCGACGAGGTCCCGGAGTGTCGCTGACCCCTCCCACCCCGAACCCGGCCCGCCAGCCCTCGCTCTTCTCCACCGAGGCGGCCGACCCCGCGCTGGCGGATCTCGCCGGCCTGCTCGCCGGGCCGGGCGAGGTGGTGCGGATGGGCGGCACCGCCCGGATCTCCGTGGTGGTGGACGCCGCCTGGCGGGTGCACGTGCTGGTGGCCGAGCTGGGCGCGCGGGGCGTGCCGGCGAGCTGGGAGCCGACCGGGGACGGCCGGCACCGGGTGCGCACCGCGTACTCGACCACGCTGGCGCCGCTCGCGCGGGCCTGGCTGCGCGGTGCGGCGAAGCGGCCGCCGGCCCGGTTCCACCTGGACGGGCGGCGGCTGCGGCTCTGGGCGGCGGCGGCCGGGACGGCCGAACCGGCCGGGTTCCGGCTCCGGCTCGGCCCGGACGACGAGCCCTGCTGGCCGCCGGTGCGGGCGGCGCTGGCGGCGGTCGGGCTGCCGGCCGCGTTCGTCGAACCGGGCGAGGGCGGGCCCGCGTACCGGATCGGGGGACGCCGGGTGAACCGGCTCGCGGAGCTGGTCGGGGAGCGTCCGCCGGCCGCGCCGGCGACCGAGTGGCCGGGCCCGCACGCCTGATCCACCGGCGCAACCCCACCGGCTGTCCGATCCCGGACACGCCCGGCGGTGGTTTGGGCCGGAAAACGACCGGTGCCCCTCCGCCGAGGGTGCGCGATCGTCACAGTGACCCGCCCGGCGCCCTACCCACGGTGTACGGTGGCGCCGTCCGGCAGGGTGCGGCCGGGGCGCCGGGGGAGGCGGCCCGTTTGCCGCCCACGAAACCCGGGACGCGGACGGCGCGTTACGTTGGACATCCGGACCGCCGGCGGTCCGGAGGGGCGAAACACGGCCCGAAGCGGGCATGGCGTAGGAGTGAGGTCGGGGAGAGACGTGCCGAGCAACGCTGGAACCACCCGTCTGGTCATCGTCGAGTCACCGGCGAAGGCCAAGACGATCTCGGGCTACCTCGGCCCGGGGTACGTCGTGGAGGCCAGCTTCGGCCACGTCCGGGACCTGCCCCGCAACGCCGCCGACGTGCCGGCCAAGTACAAGGGTGAGCCCTGGGCCCGGCTCGGCGTCGACGTCGACAACGGCTTCCACGCGCTCTACGTGGTCTCCGCCGACCGGAAGCAGCAGATCAGCAAGCTGGTGAAGCTGGCCAAGGAGGTCGACGAGATCTTCCTGGCCACGGATGAGGACCGCGAGGGCGAGGCGATCGCCTGGCACCTGGTGGAGACGCTCAAGCCCAAGGTGCCGGTCAAGCGGATGGTCTTCCACGAGATCACCAAGCCGGCCATCCAGGCCGCGGTGGCGAACCCCCGGGAGATCGACCGCGACCTGGTGGACGCCCAGGAGGCGCGGCGGATCCTGGACCGGCTCTACGGCTACGAGGTCTCCCCCGTGCTGTGGAAGAAGGTCATGCCGAAGCTCTCGGCGGGCCGGGTGCAGTCCGTGGCGACCCGGATCGTGGTCGAGCGGGAACGCCAGCGGATGGCGTTCCGCACCGCCGAATACTGGGACATCCTGGCCACCCTGGCGGTGGCGAAGCCGGGCGAAGGGCCGCGTACCTTCAACGCCACCCTGGTCGCGCTGAACGGCGACCGGATCGCCACCGGCAAGGACTTCGAGCCGACCACGGGCCGCGTCCGCGCCGGCGCCGGCGTGGTGCACCTCGACGAGAGCGGGGCCCGGGGGCTGGCCGCCCGCCTCGCGGACCGGCCGTTCACGGTCACCCGGGTCGAGGAGAAGCCCTACCGTCGCCGCCCGTACGCGCCGTTCATCACCTCCACGCTCCAGCAGGAGGCGGCCCGCAAGCTGCGGTTCTCGTCGCAGCAGACGATGCGCACCGCGCAGCGGCTCTACGAGAACGGCTACATCACCTACATGCGTACCGACTCGGTGAACCTGTCGGAGACCGCCATCACGGCGGCCCGCCGGCAGATCGTCGAGCTGTACGGCGAGCGCAGCGTGCCGCCGGAGCCGCGCCGGTACACCGGCAAGGTGAAGAACGCCCAGGAGGCGCACGAGGCGATCCGCCCGGCGGGGGACAACTTCCGCACCCCGGGCGACGTGGCCAAGGAGCTGTCCGCCGAGGAGTTCAAGCTCTACGAGCTGATCTGGCGGCGCACCATCGCCTCGCAGATGACCGACGCGGTCGGCTCCAGCGTCTCGGTGCGCATCCGGGCCGTCTCCTCCGCCCAGGAGGAGGCCGACTTCGGCGCCACCGGCAAGACCATCACCGACCCGGGCTTCCTGCGCGCGTACGTCGAGTCGAGCGACGACGAGAACGCCGAGGCGGAGGACGCCGAGCGGCGGCTGCCCACGCTGGTCAAGGACCAGCCGCTGACCGCCGACGAGCTGGCCGCGCAGGGCCACCACACCCAGCCGCCCTCGCGCTACACCGAGGCGTCGCTGGTCAAGGCGCTGGAGGAGCTGGGCATCGGCCGCCCGTCCACGTACGCGTCGATCATGCAGACCATCCAGGACCGTGGATACGTGGTCAAGCGCGGTCAGGCCATGATCCCGTCGTTCCTGGCGTTCGCGGTGATCGGGCTGATGGAGCGGCACTACCCGCGCCTGATCGACTACGACTTCACCGCCAGCATGGAGAACGAGCTGGACGAGATCGCCGGCGGCGACCACGCCGCCGTCGACTTCCTCACCTCCTTCTACTTCGGCAGCGCCAACGGCACCGGCGACCAGGCCATCGCGCACGCCGGCGGGCTGAAGAAGCTGGTCACCGAGAACCTCAGCGAGATCGACGCGCGCAGCGTCAACTCCATCCCGCTGTTCACCGACGACGAGGGCCGCGAGGTCGTCGTCCGGGTCGGTCGGTACGGGCCGTACCTCCAGCGCGCGCTCCCCGGCGAACAGCAGGTTTCGACGCCGGCACCCTCGGGCGAGGGCGAGGAGGGCGGCTCGCAGGGTGACCGGGCGCCGATCCCGGAGGGCCTGGCGCCCGACGAGCTGACCCCGGAGAAGGTGCACGAGCTGTTCCTCGGCGGCGGCGGCGAGCGCAAGCTCGGCGACGACCCGTCGACCGGCGAGCCGATCCTGCTCAAGTCCGGCCGGTTCGGCCCGTACGTGGCCAGCGGCGAGCGCAAGTCGTCGCTGCTGCGCTCGCAGTCGCCGGACAGCCTCACCCTCGACCAGGCGTTGCAGCTGCTCAGCCTGCCCCGGCTGGTCGGCGTGGCCCCGGACGGCGTGGAGGTCTTCGCCAACAACGGTCGCTACGGCCCGTACGTGAAGCGGGGCGAGGAGTTCCGTTCGCTGGAGTCCGAGGACAAGATGTTCACGGTCACCCTCGACGAGGCGCTGGCCCTGCTCGCCGCCCCGAAGACGCGTGGTCGTCGCGCCGCCGCGCCGCCGCTGCGGGAGATGGGTGCCGACCCGCTGACCGAGAAGCCGCTGGTGATCAAGGACGGGCGCTTCGGGCCGTACGTGACCGACGGCGAGTTCAACGCGTCGTTGCGGCGCGGGCAGACGCCGGAGGAGCTGACGCTGGAGCAGGCGTCGGAGATGCTCGCCGAGAAGCGGGCGAAGGGTCCGGCCCCGAAGAAGAAGGCCGCGAAGAAGGCCGCCCCCGCCAAGAAGACCACAGCGGCCAAGAAGACCACAGCGGCGGCCAAGAAGACCACAGCCGCCAAGAAAACCCCAGCGAAAAAGGCCGCCCCCAAGAAGGCGACCTCCACCCCGAAGGAGTGACTTTCGAGATCTTGGAAGGAAACGGCCCCTATGAGGGCCCTTTGCTTCCAAGATCTCGTGACTGTCCACAGGGGCGGCGAGGGAGTGGCGTCGGGGGGCACCGTGGGTAGGTGGGGAACTCCTGGGCGGGGATGCGGCGGGCGCTGCCGTCGGATGACGCGGACGAATTGACCTGGCTGCTCTTCCGGCAGGAGGACGTGCTCAGCCTCCAGCAGGCACGGGCGCACTTCACCCGTAGGGCGATCCGTCACCGGGTGACGACCGGCCGGTGGCGGCAGGCGCATCGCGCGGTTCTCGTCGCGCACAACGGTCCGGTCGGTCCCGCCCAGCTCCGGTGGATCGCGGTGCTGGCGGCCGGCCCCGCAGCGCTCCTGGGCGGCATGACGGCTGCTCAGGCGGGCGGGCTGCGTGGGTTCCCGGACCGGGTGGTCCATCTGCTCCTGCCCGCCACGACCCGTCGATCCCCGCTGCCGACCGGTGTCCTGGCGCACCGGACGACCCATCTGCCCGACACCGATGTGGTGCCGGTCGCGGCGCCGCCCCGAACGGCGGCGGCCCGATCGGTGGTCGACGCGGCGCAGTGGGCGTCGACCGACACGCAGGCCCGCACGATCGTCGCGGCCGCCTTTCAACAGCGGCTGGTGGGTGGTGACGACCTGCACGAGGTGGTGGAGCGGATGCCCAGGATCCGTCGCCGGCGTCTGATCCTGTCCACCGCCACCGATGCGGCCGGCGGTGCACACTCCTTCGGCGAACTGGACCTGCTCGGTCTCGTACGCGACGCCGGCCTGCCCGAACCGACGCGCCAGGTGATCCGTCGCGACTCCTCCGGCCGCCGGCGCTACCTCGACGCATACTTCGAGCAGCGGCGGGTGCACGTCGAGGTGGACGGCGGGCAGCATCTCGATCCGGCGCACGCCTGGGCGGACATGCGGCGGCAGAACGATCTGTGGGTCGAGGGCGACCGCGTGCTCCGCTTCCCCTCGTGGGTCCTGCGCGCCGATCCGACAACAGTTGTCGCCCAACTCCGCGCCGCCCTACGGGCCGCCGGGTGGCCGGGATGACGACCGGAGCAGATCTTGGAAGATGAAGGCCCTCGGGAGGGCCCTCCGCTTCCAAGATCTGATCAGGAGCCGAGGACCTGGCGCAGGTAGGGGTTCGTGAAGAGGTTGTGGGGGTCCAGGCGGGTGCGGAGGGACTGGAACGCGGCGAACTTCGGGTAGGCGGTGGCGAGGGACTCCGCGTCCCGCCAGTGCAGCTTGCCCCAGTGCGGTCGTCCGCCCAACTCGGTCGCCACCTGCTCGAACGCGCGGAAGTACGGCTCGTACGGCATCCCCACGTACTGGTGCACGGCGATGTACGCGGAGTCCCGGCCGTAGGAGTGGGACAGCCAGATGTCGTCGGCGGCGGTGAACCGCACCTCGACCGGGAACAGCACCTTGAACGGCATCCGGTCCACGATCCGGCGCAGCTCGGTCAGCGCGGTGGGCAGCGCGTCGCGGGGTAGCCCGTACTCCATCTCCACGAAGCGGACCCGGCGCGGGGTGCAGAAGACGTGGTCGGAGCGGCCGGTGTAGATGCGTTCGGTGAGCGCGCGGGCGGAGACGGCGCTGATCCGGGGCGCGAGAGCGGGCACGGCGCGGCCGAGCCGGCAGGCGCCGGCGAAGACGGTGTTGGACAGGAACTCGTCGTCCAGCCAGCCGCGCCAGCGGGGCAGCGGCCGGTCGTCGGCGGGTACCCGGTCGTTGGCCTTGACCTGCACCCGGTCGGTGTAGGGGAACCAGTAGAACTCGGCGTGGTCGTGCCGCTCGTGCAGGCCCGGGAGGTCGGCGAGCACCTCGGCGAGCGGGGCCGGCCGCTCGTGCGCGCGCAGCACGAAGGCGTCCACGCAGCGCAGCGTGACCTCGACCAGCACGCCGACCGCGCCGAGCCCGACCCGGGCGGCGTCGAACACGTCGCGGTGCTCGTCGGCCGAGCAGCGCAGCACCTCACCGGTGCCGGTGACCAGCGTCAGCGCGGTCACGAAGGTGGAGAGGCAACCGAGCCTGCCGCCGGTGCCGTGGGTGCCGGTGGAGAGCGCGCCGGCGATGGTCTGGGCGTCGATGTCGCCGAGGTTGGGCATGGCCAGCCCGTGCCCGGCGAGCAGGTCGTTGAGGGTGTGCAGCGTCATCCCGGCCGGTACGGTGACCAGGCGGCGCGCCACGTCGACGGTGACGTCGGTCTCCAGGTCGGCGAGGTCGAGCCGGTGACCGTCGGCCACGGCGGTGGCGGTGAAGGAGTGGCCGCTGCCGATCGCCCGGACCGTCCGGCCGGCGGCGCCGGCCTGGCGGACCGCCTCGGCGACGTCGTCGACCGTCCGCGGACGCGTGGTGAGGAGCGCCGTGCTGTGCTGGTTGCCGGCCCAGTTGGACCAGGCGACGGGGGTACCGGTCATGACGGCCACTCCTCGACATGAATATGAACTGAATTCATATCAGGAACGTTGTGCCTGGTAAATACCGCAATCGAGCCCGGCTCGTTGTACCGGTAGTCACAGACTCGTGACGTGCAGATATGTTCATCCGTCGAAGGGGGGTGGCGCCGAGTGTCCACACCAGCCGCCACGACCGGGCCGCTGCGTCGGGTACCGGTGCAGGGTCGAAGTGTCGCGCGGGTCCAGCGGATGCTGGACGCCTGCGCCGAGCTCGTCGACGAGGTGGGGTACGAGGGGCTGACCACGACCCTGCTCGCCGAGCGTGCCGAGGTGGCGATCGGGTCGGTCTACCAGTTCTTTCCGGACAAGCGGGCGATCGTGCAGGCGTTGACGCTGCGCACCATGGAGTCCTACCTCCAGCGGCTCGACGAGCGGTTCGCCTCCGACGACCTGACCCACTGGTGGGACGGCGTCGACGCGGCGATCGACGAGTACATCTCGATGCACCGCACCGTCCCCGGTTTCCGTACCCTGCACTTCGGCGACGTGGTCGACCTGCACCTGCTGGACGACCAGCGGGACAACAACGGCGTCATCGCGGAGCAGCTCGCCCGCGTGCTCACCGAACGGTTCGGTCTGGCCGGCGTGCCCGACCTGCGGTTCCACCTGGAGGTCGCGGTGGAGGCCGCGGACGCCCTGATCAAGCTGGCGTTCCGCCGGCGCACCGACGGCGACGAGCGGGTGCTGGTCGAGGCGAAGGCGCTCATCCGGGAATACCTGCACCGGCAGGTCGACGCTCCGACGGGGGTCGTCCACCAGGGTTGAGCGGCACGCCGAGCGGCGGGTTCTGCGAGTGCGCCGGGACCCGCCGTCGTCACGTCCCGGCCCGGTCAGAGGAAGGCCCGCCCCTCACCCCGGTAGGTGGGCACGGTCGCGACCACCGCGTCGCCCTCGACCAGGTGCACCTCGTTGACGTGCTCGCACACCTCGCCGGCCTTCGCGTGCCGGAACCACACCCGGTCGCCGACCCGCAGGTCGCTCGCGGCGTCCCCGGCCAGCGGGGTCTGCACCTCGCCCGCACCCTCGGCGCCGAGCAGCGTCAACCCGGCCGGCAGCCAGGGCCGGGGCAGCCGGCTGTCCGCCGCCGGGCCGGAGGCGATCCAACCGCCGCCGAGCACGGTGGCGATCCCCGGCGTCGGCCGGCGGACCACCGCGCAGGCGAAGAACGCCGCGGGGGTCGGCCGCCAGGCACGGTACGCGTCGAACAGCGTCGGCCCGTACAGGCCCGAGCCGGCGGTGACCTCGGTGACCGCCGGGTCCGCGCTGGTGGCGGCCACGCTGCCGGTGCCGCCGCCGTTGACGAACTCCAGGTCGGCGTGCTCGCGGACCGCGGCGACCGCCGCCGACCGGCGGGCCAGCAGTTCCCGGTACGACCCGCGCTGGGCGACCCGGATCGCCGAGCCGAGCACCGCCTTCCCGGGCGGGGCGTCGCCGAGGCCGGCGATCTGCGCCTCGTACGACATCAGGCCGACCAGCCGGAAGCCCGGCCGGCCGGCGACGGCGGCGGCGAGCGTGCCGGCCGCCCCGGCGCTGTGCACCGGGGAGCGGCGCACGCCGACGTGGACCCGACCCCGCAGCGGTCGCCAGGAGGCGTCGAGGTCGAGGCAGATCCGCAGGGCGGGGCGGCGCCCGGGCGGGCAGACCCGGTCGATCAGGTCGAGCTGCCCGGCGTCGTCGACCATCAGCGTCACCGCGTCGGCGAGGGCCGGGTCGGCGGCCAGCTCCGCGAGCGCCGCCCGGTGGGCGGTCGGGTACGCCACCAGCACGTCGTCGCTGACGCCGGTCCGGGCGAGCCAGACCGCCTCGGGCAGGGTGAAGGCCATCACACCGTGCCAGCCGGGGCGTGCGAGCGCCCGGGTCAGCAGCTCGCGGACCCGCACGGACTTGCTTGCCACCCGCAGCGGCTTGCCGCCGGCCCGGCCGACCAGCGCGTCGGCGTTGGCATCGAACGCGGAGAGATCGACCACCGCGTACGGCGGGTCGAGGTGGGCGGTCGCCCGGTCGAGACGATCGCGAAGTTCGGCACGGTCGATGGCCACGTCTGCACGCTAACTGTCTGGACGGCAATGCGAAATACCCTCGCGTCTGTCCGGGCTGCGGGCGGTGGTCCCGGCGGCCTAGGCTCGGCGAGCAGGTGAATGTCGCGGGGGGCGACGCCCTCTGCGCGACTAGAGTGTTCCACCGGGGATGCCCACATCTGGGCCGGCACGTGGAGGTACGGCCATCGAAAGCCAGAAGAACGGCGAGTCGCCCGGCGTGTCGTCGCCCGGCACACAGGCCGACCGCTCCGGGATCGCCGCCATCCGCTCGGTGCTGCGCATCCGGCCGTTCCGCCGGCTGTGGATCGTGCTCAGCGCGGCCTCCTTCGGCGACTGGCTCGGCCTGCTCGCCACCGCGCTCTTCGCCGCCTCGCAGGTGTCCGGCAGCACCGCCCAGGGCGCGGCCTTCGGCGGCGTGACCGCCATCCGGCTGCTGCCGGCGCTGGTGCTCGGCCCGGTGGCGGGCGTCTTCGCCGACCGGTTCGACCGGCGGTGGACGATGGTCATCTGCGATCTGCTGCGCTTCGTGCTCTTCGCCTCGATCCCGCTCTACGCGCTCACCGGCGCGGCCGGCGGCCTGGTGGTCGGCTGGGCGCTGATCGCCACCTTCCTGATCGAGTCGATCACCCTGATGTGGATCCCGGCCAAGGAGGCGGCGGTCCCCAACCTGATCCCGCGTACCCGGCTGGAGGCGGCCAACCAGCTCACGCTGATCACCACGTACGGGCTGACCCCGGTGGCCGCCGCCGTCGCGCTGGCCGTGCTCGACCGGGGCGTACGCGGGGCGGTCGGTGGTGACCTGCCCGACTGGGCCGAGCCGGCCCAGCTCGCGCTCTGGTTCAACGCCTTCTCCCGGCTGGCCACCGCGCTCGTGGTGGCGTTCGGGATCAAGGAGATCAGCGAGGCCCAGCGCGGCGAGGGGGAGCGCGCCGAGCAGAGCATGTTCCGCCAGTTCGCCGAGGGCTGGAAGTTCATCGGCCAGACGCCGCTGGTGCGGGGCCTGGTGCTCGGCATCTTCGGCGCCTTCGCCGGCGGCGGCATCGTGGTCGGCACGGCCAAGTTCTTCGCCAACTCGCTCGGCGCCGGCGACGCCGCGTTCTCGCTGCTCTTCGGCGCGATCTTCGTCGGTCTGGCGCTCGGCATCGGGCTCGGCCCGATGATCGTGCGGGACATGTCCCGCCGCCGCTGGTTCGGCATGAGCATCGTGCTGGCCAGCGCGTCCGTGCTGGTGCTCGCGTTCGCCATCCACCTGTCCATGGCGATCGTCGGCGCGATCCTGGTCGGCGCCGGCGCCGGCATGGCGTTCCTGGCCGGCACGACGCTGCTCGGCGGCGAGGTCGCCGACGAGGTGCGCGGCCGGGTCTTCGCGGTGGTGCAGATCGGCACCCGGCTGGTGCTGATCCTGGCCATCGCGCTGAGCAGCCTCCTGGTGGGCGTCGGCGGCTCCCGCCAGCTCACCATCGCCGACCTGGGCATCTCCATCTCGTCGACCCGGCTGCTGCTGCTCGCCGCCGGCGCGGCCGGCATCTTCGCCGGGATCAGCGCGTTCGGGCAGATGGACGACAAGAAGGGCGTACCGGTCCTCGCCGACCTCTGGGGCTCGATCCGGGGCCGCCCGCTGATGCCGGCCGAGCCGTTCGTCTCCAGCGGCCTGTTCGTGGTCTTCGAGGGTGGCGAGGGTGCCGGCAAGTCGACCCAGCTCGCGGCGCTCGCCGAGCGGCTGCGCGGCCAGGGCCGGGACGTGGTGGTCACCCGCGAGCCGGGCGCCACCGGGGTCGGCGAACGGATCCGTTCGCTGGTGCTGGGCACCACCCACGACGACGCGCCGTCGCCGCGCGCCGAGGCGCTGCTCTACGCCGCCGACCGCGCCCACCACGTGGCCACCGTGGTCCGCCCGGCGCTGGTCCGCGGCGCGGTGGTGGTCAGCGACCGCTACGTCGACTCGTCCCTCGCCTACCAGGGCGCCGGCCGGACGCTGCCGGTCGACGAGGTCTCCTGGCTCTCCTCCTGGGCCACCGGCGGCCTCAAGCCCGACCTGGTGGTCCTGCTCGACGTCGACCCGCGCACCGGTCTGGGCCGGGTGGAGTCCCGCAACGAGGGCGCCGACCGGCTGGAGGCCGAGTCGCTGGCGTTCCACGAGCGCGTCCGCTACGCCTTCCTCGACCTGGCCGCCGGCGACCCGAAGCGCTACCTGGTGCTGGACGCCTCCCGGCCGGTCGAGGAGATCGCCGACGCGGTCGCCCGGCGGGTGGACGAGTTCCTGGTCGATCCGGCCGCGATCGTGCACCCGCGCCCGGCGCAGGGCCCGGACACCTCGGTCCAGCCCGAGTTATCCGACGCGGAGCTGGTGACGATGGAGCAGACCCGCCGATGACGGACGTCTTCGGCGACCTGGTCGGGCAGGACGAGGCGGTGGCGACGCTCCGGCGGGCCGCCGCCTCGGCCGCCGCGCTGCTGCGTGCCGCCGCGCCCGTCGCGGCCCACGCGGGCGCACCGGCCGGCGCCGGGGACCCCGAGGGGCACGACGACCTCGACGCGCTCGCCGAGGAGTTCGACGAGCCCGGCGCGGACGGCCCGGTGGCTCCCCCCGCCGCCGACCCGGGCGCCGGGATGACCCACGCCTGGATCTTCACCGGGCCGCCCGGGTCCGGCCGGTCGGTGGCCGCCCGCGCCTTCGCCGCCGCCCTCCAGTGCGTCCACGGCACCGGATGCGGTCGCTGCCCGGGCTGCCACACCACGTTGGCCGGCACGCACGCCGACGTCCGGCTGGTGGTGCCCGAGGGGCTCTCCATCGGCGTCGGCGAGATGCGCGCGCTGGTGCTGCGGGCGGCGAGCACGCCGTCCGGCGGCCGGTGGCAGGTCGTCATCATCGAGGACGCCGACCGGCTGACCGAGGCCGCCGGCAACGCGCTGCTCAAGGCGGTCGAGGAGCCGCCACCGCGTACCGTCTTCCTGCTCTGCGCCCCCTCGACCCACCCGGACGACGTCTCCGTGACCATCCGCTCCCGGTGCCGGGTCGTGCCGCTGCGCCAGCCGCACGCCGGCGCGGTGGCCGAGGTGCTGGTCCGCCGGGACGGCATCGCGCCGGACGTCGCCGAGTGGGCCGCGGCGGCGGCGCAGGGGCACGTGGGCCGGGCCCGGCGGTTGGCCCGCGACCCGGAGGCGCGGCAGCGGCGGGACGCCGTGCTCGCGGTGCCGCGCCGGCTCACCGGCGTGGGCGCCGCGTTCGACGCGGCCTCGGCGCTGATCGAGGCCGCCGAGGCGGAGGCCGCCGCCTCGGTCGCGGAGGCCGACGAGGCGGAGCGGGCGGCGTTGCAGACCGCGCTCGGCGCGGGCGGCACCGGCCGGGGCGCCGCCGGCGCCATGCGGGGGGCCGCCGGCCAGCTCAAGGACCTGGAGAAGCGGCAGAAGTCGCGGGCCACCCGGGCCCAGCGGGACGCGCTGGACCGGGCGCTCGTCGACCTCGCCGGGTTCTACCGGGACGCGCTCACCATGGCGCTGCGGGCGCCGGTCGCCCCGGTGCACACCGACACCGCGGCGCTGGCCGGGGCCGGTGCGCAGAAGTGGGAGGCCGAGGGCGCGCTGCGCCGCCTGGAGGCGGTGCTCGAGTGCCGGGCGGCGATCGAGGCGAACGTCAAGCCGCGGATCGCGGTGGAGGCGATGATGCTGTCCCTCTGGCGGGGCTGACCCCACCCCACCCCGGGCCTGTCCACAGGGCATCGACAGGCGCGATTGACGTGCGGTACGGTCCGGTGATGCCGTGGTGACGAAGGCGGCACGCTCAGTAAGGGCGACGCCGGGGGCCGGCGCCGCCGACCGGCCGGGAGGAGTCCGCCGATGCCGCGGGGGGAGATCGACGAGGCCTGGGTCGAGGAGGCGGTGCGGCGCTACCGCCGCATCGAGACCCTGCAGGCCGAGTTCGACCAGGCGGTGGCCACGGTCGAGGTCACCGTCCGCTCACCCGACGGGCTCGTCGAGGTGGTGGTGACCGCTGGGGGGCGGATCACCGACGTGCGCTTCCTCGGCCCGCTGCACCAGCGCAGCCCGCGCGACGTGGCCGGCTCGGTGCAGGCCGCGGTGACCGCCGCCGCCGACGCGGCGCAGTGGGCCCGGGAGAAGCTGCACAACGAGACCTTCGCGGCCTACCGGCCGCTGGCGGGAGCCTGACATGGAGACGCTGCGCGCGCTCGCCGCCCGCCTCGACGAGGCCGGCGCGACCCTCGCCACGCTGGCCCGCACGGTGACCGCCACCGACCCGCCACACCCCGCGTTCGGCGCCCACGCCGCCGGCCGGCCCGGTGAGGTGGGGCGCGCGCTGCACCGGCAGTGGACCGCCGCCACCGCCGACCGGGCGCGCGAGGCCCAGGCCGCCGCCAACCGGCTGGCCGCCGCCGCGGCCGCCCTGCGCAGTGCCGCCGACCGTTACGCGGCGGCCGACGACGCGGTGGCCCGCCGGCTGGCCCGGGAGGCCTGATGGACGCGCTCGACCGCCTGGCAGAGCCGGGCCTCGACCTGCTCGCCCGGGTCGACGCGCTGCTCGCCGCCGGCGCGCCCGAGGGGCACCGGCTCTGGCCGTTGCTGCGCCGGATGCAGGTCCTCCCCGGTGCGGCCGTGCGCGAGTTCCTCGACCTGCACCCCGCGCCGCTGACCGGCGCCGGCCACGCCGTGCGCCGGCTCGTCCGGGGCTACGACGACACCTGCGCCCTGCTCACCGACCAGGTCGCCTGGTCCGGGTCGGCCGCCGCGGCCTACGACGAGGCCCGTGGCGCACTGCTGCGGCACCTCGACGAGGGGCCGGAGAGCCTGGTCGGGCGGCTGGAGTCCACCGCGGGCTACGCCGACGCGCTGGCCGGCTGGGTGGAGAGCAGCCGGGCCGCCCTGGCCCGGGTGCTCGCCGAGGTGCTGGGTTCGGCCGAGGCGGTCACCGTGCACGCGGCCGGTCGGCCGGGCGGCGAGGCGGGCCGGGTCGGGGCGTCGGCGGCGGCGGAGATCGCCACCCGTGTGCTCTCGGTGCTCGGGGTGGCCTACGACGGCGCCGAGACGCTGCTGCGCCAGTGGGGGCCGAGCCTGGCCGAGACGACCTGGCGGGACCGGTCCGCCACCGCGCCGCGCTACGGCGGCACCACCCGGATCGGCTACTGACGGTCCACGGCGTCGCGCGCCGATCCGGCCGTGGCCGGGCACCGGCGGCGACGCCGTGGCCTTCCCCTGCACCCCCCGCAGGTATGCCTTCACTCAACGCGGTCGGCCGGGGTTTGTCCCGCACCCGGCCCAGGATTCAGCCGTCCGGGCGAGGCGCGGGAGGCGTTTCGGTCGGGTCGATCGGGATGGATCGCTGCGCCGGGTGACCGGACGGCGACCGGTCGGCGTACCTCCGCGTAGGGTGGGGCGCATGGGCATGCTCTGCGCGGTCAGCTTCAACCGGTACGGGCGCCTCTACTACCTGGACCCGGGCGAGCTGCGTCCGCAGGTGGGCGACCGGGTGCTGGTGCCCACCGACGAGGGGCCCGAGGTGGCCGAGTGCGTCTGGGCCGCGCAGTGGGTCACCGAGGACACCGAGGGTTTCCCCAAGCTGGCCGGGCTGGCCGGCGACGACGACATGCGCCGCGACGAGCTGCTGCGCCGGCGCAAGGCCGAGGCGAAGGTGGCCGCCAAGCGGCTGATCCGTGAGCACGGCCTGCCGATGAAGGTGGTCGCCGTCGACCACGTGCTCGCCACGCCGGAGAACGGCAGCGACCGCACCACGATCTACTTCACCGCGCCGCACCGGGTGGACTTCCGCTCGCTGGTGCGCGACCTGGGCGCGACGCTGCACTGCCGGGTCGAGCTGCGGCAGCTCTCCGCCCGCGACTCCGCGCGGGTGCAGGGCGGCATCGGCTCCTGCGGGCGCGACCTGTGCTGCGCCACCTTCCTCACCGACTTCGAGCCGGTGACGATCCGGATGGCGAAGGACCAGGACCTGCCGCTCAACCCGCTACGGATCTCCGGCGCGTGCGGGCGGCTGATGTGCTGCCTGAAGTACGAGCACCCGCTCTACCAGCGGTTCCAGGAGTCCGCCCCGGCGGTCGGCAGCCGCGTCTCCACCCCCGAGGGCGAGGGCAAGGTGGTCGGCCACAGCGTCCCGCGGGACGCGGTGACGGTCCGGCTGGACGCCGACGGCTCCCGCTGCCAGTGCAGCCGCGCCTCCGTCTGCGCCCCCCGCCAGGCCCACGACCAGCACTACAACACCCCCTCCTCCTAGGTGTTGACCATGAAGTTGGCGGCAAAGTTGATCGCTTTCCGTGCCGCCAACCTCATGATCAAGGCGCTTGGTCAGCGGAGGGTGACGGGGGGTTCGGCCAGGCGAGGGGTCAGGGGGGTCTTCGGGGTCAGCCAGGGGGCGGTGGGGGAGTCGTCCGGGTTGAGCTGCCAGGCGTGGGCCACCCGGTCCAGGGCGATCGGGTAGATGGTCAAGGTGCCGTCCGGGTCGATCCGGAACCGGAGGAACGCCTTCGAGTCCTCAATGCCCTGGGCGGCGAACAACTCGTTCAGGTTGACCCCGAACGCGCCCGCCACCAGCAGGTAGAGCGCCACGACCTGGCTGGCGACCAGCCCACTCGCCGGACCGTAGAGGACGACTGCGGCGACCGCCGGCCACGGCCACGGCCAGTCGTAGAACGGCAGGTGCAGCCAGACCCAGGTGCCACCGGCCGCCAGCGCCACCTGCGCCACCCCGTGTGTCACGCCGAGGATCCAGTGCCGGGCGTGCCGTTTCCCGCCCGCGCTGGGTGGCTTGGCGAAGAACGCCGCACCCAGCAACGTCACCACCAGCATCGCCACCAACGGCACGCTGAACAGCCGCTGCGCGGTGGAGTCGGCCCGCTGCGCGGCCACCCCGGCCATCGCCAGCATGAGCAGCGTGTGCACCGTGCCGAGCAGCGTGGTGAAGCCCGGGTTCCGGAACGGCAACCGGCCGAAGATGCCCCAGCCGTACCGCCGGGAACGGGCCCGGTCCGGGTAGCGGGCGGCCAGGTCGTACTCGCGGGTGCGGCTGGCGCGCCGGGTGAGCGTGTCGCGCGGCGGCACCTCCAACCGCTCCGGCAGGTGGTGGGTGGGGTAGAGGTAGGCGCCGCCGCCACCGCAGGTGATGAGCTGCCGCTCCGGGCCGGCGTAGCGGGCGTAGTGGTGCAGGTCGCCGGAGACCAGCACCCGTACCTGCGCCCCGGTGGGCGCGACGATGGTCCGGATGAAGTAGTCGATCGAGTCGTACGCGTTGGGGTGGTCGACGGCCTTGACCCACGTCGGCGCCGGCACCGCCAGGATCACCTTGGACCGCGGGGTGAGCTTGCGGGCGACCTGGTCGAAGTAGGTGAGCTGCGGATCGTCCAGGTACGACCCGGACTGGTCGTCCAGGCCGAGCAGCCACCAGTCCGCCGGCAGTTCGACAGCGAAGTACGAGCGGGACTGGCCGGTGCCCCAGCCGGCGAAGTGCCGGTCCCGGGAGCGCACGAACAGCCGCAGGAACGCGGTGAGTCCGTCGTACCAGTCGTGGTTGCCCGGCACCGCGAAGAGCGTCGGCCGCTCCGGTGGGGCGACCGGCAACGCGGCCTGGTAGGGACCCTTGCACCGGTCCTCGTACGCCTCGTAGCCCGCCGACGGGTAGACCTGGTCGCCGCCCATCACCAGCGTCTGCGCGCGGGGCAGCCGGTGCCCGTCCACCGTCAGCTCCGGCTGGGCCAGCAGGTACGCGATCGAGTAGGTGGCGTCGAAGCCGTCCCCCAGGTCGGCCACGTAGTCGAGCCAGAGCCCGCCGTCCGGCCCGACCTGCCGGAACGTGTCGTCGCCGAAGGCGTTCTGCAGCTCACGCTTGTCCAGGTACGCGCCGAACAGCATGGCGAGCAGCGTCCGCAGGCCGGTGCTGATCAGCAGCAGCGGCGCGAGCCAGGGGACCGGTGGGCGCGGGGTGAAGCCCAGCTCCCGGGGGTCCATGCTCAGCGGGCGGCGGGAGGCCCGCTCGCCCGGGTGCGCCGCGGGGGACGGTCGGGGTGGTTCGTGGTCCTCGCTCACCCGCCGCAGGGTAGTCCGGTCCGGACGGGAAGTCTCTCCCGTACTCGGGCAGATGTGCCCGATGTCCGGTTCTGGTGTGGGGGTATCCCGTTCGGCTTCCGGCGGGGCGTGCCGTACACTTGACGATCGTTGCCGCCTTAGCTCAGTCGGCTAGAGCGACGCACTCGTAATGCGTAGGTCGACGGTTCGATTCCGTCAGGCGGCTCCACGGAAAGGCCCAGGTCACCGGCTTGATTGCCGATCATGACCTGGGCCTTTTGCCTTCCGTCGGAAGGCTGAGCAGCCAAGCGAGCAGCCAACCTACTCACCCGACCACAGCGCCCCCTCCAACCGCGAGGCCGCTTCTCGGGCGATCTCCGGGGCCACGTGGGCGTAGATGTTGAGGGTGACGCTGATCTGCGAATGGCCGAGGATCTCCATGACCACGCGGGCGGGTACGCCCTGGGCGAGTAGGACGCTTGCCGCTGTGTGCCGCAGGTCGTGAAGACGGACCTGCCGTAAGCCCGCCCGCCGGATGATCTCTCGGAACGACCGGTAGTCGTTACGCGGGTGGATGGGCGTGCCAACAGCGGTGGCGAAGACCAGAGCCGGATCAGCCCAGCTGCCGCCGTTGAACCGTTCCTCTGTTTGGCGTGCCTGGTGGCGACGGAGTGCATCCAGCACAGTGGGCGGCAGCGGGAGAGTTCGACGAGACCGGGCAGTCTTCGTCTCCACGAAGACCAGGCCACCCGTGTCGGGGTTGCGCTGCAACTGCCCCCGCACGCGCAGCGTCCCGGAGGCCATGTCGACGTCATCCCACCGCAGTCCAAGGACTTCGCCTTGACGGAGCCCGAGGGCGATCCCGATGAGCCACCGCGCTTCCAGCCGGAGACCTTCAACGGCCTTGAGGAAGCGTCGCGCTTCGGCGAGTGAGTAGGGCCGCACCTCAACGTGGGGCAGCGAGGGCGGCTCCACCAGAGCAGCCGGGTTGACGTGGATCAGCTGCCAACGCACCGCCACATTGAGCGCCCGGCGGAGGTTGGCGTGCATGCGCCGGACGCTGCCGACGGACAGCACCGTGGTCCGGTCTCGATAGAAGGAGGTCAGGTGCGCCGGGGTCAGCTTGTCGAGACGGTGTCGGCCCAGCATCGGCCCGATGTGATGCTCAACCTCCTCCCGGTACCTGTGCAGGGTGGATGGCCGTACCTTGGCCGAGGCGACCTCCGATAGATAGGCGTCCATCCACTGTGCAAGGGTGGGCACCCGCTGGGTGGAGAGCCGACCAGTCTCAGCGAGAACGGTCATTTCCTTGAGCGCTTTGACCACGTCGGCGCGAGTGCGCCGCGTGACGTACTTGCGACGACGCTTGCCGTTGCTCCATCCGAGGTCGATGGCTGCTCGGAAGCGTCCGTCCGGCAGTTGGTAGATGGAACCTTCACCGTGGCCACGCCGTTTGCCGGTCATGCAGCCTCCTGCTGGCAGGCCTCGACGAACGCCCGTAGTGCCTTGGCGGGGATGCGGCGGGACCGACCGATTCGTATCGAGACGATCTGGCCGCTGGCAATGAGTTCGTAGACCTTGGTGCGGCCTACGCCGAGCAAGGCGGCTGCCTCGGTCGGCGTGTAGCAGAGCTTCTCCATCCGGATCCTTTCGTTTGAGGGGTCAGGCAGCGGCCGGCACCGGGCCGGCCGGGGTGGTGGCGAGTTCGTGCGCGAGTTCTTCGCGGCCGGTGGTTCGTCGCTCGCGGGCCATGGCGGCTGCGGTGTTGGCGAGCAGGGCGTCTCCGGTGGTGTGCCAGCCGACGCCGGCGAAGGTGAGGGTGCCGACGATGAGCATGGTTTCCTCTGCGCCGTCGTCGACCGGCGGACCGCCGGCGGTGGGGTGGTCGTGGTCCTGGTGCTCGTGGCGCCGGAACTGCACGCGGGTGTCGCGCAGGAGTCGGAAGGTCACGGAGTAGCGGCGGGCTTTGGTGAGGAAGTGGCCGCCGTAGCCGAGCATGTGCGCCCATCGCCGCAGCCGGGCGTAGGGGTTAGACGTCGCCGGTTTCATCGGTTCGGTGTCAAGGGCGGCTTGACGCGCGGCGACGCAGACGGGGCAGGCGGCGTATCGGGTGTGGGTGCCGCAGTCGGGGCACTCCCAACGCTCGACGAAGCCGGGCCGGGGCCGGGAGTCCCGGGACCGCTGCGAGAGCGGGACTGGTGTGCCCGTGGGTCGGCCGATGCGCCAGCAGGCGTCGATGAGGCGGGCGGTGTGGTCGCCGTCGGGGTCGGCGTAGTCCCCGATCGAATCGGCGGTTAGGCGGGTGGAGGTGTGTCCGGTTGCCTCGGTGCTTTTGGTGGCGTACTTGGCAAGGTAACCCGCGACCATTCCATCGGTGACCTCCCCGGTGCCGTCGGTGGTGATCGGTTCCAGGTCGACTTGTTCGCCCCAGGTGATCGGCCAGCCGTCGGGCTGGTCGGGGTGGCTGGGGGTGTGGAAGGCGATCTGGCGGGCGGCGTGGCGCAGCGCGTCGACGAGGTCGTTGGTGGTGAAGTCGGCGGGTGGGGGGACGATGGCGTCGAGGTCGTCGGGTTCGACGCCGTCGAGGCGGGCGATGGCGTGGAAGTGCACTGCTCCGCGGGCTTGGAGTTCGGCGACCTTGCCGGGAGAGAGGCGGACCGGGGGCAGGGTGCGGAGTTTGCCGGAGGCGGTGCGGATCTCGACGCGGGGGACGCCTCGTTTGTGGGCGAGTTTGGCGAGGTACCGCTGGGCGGCTTGCTTGGTGCGGTGCCAGAGTTCGCCGGAGAACAGGTTCCACACGACCTGGTGGTCGTGGTCGTAGCAGTCCAGGCACAACGGCCGGCCCAGTACGGTGTCGCCGGTTTCGTGGCGTGCCCAGCAGACCGAGGGCCGGCCGTGGGGGCAGAGGCCAGCGGTCGGGTCGGTGGCGCGGCGGGCGTGGCAGGGCTCGGCGCGGCAGTCGCAGCGGCGGCGGTTGCGGCAGGTGTGCCGCTTCACGACCCGGGCGTGGACGGTGCCGAACGAGGGGGCGGTGAAGGTGGCGAACACCGCTGGATGCCGGGCGACGCTTTCGGGGATGCCTTTGCCGCCGACGAGGCCGGCGCGCAGGAGTTGGAAGGCATCACGCTGGTAGGTGTGGGCGCAGGCCGGGCAGACGGTGGCGCGGCGGTTGCCGCAGGCGGTGTAGATCGCCGCATCAGGCATGGCGTCGGTGTGCCGGGAGTCCAGGATCCGCCCGGTGGTGGGGTCGACGGTGTGGAGGCTGCCGGACAGGCGGATGGGGCGGGTGCAGCCGGCGGCGGCGCGGACGTGTTCCAGCCAGCCGAAGTAGTCGGGTCGGGTGGCGCGTTGGAACGCTGCTCCGGCGGCGGTGTAGCCGTAGACGATGGTGTCGGCGTTCGAGCCCACCCCCCGGGCCGTAGCGCGGGGGGTGAGGTCCAGCGTCGAGGCCATCAGGCGGCGTCCTTGACGGGACGCATCTGCTCGGGGCCTTGGTAGCCGACGAAGGTGTCGGTGATGATCCGTTCCACGACGGTGATGCGGCAGGCGCTGCACTGGCGGTGGGTCGGCTCGTGCCGGCCGCAACGGATCTGGGTGATGGTGTCGCCGCAGCGGATGGTGACCGGGTTGCGGCAGGGGCCGCCGTCGATGACGTCGATGACGCTGCGGCGGATGTCGTAGGGGTGGGGCTCCGGCTCGGCCGGGCAGGTGTGCACGAGCTGGGCGACGTCGACGGTGTGGATGCTCATCGGGCACCACCGCCGATGGTGGCCAGGAGTTGCCCGGCGACGGGTGGGGTGACGTCGAGTCGGTCGGCCAGCTCGGCCGGGGTGATGGGGCGGCCGTTGGTCTGTTCGTGCTGCACGGCGGCGAAGCGAGCCATGGGCAGCAGGTGGGTAGGAACGTCGACCGGCTCCGGTGCCGGCGCGGTGACGGGTTCCGGCTCGACGGCCGGGGTCGGGGTGATGGCAGCCGGCGGTTCGGTGGTGACCTGCTCGGCCACCTGGACGCGGATGGGTTTGGCCGGCGTAGCCGGCGGTGTGGTGGGTTGCTCGGACGCAGGTGCCGGGGCGAGGACGAGTTTGACCAGGGCCATGAACGCCAGGGCGGGGACGGCGGACAGGAGCCAGCCGGAGATGCCGGGTTTGGCGACCGCGAGTTGGGCGGCCAGGGAGAGGCCGGCGGCGGCGATGAGCAGGAACAGTGGGTAGCCGATGGATGCGCCGGTGCGTCGGCGTCGGCGGATGGTCAGTAGGCAGGCGATGGGGACGAGTTCGGAGATGACGGCGTTGGCCCAGCCGAACCATGCCCCGGTCCCGGCCGGGGAGTTGGCGAGGGTCCAGTCTTTGACGTGGGTGAAGGAGGCGGCGCCGGCGAAGCCGGCGACGGCGATGAGGATGAGGACCAGGACCAGGCCCTCGATGCGGGGGCCGGTGTGACGGTCAGTGGCCATGGGTCACCTGCCCGGAGGTGACGGCGCGTTGCTCGGCGGCGAGGCCGGCGAGTCCGACGCGGATGCCGTTGCAGGTCGGGCAGTGCTGGTCGGGGCCGGCGGTGCACTGGGTCAGGTGCGCGTCGTGGATGAGGCGCAGGCTTTCGGCGTAGTAGCCGGACAGGAACCGTTCGAAGGACAGCTCACCGCGAGCGGCGAAGTCCTCGGCGATGACGGTGACGACGTAGTCGTCGGGAGTCATCCGCTCCTGAGCGGCGAAGTTGATGACAGCGGTGGTGGGCATCAGTGGCCTCCGTGGCAGTCGAGACAGCAGCCGTAACGGCGGGGGATGTAGTAGGGCTGCACGAGGCCGCAGACGCGGCAGGTGCGGCGGGCGCGAAGCGCCTTGGCGATGGCCTCCCGCTGGGCGGGGGTGGCGACCCGCTTGGGCTTGGCCCAGTCGAGGCGGTAGAGGTAGGCGACGCGCTTACCGCGACGCCAGAGGATTTGCGCGACGGCGTGGTGTCCTCCGGGTCGGAGGCCGGCGGCGCGCAATTGTCGACGGGTGGCCAGCCCGTCGGGGGCGAGCCGGAACGGGTAGGTGGGGAAGTCCTCGGCGGGGTTGGCCGGGTCGTAGGTGAAGGTGGTCATGGCCGGTCTCCCCAGCGCTGCTGGGCGGCCTGCCGGGAGATCCCAAGGCGCTGGCCGATCTCGGCCCAGGAGTAGCCGAAGGCCCGCAGGCCGACGACGGCGTCGGTGATGGCCTTATCGATGTCGCCGGAAAGGGCGACGAGGTCGCGCAGGGCTTCGACGTCGCCGTCAGCGACGCGGCGGCCGTGGGCGCGGATGATGCGCCGGGCGAACGCGGCGAAGGCGTCGTTCTCGACGACGTCCCGACGACGCTGCGACGGGATGCGCGGCGTCAAGGGCTTCTTGACGATGTTCATCGGTTCCCGCCTTCCTGGGTGTGCAGGCGGTCCCACTCGTCAGCCGCGCTCTCAAGCGCGGTGATGACCTGCTCGGCGGTGCGGCCGGGGTCGTCGTTCCAGGAGTAGGGGGAGGTGTGCTCGTCGAGGAGGTAGCCGTCTTCGTCGATGTGGAAGACCGGGGCGTGGTCGTCGAGGTAGACGGTGAGGACACCGACGGTCTGCCGGAAGGTGACTTGGGTATCGGGGTCGAGGCCGTAGAAGTGTTCGGCGCGGTAGCCGGCGCAGGCCATGCCGATGGCTCCGACGGCGCAGGCCGGCGGGGTGAGGCTGTCGGTGGGTGCGTAGTAGGTGCCCTGGTGCCAGCCGTGCCGGCGCAGGTAGAGGGCAGCCATCCGGAGCAGGTCAGCGGGTGTGACCTGGACTCCGGTGGGCGGGTTGTGGGTAGCCTTCATGGCAGCCACGTCCTTTCGGGGCTGTTGGTGGAGGTCGGCGGAACCGGATCGCTTTCCAGGGCTGAGGCCGGTTCCGTCGACTGCTATCGGGTGCGCAGCCGCAGGTAGCGGCGCTGTCGGGTGTCATCGCCGCCCACCGCTTGGGGTGGGCCGAGGTAGACGAGTCGGCCGCTGGCCGAGGCGACCTGAACCATCGAGGCGATCTCGCTCGGCTGGGCGATGACCCAGATCTCGACGTACTGGGCGGCCCGCTGGCTGTTGGCGCGGGCGTGGGCCTGTTCGCGGGTGGTCATGCCACCACCTCGAAGTCCGCCCGGGTCAGGTCCGGGATCAGGGTCGGTAACGGTCGGGGCCGGCGGATCCAGGCGGCGTAGTCGGCGATGCCGGCGATCTGGGTGTCGGTGAGGTAGGCGACCTTGATGCGCTTGGGGGTGCCGCCTTCGGCGATGAGGTAGGCCGCGCCCTGGTTGGTGGGGGCGATGTCGGTGGCGGTGTAGCCCTGCTCGGCCCAGCCGTGTCCGAGCACAATGTTGGAGGTGTTGGGTGTGGTGCAGCGGAACGCGGCGCGGTAGCCGAACAGGTCCCGCAGGCTGGTGGGGATGATGTCGAAGCTGGGCCGCTGGGTCGCGGCGACCACGGGGATGCCGGCGGCGCGGCCGCGTGCGACCAGGTCGCGCAGGAGAGCGACGAACTCTTCTTGTTCCTGCTTGGTGCCGACGGTGGCGGAGTAGTAGGCGATCTCGTCGACGAGGACGGTGATGACCGACAGCCCGTCGGCGGCGGTCACCTTGCGGCGCCCGTGAGCGCGGAGCCAGGCGTAGCGGTTGTTCATCACCAGCTGGAGGCGTCGGAGGATGTCGAGGGCGGCGGTGATGTCGGGGCCGATGAACGCGTCGGCGCAGTCCTCCCACTGCCCGAGTTCGACGAGCTTGCCGTCGAGCAGCACCAGGCGGGAGTCGACGGACAGGGCGGCGTGGGCGGCGAGGGTGTTCAGGAGCCCGCTCTTGCCTCCGCCGGGTTCTCCGCCGGCGAGGAGGTTGCGGTAGGCGAGGGTGATGTAGACGGGGTGACCGAACTCGTCGATGCCGACGAAGATGGGGTCGAACATCGACAGGCCAGGCCCCACCGGGATCTCCGACGTCGGGGCGGTTGTGGTGGTCATGGGTGCCCTCCTTGGGCGGTTGGTGGGCGCGGAGAGCCACACGAACGAGCCCGAGGGCTCTCCGCGACCGGTTGGGTAGGGCGGTTAGATCCAGTCGGAGACGTCGTCGACGTCGCTGGCGGGGGAAGCCGCGGGCTTGCTGCCGTTGGCGGTGGTGGCCGGCTTCTTGACCGCCGGCTTGCCCTGCTGGGTGGGCAGGGTGACGGTCGGGGCGTCGATGTCGGGCAGGTCCAGGGCGGTGGGCACGGTGGCCGGGATCCGCTCGGTTGCCGGGGTGTCGGGGTCGATGACGTCGACGAGCGGGGAACTCACCTGGGCGGTGAGGACATCGCGGCGCTTGATGTCGAAGCGCAGGTAGGCGGCGTTGCCGTCCGAGGCCCGCTCGATCAGAGCGGTCGAGGCGTGGCAGGCGACCGCGATGCGGTCGAGACGGCCTTCCAGGTCGGCCAACGAGAGGCCGGGGCGCAGGTAGACCCAGACCCGCTCACCGACCGGCGTGGGCTTGGCCCACAGGATCAGTGGCAGGCTGCCGGACTGGTTGGCGATGATGAACTGCGCGAAGCACACGCGCAGCCGGTGGCGCACGATCAGGCACCACGTCCAGGCGACCACCGTCCGGCGGGATGCCGGCAGGGCGGCGGGGACGCCGACGACCAGGGCGACGACCGTCAGGGTGATGGGCATCGGGGTGTGGTTGGCGAGCTGCACCCAGCAGATGCCAAGGAACGTGGTGATCCCGATTTCCGGGGTCCACCACCACAGCAGCCGCAGGACCGGCCAGATGCGGACGAGGACCCAGGCGAGGCCGCCGAGGGGAACCCCGATGAGCGCGCCGACGATGACGGCGAGGATGGGGTGGATGTAGGAAGCGGCCACCACGGCCGACAGAAGGCCGACGATGACCGCCGTGAGGATGAACGCCAACCGGGCGTTGCGTGCCGAGGACCGGTGAACCTTGGCCTCGATCACCGTGATCGTGTTGTTCGACTTGCCGCCGAACGGGCGGCGGGCGGCGGGCTTACTCATGACGACCTCCCGTGTCGCCGCAGGCGGGGCACCAGCAGTAGCCGTTGGAGTCGATGAGGGCGAGAGCGCCGGCCATGGTCATTTCGCAGCCGGTGCAGGCCACGACCATGGGAACACCGGCCTTCTCGTGGTCGGCCCAGGTGTATTCGGACTTGTAGCCTGCGCGGGCCTGCAGGAAGTGCAGTCCTGTGGGCAGGCCGCTCGGGCGGGTAGGCTTGGACACGACGAGTCCTCCCAATCGCGAGTTGGGTCGGATGAGTTGGAGGGCACGGGGTCGGCAGATGTAGGAGTCGGACCGACCCCGCGCCAGCTCTTGCGGGGTTGCCACCACCACGACGTGGTGACCGGGCCGGGAGCATAGGAGTCGGAACCACTCCCGGACCGTTTCTTCACTTGTCGTTGTCAGCGGACCTCAGGCCGCTTCACGCGCGGGTGCGCGTCAGACACCAGAAGCTCACGCAGCACAGGTGGATCGAGGGACTACTTCGCCGCCGAGGTGCCAGCCTTCGGCTTCAGCGTGATCGCACGGAACGCGACGCCGTTGCGCCCGTTGGTCGCCCACGGGATGGCCTCCAACTGCTCGACCGCGACGAGCTGCCCCACCGTCACGTTCGGCTTCTCTCCCGCCGTGGTGATGGTGATGATCTCGCCGCCGGTCTCGTCGAGCACGAAGACCTGGGTCGACCACATGAGCCGGCCGGTGTTCTTCTCCGACCGCTGGTTGCCGTTCTGGTCGTTCTTCGGCTCCGGGTCCTTCGTCACCTGGACCTGCTTGCTCGCGGTGTCCACGTACAGCTTCACAACAAACCTCCTGGGTCTTGGGCCAGCTTGAGCGAGTCCCCTTCGGACTCTTGCTCGTGACCTCTGCCAATAAGGCTCGTCTAGAAAGCGGGACGAGCCACCCGACCACATGGACAACTCGGGACGTCTTTGCTAACTTAAATGCGTCCTAGTCGTCCCTTGGAGGCGCTTGATGCCGAACGATCGACTGCGCGACGCCATGCTCCGCAACGGCATGACCCCTGCTTCGCTTGCTGAGAAGATCGACGTAGACCCAAAGACGGTCGAGCGTTGGATCACGCAAGACAGGACCCCCTACCCCCGCCACCGGCACGCGATCGCCGCGCTCATCCGTGAGAGCGAGTCATACCTCTGGCCGAAGGCGGTGACCGCCGAGAAGGCATCCCGGCTGGGGCAGAACGAGATCATTCAGGTCTACTCGCGGCGGTCGTCCGTGCCATATGAGGTCTGGCGCCGGCTCATCGAAAGGGCAGAAGAGCGAATTGACGTTCTCGCGTACGCGGGACTCTTCCTGGTTGAGCAAGACCCTGGACTGATCGACACCCTCCGGCAGAAGGCGCTCAACGGTGTCTCCATCCGCGTTCTGCTCGGCGACCCAGACCGCCCGACGATCGAGCGGAGAAGCATCGAGGAGGGTGCGCCCGGCGTCATGGCAGCCAAGATCCGACAGGTCAGGCAGTATTACGACCGCCTGAGAGAGACCCCAGGCGTCGAGGTCAGGTACCACGAGACAACCCTCTACAACTCGATCTACCGGTTCGACGACGAGATGCTGGTCAATACACACGTCCTCGGAATCCCGGCGCCGCACGCTCCCGTCATGCACCTGCGCCGGATCTCCGGCGGGGACATGTTCAGGACCTACGCCGACAGCTTCGACCGGGCACTCTTGTCGTCGTACCCTCTCGGCGACTCGGAGATGGCACCCTAGTTCCGTGGCGAGAACCGAGCACTACCACGACCCGAACGCACCGAAGGCCAACAGCATCGTCGTGGCTGTCTCGGTCTTCGTCTGCGACGAGCATGAGCGAGTGCTGCTGATCCAACGCACCGACAACGGCTTGTGGTCGCTTCCCGGCGGTGGCCAAGAGATTGGCGAATCAGTCGCGGAGACGGCAGCACGAGAGACGCAGGAGGAAACCGGAATCAGCATCGAAGTCACCGGGATAGTCGGGGTGTACTCCGACCCGGCCCACGTGATCGCATACACGAACGGTGAAGTGCGACAACAGTTCTCGCTCTGCTTCCGTGCCACACCCGTAGGTGGCGGCCTGACACCCAGCGACGAGTCGAGCCAGGTTCGATGGGTCGCCCGCGACGAGCTGGCCGCGCTCGAAATCCACCCGTCGACCCTGCTTCGAGTCAATCACGGCTACGAGAACCGCCCGCAGCCCTACATCGGCTGAGAAACACTGCCCGCGAGCCGGCGTTGGGTCCGCTGGACGGCGGCAACCATCTCCGGCTCCGCCCGCTTGATGAACCTGGTGACGAGGTGCTCCGGCCCATACCTGGACCGAATTTCAGCCAACCGGTCGAGAACCGCGAAGTCCTGCCCATCCGGTCCGGTTGTCATGTCCGAGAAGCAGAGCGCGTCGGTCACCGCGGTTTCCTCCCTCGGAAACTCAGCCGCCAGCACCTGCCCGAGCCCTCGTTCCTCTGCTTCGAGCCAGGCGCACGAGTGGTGCGCCACCAGCGCCGCAATTCGCCCGTCGAACCGTTCCCGGCGCAACCAACGGCCCCCATCGAGAGCGTGAAAGCCCGTGTCCACGAGGGTCGGGCTGTAGCCGACATCGTGAAGCCACGCGGACGCCACTAGAACCGACCGATCCTCCACCGGCACCGCCGCGCTGATCCGATCGGCCTTGGCAGCGACCGCTTGGACATGAGTCCATCGACGGGGCAACGGTGCCTCCAGCAAGAGCCGTGCCATGTCTCGCGCGGTTTCGATGAGGGCGGTCATGCCGCCAGCGTACGAAGCGCACCGGACCCACGCCATCCCGTCCTGGGTCTCACCAACGCCTGGAGCCGGCCAGCCGCCGGCTGCCGGCTGCCGGCTGCCGGCGATGTCGGGCTCCACTTGATGCGTGACGGATCGGTGTCAGATGTTGGGTGACACGTCCGGCTAGACGATTCAGCGGACGGCGATGCGAGTGTCGATGCGAATGCACTCATCGACTACGTGGGCAAGCTGCTTCAGCCTCACGGTGAGGTACTGCCGCCAGCCGTCGAACCTCGGCGAGTCGCCGGCGAAGGTCCCTGTCGACCATCGCCCGTGTATCTCCCGAAGGCGCGTTGCGACGGCGGGGTAGCTAGACGTGGGGTGGTCGCCATTGATGTAGTCCAGGTCGAAGAGCAGGCGCATCGGTGTCTCGACGGAGTCCCACGGTCGATAGCCGCCGAAGTCGTGCATCTGTGACAGGTCGATGCCCTCCTCGGCCGCGAGGAGGTAGTGGAAGGCGGCGAGGGGACCCCAGCCGAACGCAGCGTCAGGGGCGGCGGTTTCGGTCGGAACTCGGGGGGTGTACGTCCAAGCCACCGAAAGAACCTACATGGCAGCCAGCGTCTGGCCCGCCGAGTGTCACCCATCAAGTGGAGCCAGGGTGTCACGAATCAAGCCGAGTCGGACAGCCGGCTGCCGGCGATGTTGACGCTCCTATTGTTCGTCAAGCGGTGTCGTGGGCGGCTGATTGAGCCCGTATAGCTCGTTGAGGTCGAGCAGGTGGTGGCCGAGTACTGATGCTGTTCGGAGGTTGAGCACGAGTGCCATGAACACGTTCGGGGTTCCGGACGCGATGAGGACGTGCTGGTGGATACCGTCGGGCATCTGCCAGACGTTCGTCACCTCCTCACGGCTGAAGTCGTGGCCAGCGAAGTGGTCATGGGGGATGGCGTCGTAGTAGGGCCAGAAGTCGAACGGAGGAGGCCCCTCGACGTCGACCGCTGTTGGCGGTGTCCCGATCGTGGCGGTGAACTCATCTGCCGTCAGTGGTCGCACCGGGTCATGGTGCCTGCTGTGTTGGGCAGAGGCGCGAGGTGGGTGAAGGCTTCCCGAGCGATGTAGCGCTTGAGGCATCGCATGATCTCGGTCTTGGTCTTGCCCTCTGCGGTTCGGCGGGTGACGTAGTCCTTGGTGGGCTGGTGGCAGCGCATGCGGACGAGGGTGATGCGCCAGAGGGCGCGGTTGGCTTCGCGGTCGCCGCCACGGTGTAGGCGGTGGCGGTCGGTCCGTCCGGAGCTGGCTGGGATGGGGGCGACGCCGCAGAGCCGGGCGAAAGCCGCTTCGGAGTGCAGGCGGTGCGGGTTGTCGCCGGCGGTGACGAGGAGTTGGCCGGCGGTGTCGACGCCGATGCCAGGTAGTGCGACCAGGTCCGGGGCGGTGGCGGTGACGAGGGCGGTCAGGTGGCTGTCGAGGTCGTCGATCTCGGCCTGAAGGGCGAGCCAGCGTCGGGCGAGGCTGCGCAGCGCGACTTTGGTGGCGGTCGCCGGATCGGACACCGTGCCGGGTCTGAGAGCGGCGCAGGCGCGGATGCGTTTCTTGCCGGCCAGCCCGCGTACCAGTTGTCTCACGGGTTCGGGGGCCGAGACGATGAGAGCTTCGATCTGGCCTCCGGCCTGAATCCGAGCCTTCATCGCTCCGCGGCGGGCGACGCGCAGAGCCCGGATCATCTCGACCTGGGCGTGACGGGTCTTCGGGGTGCCGCTGGCGCGGCCGGAGATAACCGCCCTGGCGGCGGACTCGGCGTCGATGGTGTCGGTCTTGCCGACTCGGCGGCGGGTGGAGCGGTCCGGGCGGTCGACCTCGATCACGGTCAGGCCGTAGTCGGTCAGGAACCGCAGCAACCCGGCGCCGTAGCTGCCGCTGCCTTCCAGGCCGACCTTGGCAACCGTGCCGAAGGACTCAGCCCATGCGGCGAGCTGCGCGTAGCCGCGTGTCGTCGTCGGAAAGCTGCTGTTGGCCAACATCCGGCCGGTCTGGTCCAACACCGCCGCGACGTGTACGTCCTTGTGCGTGTCGACCCCGACGGTCACGTGCTGGTCCTCGCTCACGCTGCCTCCTACCTACTGCGTTGACGGCAAGGCTCGACCACCGCGCACGAGAAGAACGCTGGACAGAACGGGGATGAGGGACGAACCCGAGCCCCTAATCAGGTCACCACGCCGGCCCGTGCAGGTGCCGAGAGAGGTGCCCCGCCAACCGGGTCGACGGGTCCACATGAGGGCACGGGGCCAGTTCAAAGTCGGGTCAGGCCCGGCCGGCGGGAGCACCCTCCCAGAATTGTCGAGTCTCGGGACCTGCGTGACAGGTCAGTCTCGGGACGTGGGTGACACGTCCGGCTAGACGACTGCTAACTCTGGTGAGGGTAGCTGGCGATCAGTTGAGGGAGGTTTTCCTGCGACTGGCCGTCTGACGGGTTCTTCAGACGGGGGGGTCAGGGCTGCCCGAGGAGTGGGTAGGCACTTTCGAGTGCCGACAGGGCTGTGAGCATCGCTGGGATGTTGGTCTGGTCGAGGCCGGTGATGGCGAACGTCAGGCGGTTCCCGATGCCGGGATTGTCGGCAAGCTCTCCGGTGACGGACAGCGAGCCGTTCGGGCGGCAGGTCACGGTCAGTGAGATCCATTGTTCAAGTGAGGTGAGCACTGCTTCGCCGCGTAGTTGTTGGTTGATCAGCTCTAGCCCGTGTCGGAAGGTCTGTAGTTCATCGACACGTAGCCCGGCGGCGAGCTGTGCTGAGAAGCCGCCCACGTGGGCCGAGATCGGGCTGATCAGCCAGTTGCCGTCCCAGTAGTCGGTGCTGCCGGGGTGCATTCTTCCCATGACGCGGACCGTTAGATGGTCGTCGTTGGGGAGTCCGATGACCAGTTCGGGGGGTTCGGTCACGCCGGTGATCATGCCATCCCTTCCCGGGTGGACGTCTTCTGTCTGGGTGGTTCGGGTTTGCGGACCTTGAACCGGGCGATGGGCTTGGTGGTGGTGCGGGGCACTTCGCTGAGGAGCTGGTCGCCGTCGTGGACGCGGAAGGTGGTGTCGGCGGCTTCGACGGTGAGGGTGGTTCCGGCGTGGGCGATGCCGACGTGGATGCGTTGACCAGCGATGACCAGGGATCCTCGGCAGCTGACGCGGCGTTCGACCCGCAGGGGTTCGGGTGCCGGTGTTGGTGGTGGTCCGGCGGGGCGGGCGTCGCGGATGCGGGCGACTTCGGCCGGTGTCAGCGGGTTGGGCAGGCTGCGCAGCAGGACGCCGTCGGCGGTGATCTGCATGAGGCCGCGGTCGAGGCGGACGGTGACGCGCCTGCCGGCGAAGTGGTAGCCGACGGGGTGTTGCCGGCCGGCGAGGCCGATCAGGCCGGTGGCGTTGACGAGCCGTTCGACCTCGATCGGGGCGCCGGCCTGGATGGTGCCGGTGGTGATCGGTGGTGGCCCGGCCGGTTGGCCGTCGTCGGCGAGGATCTGGCGCAGGTGCGCAGGGGTAAGTCGGGACGGGACGGTCTTGAGTCGGACGCCGTCGACGAGCAGGTGAACGACGGTGGTGTCGGCCCAGAGGGTCACCGGAAGTCCGGCGCGGGTGGGGCTGAGCCAGAACTGCTGTCCGCAGACGGTGAGGTTGCCCGAGGCGGGAACGAGGCGGGTGACCTCTACGGCCAGGCCAACGTCCCCGCTGGCGGCCACCGGCACTGGCGGGGCGACGGCATGCCCGGCGGGTGCTGGAGGCGTCGGTGCCGGTGTTGCTGGCAGTGGCCGGCGGGGTGCAGGGATGGTGGTGGCCAGCGCTGGCGGCAGCCGCAGCGGCAGCTGTTCCTCAGCCGGCTGGGCGGTGAAACGGTCGGCCGGGAACGCCATCCCGAGGGACTGGTGCGGCCGTTCGGTGTTGTATTCGTGCCGGAACACGTCGATCGCTGCTTGGGCCTCTTCCGGGGTGGCCCAGACCTCGACGTCGTCGAGTAGTTCGCGTTGCAGGGTCTGGTGGAACCGTTCGACCTTGCCGGTGGTGGTCGGTGAGCGGGGCTTGGTCAGCCGGTGAGTGATGCCGTTCTCTCGGCAGATCCGGTCGAACATCACCTCACCGCCGCCGCGGCCGAACCGGGCAGTGAACTGCTTGCCATTGTCCGTGAGGACCTCTTCGGGAATCCCGAACCTGTGCAGGGCTTCGGCGAAGGCGAGACAGATCGCCCGACCGGTGGCCCGGCGGACCACGGCGGCGATGACGCAGAACCGGGAGTGGTCGTCCACGCCGGTGACGACCTTCGCCTCACCGCCATCGGCCAGCTGAATACCGCCGACGATGTCCATCTGCCACAGTTCCATCGGCCGGCCACGTTCCCATCGCCGGTAGTCCTCACGCCGACGCCGGCGAGGTGTCGGATCGACCAGGCCGTGCCGGATCAGCACCCGATGCACGGTGATCCGAGACGGGATCGGACCCGGGCAGTCACGACGGCCAAGCTCATAGAGCAGGCGACGGGCACCCCATCGCGGGTGATCCCGGCGCAGCTCACAGATCAGCGCCTCCACCTCAGGAGAAGTCTGGCCAGGCGAGGAACGCGGCCGGCTGGACCGGTCCGCCAGCCCTTCCAAGCCCTCGTCCTGATACCAGGCCAGCCAGCGGTGCACCGCCTGGCGGGAGACCCCGAATCGTTCGGCGACGTCCGTGACCGTGGATCCGGCAAGCACGTCCTGGACGGCTCGATACCGCTGTTCCATCACGCTCATCTCCACCAACACTCGGCGGAGTGTCACCCAGGTCCTGACACCGATGTGTCACGCAGGTCCCGAGACCGGACAGCACCCTCCCAGAATCCCCGTTCAAAGTTTCTGTACGTCTTCAAGGCGGCCCTGAACGGGCCGCACGCGCCGCCGCCAGGGCGCGCGCCGACCGCTGCCGCTGTCGCTCTGCGGCCGTCACGCCGAACGCCCGGCGGCTGGCGCGGAGAGCGGGAAGCCCGGAGGGCCGCCGCAGAACGACAGACCGTTGAGTGGTGGGGTGGTGGGCCGGCAGCCGGCCGGGCCGCGCGGCCACGACCCGCGCGGCGTAAGGGAGCGCACGCCGGCCACGTCGACGAGCTGGCGGCGGTCGCGGGGTTGTGGTTAGGGCGCCTCCGGCGGGGGCGCTCCGGCTCCAGGATGGCCGAAGATCGTCGGCAGCCGCCGGGTCCGTGGGTAGTCAGGGAGGAAAGCCATCCCGCCTGCCATCGACCCGGGCAAGCCGAGCAAACCACCGCCCGACCCGCCAGCGTCCGAACCTGCGTCAAGGTCCGTTTGACGTGGCGGGCCGGGCGGCGGCCCGCTCCCCGAAGGGCGGGTCGACGGCATACGGGATGGCGATACGCAGTCGGTGTCATGCTGATGGGCTAGCCTCACGCGTGTTCGGACGGACATCATGAGTTGCCACGCGCACGGGGCGCGCTATTGAGGGAGCGGTTGGTGAGCCGGAGCCAGGAGCAGCTGGAAGAGCTCGTGCGGGCTCTAAGCGCCTTGCCGCAGGAGACGGAATGGGTCGAGTTTAAGGAAAACTATTCTGACTTGGAGGGAATCGGCCAGTACGTGTCTGCGCTCTCCAACTCGGCTGCCCTGCATCGCAAAGATCGCGCTTACATGTTGTGGGGAATCAGCGACGAGAGCCACGCCCTGGTGGGAACGTCCTTCAAGCCGAAAACTGAGAAGATCGGCAACGAAGACTTTCTGCCCTGGCTTGTTCGGCTGCTGGATCCTCAGATTCATTTCGAATTCTTTGAATTCTCAGTCAGTGGAACCCCTTTGGTGTTATTGGAGATATCGCCAGCCGCGCATCGGCCAATCTCGTTCAAGGGTGGCGAGTACATCAGGATCGGCTCTTACAAGAAGAGGCTGCAGAGCTTCCCGGACCACGAGCGGCGACTGTGGCAAGTGTTTGATCGGACGGACTTCGAGAGCGGTGTGGCAAAGGCTGACGTAGCCTCCAATGACATCGCGAAGTTCATCGATATTGATGCGTATTTCAAGTTACTTGATATGCCAGCTCCCGCAGACCCGTTGGACGTGTTGGCCGTATTGGCCTCCGAATCAATCATCACTGAGACAACCACCGGGCGTTGGAACATCACCAACATGGGTGCGATCCTGTTTGCTCGCGACCTTACAAGTTTCGGTCCACTCGGAAGGAAGGCCCTCCGGATAATTCACTATCAAGGATCGAATAGAGTCAACACCATCCGTGAGCAGGTTGGAACTTTCGGATACGCAAAGGGATTCGAAGGTGCCGTCGATTACCTGCTCTCCAGGCTGCCGTCTAATGAAGTAATTCGAGTTGCGCTACGACAAACCGTGCGGATGTTCCCGGACCTGGCAGTTCGCGAGTTGCTTGCAAACGCTCTAGTCCACCAGGACTTCGCCATTACAGGAGCGGGCCCGATGGTGGAAATATTTGAGGATCGCCTCGAAATCTCCAATCCCGGCGAACCTCTAATGGATCACTGGCGATTTGTCGATACCCCACCAAGGTCTCGCAACGAAAGACTTGCGGGGCTTATGAGACGCGCGGGAATCTGCGAAGAACGTGGCAGCGGCTGGGACAAGGTAGCTTTCCAGATTGAGTACTACCAGCTTCCTGCGCCGCTGGTAGAAGTCACAGACGAGAACACCCGGATCGTCCTCTTTGCTCATCGGGACCTTAAGGACATGGACCGCGAGGATCGAGTGCGCGCAACCTACCTGCATGCGGCCTTGCGATGGGTTAACCGAGAAAAGGTGACGAACGCCTCCGTTCGAGAGCGATTCGGGATTCCGGGCTCAGACCTACCCAAGGCTTCTCGCATCATCAAGGAAGCCATCGAAGATGGCAAGATTGCGATTCGGGACACCTCAGCCCCACCTCGCTACCGGGACTATGTGCCCTTCTGGGCCGCAGGGAGGAATACGGAGAGTTAGCGCTCCACTTGCAGCCTGTCGCAGCCGTCGACGCGCAGGCGCCTCCAAGACCCCCGTTGACCTGCTGTTTTCACCGAACGCTCTCACTTGCCCTTAACTTGCAAAACCCCTTGGAATGGCACCTGGCCGCTACTCTCCGTGGCTGTGCGCCTCCTTGGCTGCCTGCTTGTCAGTCTCGAAATACCTCTCCTGCTGGGCCCCGTCTGCGGCTCGCGGGCCGGGAGCGGGGCCATGCAGGGGGTCGCGCCCAGGACGAGCCAAGCAAGATCGTCGGGCACTAGCCGGGCACAACTGACACCCACAAGAGCTCAGAGTTCGGCCTGTACGGTCGGCAGCCTGCCACAGCATGGGAGGGCCTGCGGAGCAGCTATGCGAGCAGCCCGACGGCTGTTGTCGGCACTGCATCGAGGTGTAACGGCTTATGCGGTCACTGTGTTACATAGCAAAAGTTTTTTTGAAGCCGGAGCCGCTGCTTGGAAGGCGGCAAGCCCACCAACGAGCAGCGCCACCGCGCCTGTCGAGACGAGTTGCCAGGGAGTTGGTCGGTCAGCGAAGCCTGCTGCGATCTTTACGACCTCGACGACAGGCTGGGCAAGCACCAATAGGCCGACTCCGAGCTGAGTGCGGCTGGGATGGCGACGACGCGACACATCCGTAGCTTATCGATGTTGCGCAAGTACCTATCTCGATTCCAGCTCAAGCCGTGAGTTCAGCACGGCTGGCGACAGCAAGGGTGACAGCAACCGGCCTGGACCGGGACAGCCGCTGAGGGGTGGGCGGCGGACAGTAGCCCAAGGTTGCACACACAGATGGACGCGGTTACACCAGGTGCACAGAACTTGTAAGCGAGAGGCTGGGAGGTGTTGGGGACCTGGCTGGACGACGCCGACCAGATCCCCTACCCTGTAGTGTCTACCTCGTGAGTAGTTGGTAGAACGTCCAAGCCGCGGTAGCCGCCGCGAAGAGGACGCAGAGCCGGATGGTTTCGGGCCAGCCTTTTATTGCGGCCCGGACCGTCCGTCCAACTTCCTTCGGAATTTCTTCCATTCATCACCTCCTTCTGCCCGTTTTTGGGCAGCACAAATGGACCCCCTCCACATAACAAAATTAAGGCAAAGAATCTACCCACATTTTGTTACGGATTAAAGGGCCTAGCAATATAGTCGCCACCCACGTCGCAAGTGGCGTTGACGGAGAGCTTACCACAGGATGGCACCCTTACAAGGCCCTGTCCGTATTGTGGTATTCGGCCAGTAATGCGCGGAGTACTGCATCCATGTCAAGCGCCCGAGGTAAGCAGCCTTATGCGGACCATTGCAGGAGCTGGATTTGTCCGAGCAGCCAAGCGAGCAGCCAACCCAGCAAACCTGAGCGGACGACCGCGGACAGCGACGCGATGCCGGGCGTGAGGAACCAACGCTGGACCAGGTCCGGGCAGCCGACTCGTAATGCGTAGGTCGACGGTTCGATTCCGTCAGGCGGCTCGGTACGGAAGCCCAGGTCATCGGCCTGGGCTTCGCCGTTTCTCAAGGTCCACGAGACCGCCGCCGGGCGTGCCGGTCCGCAGATGGTCCGCATCCCGCGCCGCGACTGCTGGCCGGTTGGGGACGGCGTCCAGGTCGTCACCGAACAGGCCCGCGTACACGTCCATCGCGACGAGGAAGCCGCGGCGTACGTCAAAGCCATGGAGAAACTCTGGATGGAGGCGGCTACGCGAGGATGCTCGCAAGCTCATCGTGCGGGCGGCTCACGCCCTCGGAGCTAGTCGCTCGATCGCCTGGCGGACGCGTGGGGCAGACCGGGGAGCAGGGGATCTCGCCGATGACAGCCAGTCGCGGGCCCCCGTACCTTGGCGTCATGGCGACTCTTTGGACCTTGGGATGCGATGCCGACGATCCGCAGCGGATAGCTGCCTTCTGGGCGCTCGCCCTCGGCTATGTCAAGGAACCTGGCTTCGACGAGCCCGACAACGCCTCCATCGTCGACCCGGACGGCCAAGGCCCTGCCATGAGCTTCCTGAAGGTGCCCGAGGGCAAGTCCAGCAAGAACCGCATGCATATCGACCTCCGGGTGGCCGGTCCAGGCCCCTGGGACATGGCCGAGCGGGCACGACTGATCCAGCAGAAGGTCCCCGCGTTGGTATCCGCCGGCGCGACGGTAATCCGGGAGGAGTGGTACGGCGACGTGCTCGGTCACGTCGTCATGCAGGACCCCGAGGGCAACGAGTTTTGCGTCGCTTGACGCCACGGCCAGCGCCCGCGATTGGGTATCCAGATCTGCTGCCACTCGCGCATGTCGCAGATCGCCTGGCGTGTCGCACGTCAGCCGACGGAGGACACGCAGTACCTACGTTGCGTTGCGGAATTCCGCTTTATCGGATCAAGGCGGCCCGCAAAGCGGGCCGCGCCGGCCCGGCCCCGGCCTGCTGGCGACCTCCGGCCGGCATCGGCCGGGCCGGCCGGCCACGCTTCGGGATTGCCAGACGTTGAAGACCTCGGGGCGCTGCCCCGAACCCCGGCCCTCCTCAGAGATGCCGCCTGCCCGACGAGGAGATCCGCTCTATCACTTCTGCCCAGCCCAGCACCCGCCGATCAGGGCTTCACGTATTGCTGGCGGGGGAACATGCGCGCGAGGCGCGGCAGACGTTGTTCGATCTGGGCGAGGCTGTCGCTGTCCCAGGGTTGATCGGTTGGTTCCGGGTCGGAGTACGTGCGGTGGCCCCGGGCATCCAGCGCTTCTTCGAGGCTGTCTTCACGCCCGGTGATGTGGTCGTAGGCGCGGGGTGCCACGTAGGCGAGTTCTTCCCAGTGCGGCCATTCCGCGTTGGGCCATTCACGGGGGCTGCTGCCGGCGAGCGCACGAACGGCGGGCAGGTCGGCGAGGTTGTCGGGGTTTTGGGCGGCGTGATGCCACCAGCGCTGCCCCTGGCCGATGAGCCATGGTTGGAAGTACCAGAACGCGTCGCTGCTACAGAGGCCGTCCATGATCTGGTTGGCTGCGCCCCACATGGCGTAGGTGTCGATCGGGCGACGTGCAGCCTCTAGGTGGAGCTGGAAGTCCGCGATGTGGTCAAGAGAGACGTGGCTGAGTCGGTATGCCAACCAGTCGAGCCTTTGGGCCGGGTCGGTCGTCTCCGCGGCTGACCGCTCCAGGAACTGCCAGAATTCCGCCATGTTCACGTCGAGGACGGTAGCGGTCTGGCCGTCGCGCATCTAGCGCTGGTTGCCCTATGGCCCAGGACCCGGCCATACAGCCATCTGTACAGCCAAGCCCGCCCGCCGACCCGGACAGTGGCCGACAATGACGGACAGGCTGACCAGGGGCGCAGCCACCCGACCAGCCATCCCTGATCTTCTTCTGACCTCCAGGCCGTAGCTCAGTTGAGCAGTCCCGGAAACCGCTCCTGAAGTTTGGCCATCACCCTGGATAGCCCGGTGTCCAAGTCGTCGCCGTCCCACCGCACGAATTCCCCGCCCAGCGGCTTGCCCGAAACCAGAACGGTCCAGCGCCCCCGTTCGCGCTCGCCGTCCATCTTGACGATGGCGACCAGGCCGTGATCCCCGAGCTGGACCAGCAACTCCGTCAGGCACTCATCCAACCCCATAGCCGCGTATTCGATCACGACGGCTCAGGGATGTGCAGTCCGCATCTGGTCCGCAAGAGGTCGATGGACGGTGGGGGAGTGATGAGAGGTGCCGAGAGGCATTTCCGCTGCTAGAAGCCCATCCGCGCAGCTCGTCGCGTTGCCCATCTTGATCTCGTAATGCGTAGGGCGACGGTTCGATTCCGTCAGGCGGCTCGGTGCAGAACCCCAGGTCATTGGCCTGGGCTTCGCCGTTTCTCAAGGTCGACAGCGGGCTCGTCAAGGCTGTGGACCGGTGGTGTCGGGGCTGGAAGTGTGATCGGGACGGCGCTACTCGCGGCCGACCCAGGTGGCGACGCATGCCTCGTTGCCCTCGGCGTCGGCGAGGATCCACCACTTCGGCGCGTGCGCGTCGGAGACGAGGTGGCCGCCCGCGGCCAGGGCGGCGGCGACGCGGGCCTCGGCTTGATCGTGTGGGACGGCGACATCGAGGTGCATGCGGTTGCGTTGCGGACGCGCCGCGTCCATGGTCTGGAACCCGAAGCCTGGGCCGCGACGTGCCGGGTCGGCCAGGTAGTCGTCGCCGATCTGGCGGTATCCGAGCAGTGCCCGCCAGAACGGCAGCACCTCCGCGCTGACGAGTGCGTCGAGGGTGACGTTGATGAGCTGCACGGCGGTCGGGTCGGCGGGGATGTCCAGTGCCCTGGCGGCGGCCGAGATCCGGCGGGCCAGCCCGATGTCGCGCCGGGACAGGGACACGGTGACGCCGGTGGAGCGCAGGTCGATACTCAGGTACTGCTGCTCGGTCTCGCCGGCGAGCTGACCGATCTCGTCGACGAGCGCAACGCCGTCGGCCAGCGAACCGGTCCGGAAGTGGGCCGAGACCAGGTGGTAGAGGGACCGCCAGTCCTCGACACCGTCGGCCTCGTGGAACTGCCCGGCGGTGATCTGCTCAGTCATGCCAGCGAAGCTAACAGGGCCGCTGGTGGCCGGGTCAGCGGCCGTGACCGCGATGTCGAGGCTCATTCCGTACTCCCGACGGGTCGGATCATGGTCAGTGCAGGAGGCTTCTGCCCGGTTGCGGGCCAGGCCGGCGGCGAGGGCAGCCGGATCGACCGTATCGCCGCCGGTCGGCGTGGTCTGGGATCGTGGCCGCATGGAGAGCGTGGATCCGGGCGGGCCGCTGACCGACGCGGAGGTCCGGGAGCTGGTGCGGTTGCTGGCCCGGTTCGCGTCGCACGATCTGGACCAGTGGGAGAACTGGCGTGTCGACACCCCGCACGGTCCGGTGTTCATGTCCCTCAGTCGCACGGTGCCGCCGGACTGGCCGGAGGACGCGTTCGTCCCGATCTGGCCCCCGCCCGCGGACCGTCGCCACGGTTGGACGCCACAAGCAGACCTACAGGGTTAGCCGATCAGGCTGACCGCCGTGCCGGCGAGGGCCGGAGGCCTGCCCGTGCCCGCCCGATGGGCGATCATGAATGGCGTGCAGGACACGGTCGCCGTAGCGCTGATCACCTCCATGTCCACTCTGGCCGCCGCCGGGATGACCGGGGTGATCGGTGCGTGGGCCGCCCGTCGCCAGGTCACGAGCCATCTCACCGGGGCTCGGGAGGAGCGGGCGGAGCAGCGAGCGACGGAGAGGGCGCAGCGGCGCCGGGACGCGTACGTCGGGTTCCTCGGCGCGTGCGACCAGGCGTACCGCAGTCTCGACCGGAACTGGCGGCAGGAGAGTGGGGCGGGCCACGGGGAGACGTACCAGGCGCTGCGGGGTCTCGACGAGGCGTACAACATCGTCCTGCTCGAAGGGCCGGAGGAGGTCGCCCGGGAGGCGGAGCTGGTCACCGCGAGCATCAACGGCGAGTCCCGTGAGCAGCGGCGACTGGTCGGCGAGGTCGCCGCGGAGTCGGACGGCGTTGCGCCGGCTGACGTCCACGGGCCGTGGCGACGTACCGCGATCGAGGAACGGGCGAGGCGCCGGGACTCCTTCGTCGACGCGGCCCGGGCTGCGCTGGAGCAGACCAGGTAGGGCGGGAGACCGTCGGCGGGCGTCAGGCCGTCCGGTTCCGGTACGCCCGGGGCGAGAGCCCGGTGACCCGCTTGAACGCCACGCTCAGCGCGCTCTCCGAGCCGTACCCGACGGCGCGGGCGATGGTGGCCACGGTGTCCTCGGAGCGGCGGAGCCGGTCGGCGGCCAGCTCGATCCGCCACCCGGTGAGGTATTCCAGCGGGCCGCACCCGACCACCTGCTTGAACCGGGCGGCCAGGGTCGAGCGGGACACGGTGGCGGAGCGGGCCACCGCCGCCACGGTCCACGGCCGTTCCGGGTGGGCGTGCATCGCCCGCAGGGCCGGGGCCACCACGGGGTCGGTCAGACCGGCCAGCCAGCCGGACGGGGTTCCCCGGTCGAGGTGCAGGCGCAGGATCCGGATCAGCATGACCAGCGCGAGGTGTTCGGCGACCAGCCGTCCGCCGGGGCGACCCTGGCGGAGTTCGGCGTCGATCTCCCCGACCGCCCACCTGACGGTTTCCGCCTCCTTCGTCGTCGCGGGCACGTGGATGACCGGTGGAAGGCCGTCCAGCAGCAGGTCACGGGAACGGTCGGTGAAGGAGAACGCGCCGCCGACCAGCAGGACCTCGTCGCCGGAGCCGGCCCGGGCCGGCCCGTCGGCCGCCGCCCGGAAGATCGGTCCGGCCGGTTCGGCCGGCACGTCGGGGTCGCTGGCCAGGGTGTAGCCGACCGGCCGGGTCAGCAGGAAGCAGTCGCCCTCGTCGAGCGGCACCGGCTCCGGCGCGGCGTCCACCCGCAGCAGGCAGCGTCCGCGCCGTACGGCGTTGAACTTGACCCCGGTCGGCGGGTCGAAGCGCACCGCCCAGCGCCCGCCGGCGGACAGGGCGGCCGAGACGTGGCTCGTCGTGTCGAGCAGCGCGAGCACGTCGTCCAGCGGATCCACGCGACCTCCCTCCCTGGACGCCCGCTAAAGAGTGGCGGATTCCAGAGTACGGACAGTCCAGCGGTCCCGCCCCTAGCGTGGAGGTCATGACAGAGACCTTCCGACTGAGCACCCCGTTCACGGCCCGCACCACGGCGGCCGAGATCCTCGACGGCGTCGACCTGACCGGCCGCCGCATGATCGTCACGGGCGGAGCCTCCGGTATCGGCACCGAGACGGTCCGGGCGCTCGCCGGCGCGGGCGCGGAGGTCACGGTCGCCACCCGTGCTCCGGCCCGGGCGGAGCCGCTGGTGGCGGAGTTCGCCGGCCGCGTCCACGCCGCCGCGCTCGACCTGGCGGACCTGACCTCGGTGGACGCGTTCCTCGCCGGCTGGGACGGCCCGCTGCACGCGCTGGTCGCCAATGCGGGCGTGATGGCGATTCCCGCCCGGCAGCTCACCGCCGAGGGGTGGGAACTCCAGTTGGCCACCAACTACCTGGGCCACTTCGCGCTCGTCCGGGGCCTGCACCCGCACCTGCGGGCGGCCGGGTCGGCCCGGGTGGTGCTGGTCAGCTCCGGCGCGCACCTGCGGGAGGCGTTCGACTTCGACGACCCGCAGTTCGAGCGGCAGCCGTACGACACCTGGGCCGCGTACGGCCGGTCGAAGACCGCCGAGGTCCTGCTCGCGGTGGGTATCGCCCGCCGGTGGGGTGGCGACGGGATCACCGCCAACGCGTTGAACCCGGGCTTCATCACCACGAACCTCCAGCGCCACATGGACGACGAGACGCTGCGCGCCTTCGGGGCGATGGACGAGGCGGGCAACCGCATCGAGCAGCCCTACTACAAGACGGCCGCCCAGGGGGCGGCGACGTCCGTGCTGCTCGCCGCGTCGCCGCTGGTCGAGGGCGTCACCGGTCGTTACTTCGACGACAACCAGGAGGCCGACGTGGTCGCCGGCGGTCCGGAGGCGACCGGCGGGGTGGCGGCCCACGCCGTCGACCCGGCCGCCGCCGACCGGCTCTGGGAGTACGCGGAGGCGGTGCTCGCCGGCCGCCGGTGACCGGTCACCGCCACCAGCGCGGTTCCCGGATCGGGTGCAGGGTGAGCCCGAGCTCCTCGGCGAACCAGCGACGCAACTGGGTCTCGACGACCAGGTGCTCGCTGGCCGCGTGGGAGACCCCGATCAGGGTCATGCCGGTGGTGGCGGCGAAGGCCCGGACGGCGGCGAACTTGCTCCGCCCGTACTCGCCCTCGATTCGGACGTGCAGCTCGCCGGTGAGGTACGCCTGCGCGCCGAGTCGTTCGGCGAGCGCCATCTGCTCGACGTGGTCGCCGATGCCGCCGACCACCGCCACCCGGGTCACGACGTCCCGGGTGGCGCCCTCCACCTCGACGGTGGTCACGCCGAACAGCTCCCGCGCCCGCCGCACGAGCGCGGCGGAGCTGACCGGTGGGACGTCGGCCACCAGCCCGGCGTGGCCGTCGCCGTACGGCCAGAACCGGTCGACGACGGTGCCGTCCAGCGCCTCCACCACGGCGGCGGCCGTCCCGACCCGCAGCGAGACGTCCATCGGCGCGTGGCAGGAATACAGGGAGAGCCCTCGTTCGGCCACGGCCCGCAGCCGCGCCGGGTCGATGGGTACGAAGCCCTCCGCCCAGGTGTCGTCCTCCGGGGAGCCGTTGCGGACGTCGATGGGGTGGTGGGTGACCAGCAGGTCACCCGGCTCGGCCACGGCCAGCCAGGCGTCGAGCACCTCGGCCGACGGGAAGCAGGCGCCGTACACGGTTCCGACGTCGGGCCGTCCGCGCCGCATCAACCCGTTGAAACGCTCGGCGAACCTGGGCTCGACGAAGCCCCGCCAGTCGGTGCCGACCTCCTCGTGGACGCGGGGCAGGTGGCGGGCCATCGCGGTGTCCGGCGGCGCCGTGTCGAGTTCGAACAGGCGGTCCAGGGCGGCGACGATCCGGTCGAGATCCACGCCCCGGAGTCTCGCCGCCCGCGGCGGGAGCGGCAAGCGTGAATACGCGGAACGAAGCGGGCCCGGCGGGCACGGCCACGCGGCCGGTCCGCCGGGCCCACTCCGGCAGGGAGGAAGAAAGGTCTATCGCGGGCTGTCGGCGCCCCGCGAGGCCGGGATCCGAGCCGTCGCCTCCTCGGGCTCGGTCTCCGGCGGCGGCGGTTCCTCGTCGGTGTCCGCACGGTGCCGCGCCGCCGGATCGGGCAGGTCGGCCTCCTCGGACGGGTCGGGGAGGCCGCCCGGAGCGATCGTGCCGCGCCACCCGCCGGACTCCACCTGCCGGCCCTCGATGTACTCCTTGAACCGCGCCAGGTCGGACTCGGCCTGCCGGTCCACCAGGTGCAACCGCTCGCCGGCCTGCTCGACCAGCCCCTCCGGCTCGTACTCCAGGAGCAGGTGGACCTGGGTGCGTTCGGTGTCGAGCGGCGCGAAGCGGACCGTGCCCGCGTTGGTGGTGCCGTCGGTGGCCGCCCAGGCCACCGTCCGGTCCGGCACCTGCTCGACGATGGTGGCGTCCCACTCGCGTTGCACGCCCGCGATCTCGGCGATCCAGTGCGTCCGCCGGTCGTCCAGCTGGCGCACCTCGCGCACGCCACCCATGAACCGGGGAAACTCCTCGAACTGGGTCCACTGGTTGTACGCGGTGGTGACCGGCACGTCGACGTCGATGGACTTCTCGACCTTCCTGGTCATGACCACTCCTTTGCGTCCCGTCGTCTGCACCGGGATCGGTACCCCCGCAGATCAGGCCTAACCGGACGCCCGCCGAATGTCTCGACGGGGCCGCCGACGCGGATCGACCACAATTGCCCGCTCACCTGACGAGCCGCTATCGTTCCCTGGCCAGTGCCCTGAGACTTTTGAGGACCGCGATGACTTCCCCGGAGTTGACGAGAGTTGCCGCACGGGAAGGTCTCCCCCTCGAGGGGTCTGGTGTCCCGGCCCCCAGAGCGGGCGCGGCGTCCGGACACGAGCCGCGGCGGGAGTCGACGCCCAGCCGCTTCCGGGCGGACGTCGCCGGGCTCCGTGCCGTGGCGGTCGGGCTGGTGCTGCTCTACCACGCCGGGTGGTCGTTCCTCCCCGGCGGCTTCGTCGGCGTGGACGTCTTCTTCGTGATCTCCGGCTTCCTCATCACCGGGCAGATCGTCAACGAGATCGAGCGGACCGGCCGGCTCTCCCTGATCGGTTTCTACGCACGGCGGGCGAAGCGGATCCTGCCCGCCGCGACGGTGGTGCTCGCGGCCACCGCGGCGGCGGTGTGGCTGTTCGTGCCCCGTAGCGACTGGCAGGTCATCGGCGGCGACATCGCCGCCGCGGCGGTATACGTGGTCAACTGGCGCTTCGCCGACCGCGCCGTCGACTACCTCGCCGCCGACAACGCCGTGACCTCGCCGGTGCAGCACTTCTGGTCGCTGGCCGTCGAGGAGCAGTTCTACCTGCTCTGGCCGTTGCTGATCGTGCTGGCGATCCTCGCGGCGCGCACGCTCCGGCGGTCGAACGTGCGTCCGGTCCTCTGGGTCGGTCTCGCGGTCCTGGCGGTGCCGTCGTTCGTCTGGTCGATCCTGGAGACGGCGAACTCCCCGGCGCGTGCGTTCTTCGTCTCCACGACCCGGCTGTGGGAACTCGCCGTCGGTGCGGGCATCGCGCTGATCGCGGTCCGGGCAGCGCGGATGCCGCGGGCGGCGGCGCTCGTCCTGGGATGGCTCGGGCTCGCCGCGATCGTGGCGGCGGCGCTGCTGGTGACGGCGAAGACGGCATGGCCCGGGTACGCGGCCGCGCTGCCCACGCTCGGCGCGGCGGCGGTGATCGCGGCGGGTGCGGCGGCGGGCTCGCGTGGTCCGGTCCTGCTCCTCGGCACGAGTCCGTTCCGGTGGGTCGGTGACCTGTCGTACTCGCTCTACCTGTGGCACTGGCCGATGCTCGTCGTGGCCGAGGCCTACTGGGGGAACCTGTCGTTGACCCGGGGCCTGCTGGTGGCGGCCGCGTCGGTCGTGCCCGCCTGGCTCACCTTCCGACTGGTGGAGAACCCCCTCCGCTACTCGCGCAAGATCTCCACCTCGCCGCGTCTCGCGCTGAGTCTCGGCGGCAACTTCACCCTGGCCGGGATCTGCGCCGGCCTCGCCCTGCTCCTGATCGGCGCGTGGGCGGCCGCGGCGACGCCGACCAAGAACCGGTACGCGCCGGGTGCCGCGTTGCTGTCGACCACCCCCGGCATCGCCCCGATCGGTCCGGTCCCGGAGCAGTTCGATGTCATCACGCCGGATCCGCTGCGGATCCGGCAGGGTTTTCTGGACGTGCCCGACACCAAGAAGGACAAGTGCTTCCAGGAGGTCCTCGGCGCCGAGGTCCTGTCCTGCACCTACGGCAACCCGAACGGGGCGACCACCGTCGCTCTGGTGGGTGACTCGAAGATGGACCAGTGGCTGCCGGCGTTCCAGGTGCTCGCCGAGCAGAACGACTGGAAGGTGGTGGTCAACGCCAAGGCGGGTTGTGCGTTCACCAGCGCCCAGGTCATGAAGGGCGACGGGTCCGGGCTGCCCAACGCCGACTGCATCGAGTGGAACCGGACGCTGCTCGACAGGCTGGTTCAGGAGCGCCCGGACTACGTGGTCACCTCCCAGTCCGCGGCGACCGCCCTCGACGCGGCCGGCAAGGGGCCGACGGTCGACGCGATGATCGCGGGCGTCCGGTCGTCGTGGAAGAAACTCCAGTCCGCGGGGGTCAAGATCGTCGTGATGGCCAACAACCCCTACCCGGGGCCGGCCGTGCCGTGCGCCGACAAGAACCGGAAGCGCCTGTCGGCCTGCGCGTTCGACCGCGCGCGCCACGACCAGGACCCGTCCTACCAGATGCAGCGGAAGGCGGTGGCCGGGCTGCCCGGGGTCAAGATGATCGACCTGTTCGACGCTCTCTGCCCGACGGACCGGTGCCCGGTGGTGTTCGGCAACGTCCTCATCTACCGCGGAGGTTCGCACATCGGCGCGGCCTACGTCCGGACCACGGCCCCGCACCTCGCCCGGGCGTTGTCGGACGTCGGGGTGCCGACACGTTTCACGCCACCCAGCTGACCGACCCGCCCGGGCGGGCGGCGTGGGTCAGGTGTAGAGGGTTCTGGCGTAGCCCGGGCCGTAGTGCCGTTCCAGGTCGGCCAGACTCTCCGCCACCGCCTCCACCTCCTTGACCAGCCGGGGCCGGGACGGCAGCACGTCCGGCTGCCAGGTCTCCGGCTGCCACAGCGCGGAGCGGAGGAACGCCTTCGCGCAGTGGTAGAAGATCTGCTCGACCGCCACCTCCACGGCGAGCACCGGCCGGTGGCCCTTGACCTCCATGTCGGCGAACCAGGGCGCGTCGCCGACCAGCCGGGCCCGGCCGTTGATCCGCAGCGTGTCGGTGCGGCCGGGGATCAGGAAGATCAGCCCGACGTGCGGATTGGCCAGGATGTTGCGGTAGCCGTCGGCCCGCCGGTTGCCGGGCCGCTCCGGGATGGCGATGGTGGTGTCGTCGAGCACGAGCGCGAAACCGGGCGGGTCGCCCTTCGGCGAGACGTCGCAGCTGCCGTCCGCGCCGGCGGTGGCGATCAGGCAGAACGGTGAGGCGGCCAGCCACTCCCGGTCGCGGGCGTGCAGCGTACGGCGTTCCTTCGTCACCGCCCGGGGCATCGGCGCGCCCAGCAGGTCGCGCAGTTCCTCAGGGTTGGTGATCTCCCTTGTCGTCACGTCTTCCTCCCCCGTCCGTTGACCTTGACGACGGTTTCGGCCCGCAACGGGCCGGGATCCGCCAGGGTCAGCCTAGGAGAGCGCGTCGAACGCCGGGTTTGCCCCCGGTGCCGACGGGTAGGGACCGGATCGCAGCGCGTGTCCGGACGCGACGGATGGAGGCCGTGATGGAGAGCCGACTCAAGGTGCTCGGCCATCCCGTGCATCCGATGCTGGTGATGTTCCCGGTCGGGCTCTTCGTGACCGCGGTGATCTTCGACCTGATCGACATCGTGGGCGGGCCGGACTTCCTCGGCGAGGTGGCGTACTGGAACGTCACGGTCGGGCTGATCGGCGGCCTGCTGGCCGCGGCGGCCGGCGCCTTCGACCTGCTGGCCCTGCCCACCGGCACCCGCGCGAAGCGGGTCGGGCTCACCCACGCCGCCGCCAACGTGGCGGTGATCCTGCTCTTCGCCGCGGTCTGGGCGGTCCGGCTCAACGCGGACTCACGGGCGGCCGGCGGCGCGCTGTTCGCGATCGAGGTGGTCGCGGTGGCGATCCTCGGCATCAGCGCGTGGCTCGGCGGGGAGCTGGTCGACCGGCTCGGCGTCGGGGTCGACCCGGACCACGACCTCAACGCGCCCAGCTCGCTGCGACCCCCCTCGGCCACCCAGCGGATCGGAGACGTGCGATGACGGAACAGCGGGGCTGGCGGGGACGCCAGCAGGGCTGGGACCCGATGGGCGAGTTGCAGTCACTGCGCTCCGAGCTGAGCCGCCTGGTCGGCGGCCGCTCCGGCACCCCGGACGTGGAGATGGCCGAGGTCGCCGACGGCTGGGAGGTGGTCGTCCGGCTGCCCGGCGTGGCGCCCGAGGAGGTGGCCGTCGAGCTGGACGACCGCGAGCTGTGCGTACGCGCCCGCTCGGAGGCCGAGGTCAACGCCGACCAGGGCATCCCCGGCGGGTTCACCACCCGCGGCTTCGAATACCGCGTCGACCTGCCGTCCCGGGTGGACCCGGAGCGGATCGACGCGGTGATGGACCACGGCCTGCTGCGGGTGCACCTGCCCCGGGCGGCCCGGCCCGCGCCGCGCACCATCACCGTCGGTCGCACCGGCCCGCGCGCCACCTCCGGCCGTACGCCGAGCCCGGCCGACCCGGCCGCGGACCGGGAGCTGCACCACCCGGACACCACGGTCGACGAGATCGACCGGCCGTAGGGGCCGCGTGACCACCCCGCCCGACGACTCCAGCTCGGCGCGTCTGTCGCCGCGCCGCGACCCGGAGCCGTCGCCCGACGATCCCAGCTCGGTGCGTCTGTCGCCGCGCCGCGACCTGGAGCCGTCGCCGTCCTCGGTGCTCGGTCCGGTCGGCGCGCGCGTGCCGGACGTCGAGCGGATCGCCGTGCTGCGCGCCAACGCGCTCGGCGACTTCATCTTCGTGCTGCCGGCGCTGGACGCGCTGCGGGCCGCGTACCCGTCGGCGGAGATCGTGCTGCTCGGCGCGCCGTGGCACGCGGCGCTCTGGCGCGACCGGCCCGGCCCGGTGGACCGGGTGCTGGTGGTGCCGCCCGCGCCCGGCCTCCGGGACCCCGGCCCGGACGAGAGCCCGGCGGACCCGGCGGAGTTCCTGGCCGCCGCCCGGACCGAACGGTTCGACCTGGCGTTGCAGGTGCACGGCGGCGGGGCCAACTCCAACCCGTTCGTCACCGGGCTCGGCGCCCGGGTCACCGCCGGGCTGCGGGCGGACGGCGCGCCGCCGCTCGACCGTTGGCTGCGCTACGTCTACTACCAGCACGAGGTGATCCGCTATCTGGAGGTGGCCGCCCTGGTCGGGGCGCCGGCCATCACGATCACCCCGGCGCTGGCGGTGACCGACGCCGACCGGGCCGAGGCCGTCGAGGTGCTCGGCGCGCCCGAACGGCCCCGGGTGGCGCTGCACCCGGGCGCGACCGACACCCGGCGGCGCTGGCCGGCGGAGAGCTTCGCCGAGGTCGCCCGGGCGCTGGCCGGGGACGGGTACGAGGTGCTGGTCACCGGCACCCCGGCCGAGCGGGAGACGGTCGACGCGGTGGTTGCGGCGGCCGGCGTGCCGGTGCGCCCGCAGGTCGGCACGCTCAGCCTCGGCGCGCTGGCCGCGGCCTACGCGGACTGCGCGCTGGTGGTCTCCAACGACACCGGCCCGCTGCACCTGGCCGCCGCGGTGGGCGCGCCCACCGTCGGGATCTTCTGGGTCGGCAACCTGATCAACGGGGCCTCTCCGCTGCGCGGTCGGCACCGCCCGATCGCCGCCTGGACCACGCTCTGCCCGGTCTGCGGCGTCGACTGCACGCCGGGGATCTACCCGCACCGCCCGGGCGACGGCGAGTGCCCGCACCGGGTGTCGTTCGTGGCCGACGTGCCGGTCGCCGAGGTGGTGGAGGCGGCCCGGGAGCTGCTCACACCTCCGCCGTCGACTCGCTGAGCACGACCTCCCACGCCTCCACGTCCCGCTCGGTGACGGTGGTCGGCGACTCCAGGTGGTAGGCCCCGCTGGGTAGCACACCGGCGCCGCCGTGGCGCTCCAGCACGGCGAGCTGGGCGGCCACGTCCTCACCCTGGTGCCGCTCGGGCAGCCGCTCCCAGAAGTCGAAGCCGCCGGACTCGACCAGCTTGGCCCGGTCGTAGAGCACGCAGCCGCCGATCCAGGAGATTTTGTACGCCCGCCACGCGCCCGCCGGCAGGTCCAGCTTCTCGGTGACGTGCAGCAGGTTCGCCGCCGGGTGGATCGACGCCCGGTGCCACTCCGGGGTGCCGGGGCGGATCCGCTCCGGCTCCGGCCGGCCCGGCCACTCCTCGTAGTGCCGGTGGGTGTCGGGGCGGACGTCGTCGGTGTAGGAGAGCCCGTGCACGGCGTTGCCGACGAACCCGCAGCCCAGCTCGTCCAGCGCGGTGACCAGGCGGGACAGGGCGCCCGGCTCCAGCCACACGTCGTCGTCGAGGCAGAGCACCGCCTCGGCCGCCGACCGGGACAGCAGGTAGGAGCGGTGCTCGGCCAGCCCGCGCCGGGGCAGCCGCCGGGTCAGCAGCACCGGGTGCCCCCGGTGGCGCAACGCCCGCACCATGGTGGCCGCCGCCGGGTGCGCGTACGCGGGTTCCCCGTCGGACTGGTCGCTGACCACCACCCCGAACCCGGGCACACCCTCCTGGGCGGCCAGCCCGGAGAGGGTGACCGCCAGCTCGGCCGGCCGGTTGCGGGTGGGGATCAGCACGTCCAGCCGGCGGGGCCGGCGGAACTGTTCGGGCGTGCCCGGGTCCAGCGGTCGGGTCACGCCGGCCTGCCCTCGCCCACGGCGGGAAGGTGCGGGTCGGGCGCGGCCTCACGGTGCTCGCTGGCCGCCTGGGCGCGGATGCGGTCGATGATCGCCGAGGTGGAGCGGTCCGGCACGTACCCGAGCGTGCGCACCTGGCCGCCCAGCCGGCGGACCAGCGGCGCCTCCGGGACCATCTCCGGCGGGTAGTCGCCGCCCTTGACGTAGACGTCCGGGCGGACCGCCTCGATCAGGCGGGCCGGCGAGTCCTCCTCGAACACCACCACGTGGTCGACGCAGGCCAGCGCGGCCAGCAGGGCGATGCGGTCCTCGACCGGGTTGACCGGCCGGTCCGGGCCCTTGAGCCGCCGCACGCTGCCGTCCGAGTTGACCGCCACGATCAGCAGGTCGCCGAGCGCGCGGGCCTGGGTCAGGTAGCGGACGTGCCCGGGGTGCAGCACGTCGAAGCAGCCGTTGGTGAACACCACCGAGCGGCCGGCCCGGCGGTGGTCGGCGACGAGCGCGGTCAGCTCCTCGGCGCCGACCAGGGCCGGGTGCCCGGCTTCCTCACCGCCGGTGCCCAGCGCGGCGAGCAGGTCTTCCCGGCGGCACACGCAGGTGCCGGTGTCGGCGACCGTGATGGTCGCGGCGAGCTGGGCGAGCTGGGCGGCGGTCGGCAGACCCGCGTCGGCGGCGAGCGCCAGCGTCATGGCCGCCAGGTACGAGTCCCCGGCGCCCACCGCGTGGCTCGCCGGGACCGGGGTGCTGTGGCTGCGCCGGGGCGAGCCGTCGGCGCCGCCGACCACCGCGCCCTCGGTGTCCAGGGTGACCGCCACCACGTCCGCGCCGGTGTGGGCGCGCAGCTCGGGCAGGCGCGACTCGGCCAGCACCGCCCGGTCCACGCCCTCGCCGGCCGCCGCGTTCACCGTCACCCCGGTGCCGGTGACGCTGAGACCGTCCCCGGTCAACGCCACCCGCTCCTCACCGGGCGTCGGCTCACCCGTCGGCCCGGCCGGACCGCCGGTGGCGGCCGTCGCGGCGGGCGCTCCGGAGGTCGGGTGCGGGCCGCCCGTGGTCCGCTCGCCGGCCCCGCCGGGCGCGGCGCCCACCACCAGCTCGGACGGGCCGTCGGCCTCCGCCGGGTGGTCGAGGTGCAGGTCGCCGCCAGCGCGGACGGCACCCCGTTCGGCGTGCGCGAAGCCGGCGGCGGCGCGGGCCAGCAGCCGGGTCGCCTCGGCGAAGCTCGGGGTCACCACGGTCGGGTTGAGCCCGCGCCAGTCGGCCAGGTCGTGTGCGTCCAGCGCCACCGTGCCGTACCGGTCCCGGTTTGCGACCAGCCAGGCGCGGACCGCCGAGGGCAGCGCGCCCAGTCCGTAGTCGCAGACCACCAGCGTGAGCGGATGCCCGGCGGCCACCGCGCGCAGCTCCTCGGTGGCGCAGTGCAGCGCGGTCAGCAGGCGGGCCACGCCGTCTTCGTCGAGCGCGTCCTCTGGGCCGCCGGAGTCCTCCCGGAGCAGGATCTGATTGCCGGCGAGCATCCGCCGCTTGACCGGGGTGGGACGGCCGGGCTGGCTCACCGTCCGGTCCCAGACCGCCGCGCGGTCCAGGCAGTCGTGCAGCTCGTCACCGGCCACGTCGGCGCCGACCGGGGCGACCAGCGCGGCCCGCCCGCCGAGGGCGGCGACGTTGACCGCGGTGTTCGCGGCGCCGCCGGCCGCGGAGATCCGGCGGCGCAGGGTGAGGACCGGTGCGGGCGCCTCCCGGCAGAGCCGCTCCGACTCGGCGAACCGCCACTCGTCCAGCATGGCGTCGCCGACGACCAGCACGGGACGCCCCTGCCAGCTCGCCACCACGGTGGCCAGCCGGCGCTCTTCCGCTGCTGCTCCTGCCATGCCCCTCCGGGTCCCCCCGCACCGACCGGCCAAACCTGCGCGCCGGGCGGGCGGGAGTGCGACGCGGGCCACCGGCGGCGTCCGGTTTCGGGGTATCGGCCGGGGGAACCGTGCAGACACACCCCGGAGAGGAGAGAGCAGCATGGCAGCGACACTTCAGGGCAAGCGGATCGCCTTCCTGGCCGCCGACGGCGTCGAGGAGGTCGAGTACACCAAGCCCCGGGAGGCGGTGGAGAACGCCGGCGCCCAGGTGGAGCTGGTCTCCATCGAGTCCGGCTCGATCCAGGCCTTCAACCACCTCGACCACGGCAAGCAGTACCAGGTGGACGTCACCACCAAGGAGGCGGACGCCGGGGCGTACGACGGGTTGGTGCTGCCCGGCGGCGTGGCGAACCCGGACTTCCTGCGGACGGACCCGGAGGCGGTCCGGTTCGTGAAGGCGTTCTTCGACGCCGGCAAGCCGGTCGGGGTGATCTGCCACGGCCCGTGGACGCTGGTCGAGGCGGACGTGGTGCGGGGCCGCACCATCACCTCCTGGCCGAGCCTGCGCACCGACCTCACCAATGCCGGCGCCACGTGGGTCGACCAGGAGGTCGTCACCGACAACGGCCTGGTCAGCAGCCGTAAGCCGGACGACCTGCCGGCGTTCTGCGCCAAGATCGTGGAGGAGTTCGCCGAGGGCCGGCACACCGCCCGCTGAAACCCGACCACCCACCGGGGGCATGATCCGCCCCCGGTGGGATAGGAAGCGGGATGACCGCCCAGGCCGCTCGTCCCGCCCTGCCCGCCCGCCAGATCCGCCTGCTGATGTTCGGTCTGATGACCGGAATGCTGCTGGCGGCGCTCGACCAGACCATCGTCGGCACCGCGTTGCCCACCATCGTCGGCGAGCTGGGCGGGATCAACCACTACTCCTGGGTGGTGACGGCGTACCTGCTGGCGTCGACCGCCTCGACGCCGCTCTACGGCAAGATGGCCGACCTGTACGGACGCCGGCCGGTCTTCCTCTTCTCGATCGGCACGTTCCTGCTCGGCTCGTTGCTGGCCGGCCTGTCGCAGGACATGACCCAGCTGATCGTCACCCGGGGGGTGCAGGGCCTGGGCGCGGGTGGCCTGATGACGCTGGCGTTCACCATCATCTCGGACGTGGTCTCCCCCCGGGAGCGGGGCCGCTACCAGGGTCTGTTCGGCGCCGTGTTCGGCCTGTCGTCGGTGGCCGGTCCGTTGGTGGGCGGCTACTTCGCGGAGACCAACTGGCGCTGGATCTTCTACATCAACGTGCCGCTGGCGATCCTCGCCATCGTGGTCTGCTGGCACGTCATGCGGCTGGTGCCGTTCCAGCGGCGCGAGCACACCGTCGACTGGGTCGGCGCCGCGCTGCTGGTCGCCGGCGTGAGCTGCCTGCTGTTGGCGCTGAGCTGGGGTGGCAACGAGTACGGCTGGGGCTCCGGCGTGATCGTCGGGCTGTTCGTGGCGGGCGCGGTGCTGGGCGTGCTGTTCCTGCTCCAGGAGGCCCGGACCCGGGAACCGATCCTGCCGCTGCGGCTGTTCCGCAAGCGGACGTTCGCGCTGGCCAACTCGGCCGGCTTCGTGCTCGGCCTGGTGATGTTCGGGTCGATCATCTTCATCCCGCTCTACCTCCAGATCGTCAAGGGCGCCTCGCCGACCCGCAGCGGCCTGCTGATGCTGCCGATGATGGCCGGCATCATCGTCACGTCGATCGTCACCGGCCGGGCGATGAGCCGGATCGGCCGGTACAAGTGGTTCCCGGTGGCCGGCGCGGCCGTGCTGGTGGTCGGCATGCTGCTGTTCCGGCAGCTCCAGGTGGGCACCTCGCTCTGGGCCGCGTTCGGCTACATGGTGGTGATCGGCGTCGGGCTGGGCCTGTGCATGCAGTCGTTGATCCTGGCGGTGCAGAACGCGGTGGACGTCCGCGACCTGGGCGCGGGCACCTCGTCCGCGACGTTCTTCCGGTCGCTGGGCGGGTCGTTCGGGGTGGCGATCCTGGGCGCGGTGCTGTCGTCGCGGCTCACCGCCGAGCTGTCCGACCGGCTGCCGGGCGCGATCGCCCAGCTCCCGCCGCAGCAACGGGCGGCGGTGGCGGCCGGCGGCACGGAGAACATCTCGATCAACGACCCGGCGACCATCCTCGCCCTGCCCGGTCCGGTACGCGCCGCGATCCAGGCGTCGTTCGTCGAGTCGCTGCACCTGGTCTTCCTGACCACCGGCCTGATCGCCGTGCTGGCGGTGCTGGTCACCCTCGCCATGCCGAACCACCAGCTGCGCGGCGCCGGCCCGCAGGGCTCGACCGGCGGCGCGGACCCGCTGGGCGGGAAGGCCGCCGCGCCGGGCGGCAAGCCGCTGCCGAAGGAGTCGAAGGACGAGGCCGCCGCCGACATGGAGGCGAAGTCGCAGACGATGCTGTGACCGGTGGCGCCGGCGGCCCGGCGCCGGGTCACTTGAGGATCAGGCGGTTGGTCTGCTCGAAGACGTCCAGGTCGGCGAGCGTCTCGTGGACGCTGGACGAGAGCGGGGTCGGGAACTCGTCCGGGTGGAAGAAGCCGGCGTCGGTGGTCTCGTCGGTGAAGCGGGACAGCTCCCCGTCCCACTCGTCGACCCGGAACGCGGTGGTGAAGACCTGGTAGGTGTGCCCGTACATGTTGGTGTGGGTGCGGTCCGGGCCGGTGTAGAGCGCGAACGCGCTGACCCGCAGCGCGCGCAGGCCGGTCTCCTCGCGGACCTCCCGGACCGCGCAGTCGGCGATCGACTCGCCCAGCTCCATCGCACCGGCCGGCAGCGCCCACTGGCCGTTGTCGGAGCGCTGGATCAGCAGCACCCGGGCGGCGTTGTCGCGCACCACGGCGCGGGCGCCGACGAACATCAGGGTGCGGTCACCGGCCAGGGCGCGGAGCTGCCCGACGTACGAGTCGGCCCACGAGATGCTCACCCGGACAATCTACGCACCGATCCCGGCCGGGCTCGGCCGATCCGGGGGGTTCCGTTCGTGTGACCGGCGACACTACGTTGTTACCCATGCGTAGCACGATGATGGAAGCCCCCCTCCAGGTCGCCCGGATCCTCGAACACGGCTCCACCGTGCACGGCGCGGCGGAGGTGGTCACCTGGACCGGTGCCGAGCCCCGCCGGATGACGTACGCCGAGGTGGGTCGCGCCGCCGCCCGGTTGGCCCACGCGTTGCGCGACGAGTGCGGCGTGACCGGCGACGAGCGGGTCGCCACGTTCATGTGGAACAACAACGAGCACCTGGTGGCCTACTTCGCGGTGCCGAGCATGGGCGCGGTGCTGCACACGCTCAACATCCGGCTCTTCCCCGACCAGGTCGTCTACATCGCGAACCACGCCGAGGACCGGGTGGTGCTGGTCGACACCACGCTCATCCCGCTGCTCGCCCGGGTGATCGGCGACATGACCACGGTGCGGCACGTGGTGGTGGTCGGCGGTGGCGACCCGGCCCCGCTGCTGGCCGCGGCCGGCGACCGGATCACCGTGCACCACTGGGACGCGCTGCTGGCCGACCGCCCGGACCGCTACGACTGGCCCGAGGTGGACGAGCGCGACGCGGCGGCGCTCTGCTACACCTCCGGGACCACCGGCAACCCCAAGGGCGTGGCCTACTCGCACCGCTCGATCTACCTGCACTCGCTCCAGGTGTGCATGCCGGAGGGCTTCGGCCTCGGCCCGAAGGACCGGGAACTGGCCATCGTGCCGATGTTCCACGCCATGTCCTGGGGCCTGCCGTACGCGGCGTTCCTCTCCGGCGCCTCGCTGATCATGCCGGACCGTTTCCTCCAGGCCGAGCCGATCGCCGCCATGATCGCCGCCGAGCGGCCCACCCTGGCCGGCGCGGTGCCGACCATCTGGACCGACCTGCTGGCCTATCTGGACAGCCACGACGTGGACACGTCCTCGCTGACGGAGGTGATCGTCGGCGGTTCGGCCTGCCCGCCGGCGCTGATGCACGCGTTCCACGACCGGCACGGCATCGAGGTCATCCACGCCTGGGGCATGACCGAGATGTCCCCGCTCGGCTCGGTCTCCCGCCCGCCGGCCGGCGCGACCGGCGACGACGCGTGGGGCTACCGCTACACCCAGGGCCGGGTGCCGGCTGGCGTGGCCGCGCGGATCGTCGGCCCGCTGGGCGAGCCGCTGCCCGCGGACGGGACGTCCGTGGGCGAGCTGGAGGTCCGCGGGCCGTGGGTGACCGCCCGGTACGTCGGGGACGACGTGCCGGACGAGGAGAAGTTCCGGGACGGTTGGCTGCGTACCGGTGACGTCGGCACGCTCTCGCCGGACGGCTACATCACGCTGACCGACCGCGCGAAGGACGTGATCAAGTCGGGCGGGGAGTGGATCTCGTCGGTCGAGCTGGAGAACGCCCTGATGGCGCACCCGGCGGTGCTGGAGGCGTGCGTGGTGGGCGTGCCGGACGAGCGGTGGGACGAGCGTCCGCTGGCCACCGTGGTGGTCCGCGAGGGCGCCTCGGTCACCGCGGAGGAGCTGCGGGACTTCCTGGCCACGTCGGTGGCCCGCTGGCAGTTGCCGGAGCGCTGGGCGTTCATCGACGCGGTGCCGAAGACCAGCGTGGGCAAGTTCGACAAGAAGGTCGTGCGCTCGCGGTACGCGGACGGCGGGCTGGAGGTGCGCGAACTGACCGCGCCGTAACACTTTCCGGCGTACCGTCGCCAACACGGGTAGGAACACGTTTCCAACGGACATTCCTCCCCAGAGGGCGGCCCCGGCGTTCGCACCGCGCCGGGGCCGCCCGTCCGTTACGGGGTGACCCGCACCGTCATTGTTGCGAAACTTGTTCGCCTCTGTCCCGATGTCGGGGAAATCCGGTTGCCTACTCGTCGGCGGTGCTCACGAGCACCTTGCCCACCACGCTGTCCTGCACCGCCTGCTGCGCGGCGGCGGCCTGCGCCAGCGGATACCGGTGCAGCGGCAGGCCCGCCTGTTCGCCGACCCGGATCGCGCCCTGCGCCACCGCGGCGGCGATGTCGGTGACCGCCTGCGCCTTGGCCACCTTCGGCGCGGTGTAGACCAGCACGAACTGCCAGCGCGCGTTCGGGCCCATCAGGGGCCGGATCGGCAGCGTCACCTCGTCGCCGCCGTCGTCGGCGTACACGCAGACCGCCGCGCCGGTGCGCAGGATCTGCACGTCGGCCGCGGCGTTGCGGGCGGCCGAGACCTCGACGATCGTGTGCACCCCGTCGGGCGCGACCTTGCGGACCTCCTCGACCACGTCCTGCTCGCGATAGTTGATCACGAAGTTGGCCCCGGCCGCCGCCGCCAGCTGTGCCTTCTCCGGGCTGCTCACCGTGGTGATCACGCAGGCGTCGGCCCAGCGGGCGAGCTGGATCGCCGCGTTGCCCACCGCGCCCGCCCCGCCCTGCACCAGCACCACGTGGTCGCTCAACGCGCCGGCGTGCAGCTTGTCCGGCATGAACTCGCCGGCGGTCAGGCACCGGTGCGCGGTCATGAACGGGATGCCCAGCGCCGCGCCCAGGTCGAACGAGGCCGAGCCGAGCGGCACCGCGTGCCGGACCGGCACCACGGTGTACTCGCTGGCGGTGCCCCAGGGTCGCTGCCAGGCCGCCTCCCAGACCCAGACCCGCTCGCCGATCAGGATCCGGTCCACGCCCTCGCCGACCGCCTCGACCACGCCGGCGCCGTCCTGGTGCGGGATCTGCCAGCCGGCCGGCAGGGGCCACGCCTGGCGGGCCTTCCAGTCGGTCGGGTTCACCCCCGACACCGCCATCCGCACCAGCACCTCGCCGGGGCCGGGCTCCGGCACCGGCCGGTCCACCAACTGGAGCACCGAGGCGTCCCCGCTGCGCTCGTACACGATCGCCTTCATCGTCGTCCCTCCGCCGTCGTCGTGGGTGCGCTACCCGAAGGTCGCGCGAACATGCCGGGCCCGCCTCAGCGCAGGTCCGCCAGCAGCTCCGGGGTGAGCGCGTCGATCGAGGGCAGCAGCACGGCCGCGAGCGCCTCGGCGTCCGGGTCGAGCGGGTACGACCCGTGCGGCACCGCCACCACCCGACAGCCCGCCGCGGCGGCCGAGCGGACGCCGTTCGAGGAGTCCTCCACCGCCACGCACCGGGCCGGGTCGACGTCCAGCCGCTCGGCCACCGCCAGCCAGACGTCCGGCGCCGGCTTGCCCCGGGCGGTCTCCTCGGTCGACAGCGTCGCGCCGAACGCGCCCGCCAGGCCCGTCGCGTCGAGCGCCGCGGCGATCAGCCGGGTCGGCGAGGAACTGGCCAGCCCGAGCGGCCACCGCGCGGCCGTCCGGCGCACCACCGCGTCCGCGCCGTCGATCAGCGGTACGCGTCGCGCGTACCGGTCGGTCATCTCGGCCACCACCTCGGCGGCGACCTGCTCGGCCGACCGGTCGACGCCCAGCTCGCCGCTGAGGTACGCCGCCCACTCGCCGGTACTCATGCCCATCAGCCGGCGCTGGGTGTCGGGCTGCCAGACGCCGCCGTGCGTCGCCACGTACGCCCGGCGGACCTCCTCCCAGACCGGCTCGGAATCCACGATCACGCCGTCGAGGTCGAAGAGCACCGCGTCCACCATGACGTCATCCTGCCCCAGCCGGCGGCCCGGTTCAGCCCGGCAGGGTCACCCCGGCGGAGCGCTGCGCGGGCAGACCGATCGGGGCCTGCGGCGGGATGATCGTGCGACACCGGGTGGCGATCGGGTCGAGCAGCTCCCGCAGCCGCGCGGTGCGCTCCGCGCCCAGTGCCCGCCACGGGCCCGACGCGGCCCGGTCGGTGGCGTCCTCGACGCTCCGGAACGTCTCGGTGGCGTGCGCGGTGGGCTTCCGCTCGGGGGTCAGCCACCCCTTCTCGACCAGCCGCTCCTCCGCGGCGGACCACTGCTCGTCGGTCCAGCCCCGGGCCGGCTGGTGGAACTCGCGCGACTGGTCGACCCGGCACCGCCAGGCCACCACCTCGACCGGCTCCAGCCCGGTGGTCACCAGCGCCGCCACGTGGCCGTCGCCCCGGTGCTCGCGCAGCGTGGCGGCCGCCTGCCAGAGGCGGGCCAGCGGGTACTCCCCGCGGGGCAGGGCGGCGTTGACCGCGCCGAGCACCCGACCCGCCGTGTCCACCCGCCCGGCCGCCTCCTCCAGCAGTTCGGCGGCCTCGACGAGGTGGGACTCGGGCAGCTCGTAGGTGAACTCGGCGAGCGCCTGCACCGCACCGGTGAGCCGGGCGCGCAGCGCCTCCTCCGGCGTGGCCAGCCGCCACACCGACGGCAGCGCGCGGGCCACCATCGGCGGCGCGAAGCTGAAGAAGGCGGCCGTGACCGTCGGCGCGTCCACCGGCCCGAGCGGCGCGGCCCGGCCGGCGAAGTAACCGCGCCAGTAGCCGCGCAGCCCGACCGCCTCGAACGCGGCCCGGGCGCGCGGGTGGAAGTAGGTCACCGCGTGGACCGGCTCGAAGAGCGTCCACATCCGCCGGGCCATCCCGGCATCGTCCAGCGCCGCCACGTTGCACCTCCGCGTCGGTGGGCAGTCGCCGTGGACGGACGTGCCGCCCACGGTGACCACGAACCTACTGCCGGTGGGTGACCGGGCGGAAGCCTGGAGTGATCTACTGCGCAGCCAGCACGTCGACGACGAAGCGCAGCGGCCCGGCCGGACGGCCGCCCGAGGCGTCGTTGCCGTAGGCCAGGTCGGCCGGGAGGTCCAGCTGCACCCGGCTGCCCACCGGCACGCCGACCAGGCCCTGGTCCCAGCCCTTGATGACCTGGCCCACGCCGATCTGGAAGGTGGCCGGCTGGCCGTTGTCCCAGGACGCGTCGAACTGCTTGCCGTCCTTGTAGAACACGCCCACGTAATTCGTGGTGATGGTCTGGCCGGCCTTCACCGCCGGGCCGGTGCCCTTGACCAGCGTGGTGACGGTCAGCTTCTTCAGGTCACCCGAGCCGGCCTGGACGGTCGGCTTGGTCTTCAGCGCCGGGTCGGTGCCCGCGGGCAGCTCCGGGGCGGGCGGCGCGGCGGGCTCGACCGGGGCGCTGGGGCTGGCCGAGGTGGCGGTGGCGGGCTTGTCGTCGTCCCCGCTGTTCAGCCAGACCAGACCGCCGACCAGGGCCACCACGGCGAGCACACCGGCGGCCGCGCCGAGCATCGACTGCCGGCGGCGGCGCGCCTCGGCGGCCTTCTTCTCGGCCAGCTGGGCGGCCAACCGCCGCTGTGCCTTGGTGGCCGGGGCCTGGCCCGCCGTCCGGTTCTCCACACGCTCGCTCACGTCGACTCCCTGCAGGTGGGTGGATGCGCGCAAACGGTACCCGCCCACACGCCCACTGTGAGAAAAGGCGGGGGCCCTTCTTAACGCATTCGGTATGGGCGGGGCCCCTTGTTCACACCTCAGTCCTCGACGGGCACCACCATGAAATCGGTGACGAACCTCGCGACCCGGTCGTCCGCGTCCCGGCCGATCCAGGTGCCGTAGCAGCCGTCCCCCCAGCCCGACCAGACCGCCACCACGTTCGCGCCGGTCTCCTCGTCCACGACCGCGTCGACCAGGCCCGGCACCGGACCAGGGGCGGAGCCCTCGTCCCCGGCGATGAAAACCTCCTCGATCCGCTCGTAGTCCCAGTCCTCGATCACGGCGAGAGCGTCGCGGTCGGCGAGCGTGCCGGTGCCGGCGTCCACGCCGTACCCGAAGAAGCCGTCCGGGCCCAGCTCGCCGATGTCCTGGCCGTCGACGACGGCCATCTCCCACCGCGAGACCGGCTCGTCCCGGACGACGACCTCCAGCGCCGCGACCCGCCGGTCGGTCTCGTCGCCGTCGCGGCGGACCGACGACACCCAGGCACGTGCCGGGTAACGGCCGGGCGCGACGGCGACCGTGTACGGGTCGCTCTCCGGGCAGACCAGCGGATCGCACCCCACCAGTCGGCCGGTCGGCAGCACGACCTCACCGGCGGGGTGCGCCTCGATCACGTGCACGGCCGTGCCGTCCTCGAACCGGGCGCCGGGGGTGAGCAGTCGCTCGAAGTCTGGGGTGTACGGCATGGGAAGTGTCCTTTCGTCGGCCGACGGCCGGCGGAGCGTACCGGCGGCGGCGGACAACCCACCGAGGTACGTTCTCGACCATGGCGATCCTCACCGAAGAAGATCTGGCCCTGCTCGGCGAGCCCCAGCTCGCGCACGTGGCCACGATCGAGTCCGACGGCACCCCGCACGTCACCCCGGTCTGGGTGGACACCGACGGCGAGCACATCCTGTTCAACACGGCAAAGGGCCGGCAGAAGTACCTCAACATGGCGCGCAACCCGGTGGTCGCGGTGTCGGTGGTGGACAAGGCGGACGACTTCCGCACGCTCTGGGTGAAGGGCACCGCCGAGTTCGTCACCGAGGGCGCCGACGAGCACATCGACCGGATGGCGAAGAAGTATCTGAACCAGGACGCGTACCCGTGGCGCCGTCCCGGCGAGGAACGCGTCATCGTGCGCGTCACGCCGACGGAGAAGCTCGGCCGTGGGTGACAAGAGGGGGCCCCGCCTATACCGGAGGCGTTAAGCGGGGGCCCCTCCTTGCACCTCAGGCGGTCTTCTTCTTCGCGGCGGTCTTCTTGGCGGGGGCCTTCTTCGCGGCGGTCTTCTTGGCCGGTTCGGCCTTCTTCGCCGCGGTCTTCTTGGCGGGGGTCTTCTTGGCGGGGGCCTTCTTCGCGGCGGTCTTCTTCGCCGAGCGGGCCGACGAGATCGGGGTCGGCTCGGCCCCGCCGCCGGACGGCGCCTCACCCCGGGCCGCCCGGGCCCGCTCGACCGACGCCTTCAGCGCGGCCATCAGGTCCACCGCGGCGGCCGGCGCTGCCTCTTCCTCCTCCGGCTGCACCACCTCACGGCCCTCGACCTTGGCGTCGATGACCTCCTGCAACGCGGCCCGGTAGTCGTCGGTGAACGCGTCCGGCTCGAACTCGCCGGCCATCGAGTCGATCAGTGAGCTGGCCATCGCCAGCTCCGGCGGGCGGACCTTCAGGTCCTCGTCCAGGAAGCCGAAGTCCGGCTGGCGGATCTCGTCCGGCCAGAGCATGGTGTTGAGCAGCAGCACGCCCTCGCGGACCCGCAGGGTGGCCAGTTGCTCCCGCTGGCGCAGCGCCACCTTGACGATCGCCACCCGCTCCGAGTCGGAGAGCGCGTCGCGCAGCAGCACGTACGGCTTGGTGGCCGAGCCCTCCGGCTCCAGGAAGTAGGCCTTGTTGTAGAGGATCGGGTCGACCTGCTCGGCCGGCACGAACTCCAGCACGTCGATCGCGTGCGAGGTGCTCAACGGCAGGTCGGCGAAGTCCTCGTCGGTGAGGATCACCATCTCGCCGCCGCCGATGTCGTAGCCCTTGGCGATGTCGTCGTAGGTGACCTCCTCGCCGCAGACCGAGCAGGTGCGCTTGTAGCGGATCCGGCCGCCGTCCTCCCGGTGCACCTGGTGGAACCGGATGTCCTTCTCCTCGGTGGCCGAGTAGACCTTCACCCCGATCGACACCAGGCCGAACGACACCGCTCCTTTCCAGATCGCCCGCATCCCGCGCTCCTCTCCCCGGTTGACCACCAGAATCGCAAACGATCGAACGGGACGCACGCGCTTCCGCGCGCAACTACAGTCAGGAGGTGCCCGGCGCGCCGTTGAAGCCGATGCTCGCGATGACCGGGCAGCTCCCGGCCGGTGCCGCGTGGGCGTACGAGTTCAAGTGGGACGGGGTCCGCGCGCTCGCCGACATCTCCCACGGCGACCGGCACTTCTACGCCCGGTCCGGCGTCGAGATCACCACCGCGTACCCGGAACTGCTCAACCTGGCCGAGCAGGTCGACGACGCGCTGCTCGACGGCGAGGTGGTGCTCTTCGCCGACGGGCAGCCGTCGTTCACCGCGCTGGCCGAGCGGATGCACGTGCGCAACCCGGTCAAGGCGGCGCGGCTGGCGGCGACCGTGCCGGTCACGTACATGATCTTCGACCTGTTGCGGCTCGACGGCGTGGACCTGACCGCCCGGCCCTGGCGGGAGCGGCGGGCGGCGCTGGAGTCGCTCGGGCTCGGCGCCGCCCGGTGGGCGGTGCCGCCGGTCTTCGGCGACGGCCCGGCCACCTACGCCGCGGCCGGCGAGCACGGGCTGGAGGGCGTGATGGCCAAGCGGGTCGAGTCGGTCTACCGACCCGGGGTGCGCTCGCCGGACTGGGTGAAGGTCAAGCTGGAGGTCACCGGCGACTTCGTGGTCGGCGGCTGGCGACCGGGCGCGCGCCGGGTCGGTGGCCTGCTGGTCGGGGTGCCCGGCCCGGACGGCCGGCTGATCTACCGGGGCCGGGTCGGCGGCGGGATCGGCGCGGCGATCGAGCGGGAGCTGCTGCGTGAGCTGGAGCCGCTGCGTGCCGACGCGTCGCCGTTCGCCGCCGGCGTGCCGCGCGAGGATGCCCGGGGTGCGATCTGGGTATCACCCCGGGTCGTGGTGGAGGTGAAGTACGGCCAGCGCACCCCGGACGGCCGGCTGCGCTTCCCGCGGATCCTGCGCCTGCGCCCGGACAAGCCGCCCGAGGAGGTCGACGATGCCGGCTGACCGTTTCAAGGTCGAGGTCGAGGGGCGCTCGCTGGAGCTGTCCAACCTGGACAAGGTGCTCTTCCCGCAGGCGGGTTTCACCAAGGGCGAGGTGATCGACTACTACACCCGGATCGCCCCGGTGCTGCTGCCGCACCTGCGCGACCGGGCGCTCACCCGGATCCGCTTCCCCAACGGCGTGGACGGCGGGTCGTTCTTCGAGAAGAACGCGCCCGCCGCGACCCCCGGTTGGGTACGCACCGAGAACCTGCCCGCCCCCGGGTCGAGCAAGGGACGGGAGACCATCGACTACGTGGTCTGCGACGATCTGCCCACGCTGGTCTGGCTGGCCAACCTGGCCGCGCTGGAGCTGCACACGCCGCAGTGGAAGATCGGCGCCCACCCGGACATGATGGTGGTCGACCTGGACCCGGGCGCCCCGGCCGCGTTGAAGCAGTGCTGCCAGGTGGCGCTGCTGATGCGCGACCGGCTGGCGGCCGACGGCGTCGAGGCGTACCCGAAGACGTCGGGGAAGAAGGGCATGCAGCTGTGCTGCCCGATCGCCGGGACCCAGGACGCCGACGTCGTCTCCGACTATGCCCGGCGGATCGCGCAGGAGCTGGAGAAGGCGCACCCGAAGCTGGTGGTGTCGAAGATGGCGAAGAACCTGCGGCCCGGCAAGGTCTTCATCGACTGGAGCCAGAACAACGCGGCGAAGACGACTGTCGCGCCGTACTCGCTGCGCGCTCAGCCGGTGCCCGCCGCCTCCACGCCGCTGACCTGGGACGAGGTCGAGGCCGGCGCGGCCGGCAAGCGCCCGTCGACGAAGCCGTACACGGCCACCGAGGTGCTCAGGCGGGTGGAGAAGCAGGGTGACCTGCTGGCACCGCTGCTCGACGGCGGTCCCGAGCTGCCCGCCCGCTGACCCGCCACCACGCGCCGCCGACCAGGAGCAGCACGATCGCGCTGACCGCCACGTCGCCGACCAGGGCCGCCGCCGGGCTTGCCGGGGAGTAGGTCGGCCCGTCGTACGCGAACGCGGCCGCGACGACCAGGCTCGCCGAGCCGGCGGCGAGCACCTGCCGCTGTCCCCAGCCGGGCCGCCGGGACCAGCGCGTCAGCAGGACGGCGGTGACCGCGGCGAGCGCGGCCGCGAGCCCGACGCCCGGCCAGCCCGGCACGATCCCGGCCCCCACGTACGTGACCAGCACGACCAACGCGGGCCACACCGGGTGCGGCGCGGCCGGCGGGCCGGCGTCGGTGGGCGGTCGCCCGGCGTCGGCGTGCCGGCGCCCGGCGTACCGGCGGCGGAGCAGGGCGGCGGTGACCAGGGCCAGCGCCAGGCCGGTGGCGAACGCCAGCTGGAGCGGCGCGGCCAGGAAGCCCTTGCGGCCGCCGTCGTCGGCGAAGACCAGCAGACTGCCGCCGAGCCAGAGCAGCGCGGCCGCGACCAGCCCCGGGCGGCCCAGCCAGGGCCGCGACCGGCGGCCCGCCCCGAGGTACGACTCGACGAGTGCGATCGACGCGCAGATGGTCAGCGCCACGTGGTTGCCCACGTAGTCGACCGCCTGCCGGGCGCTGAACCCGAGGCCGGGCACGAGCGTCGCCTCGGCGGCGGATCGGGTGTCGGCGAACTGGGTGTCGTCGAGGAACCCGGGATTGAACAGCGACTGGTCGACCAGGCCGGCCTGGACCACGCCGAAGGCGGCGGCGAGCAGGACGATCCCGGGCCAGCCCAGCCCGAGCCGGCGGGCGGTCTCGCGGATCAGCAGCGCGGCGCCGCCGTACATCGGGGCGAGCACGAGCACGACGAACGGCATGCCGGTGAGGGTGAATCCACCCCAGGAGCATTCGGCGGTCCAGGGTGCGAGCAGCAGCAGCGCGACCGCCGGCGCGAGTCGCCGGCGCAGGGTTTCGGTCGTCATGCCCGCACCGTCCCGCAGCCACCCGGCCCGCCGATACGGCCATCGGCCGACCGGGCCCGCGACCAAAGTCGACGGTCGCGGACCGGCCGGCGGCGGGCCCGGTCTAGAGCGCGAACAGCAGGGCGGCGTCGACGAGGATGACCACCGCGGTGGCGAAGTGGACGCCGAAGGCGACGGCCCGGGTGCCGCCGTTCCGCAGCACCACGACGGTGTCGCCCAACGGGTTGAGCGCGACGACCAGCATGTACCAGGCGACGGCGTCGGCGCTGGTGAACGCGATCAGCGCGAGGCCGAGCAGGCCGTAGCTGAGGTCGCGCAGGCCCTTGACGGTGAGGTAGGCGGTGCCGCCGTCCGGGGTGGCCGCGACGCCGTAGCCGGCGGCGGAGGCGCGCGGTGCCAGGAGGAACCGGGCGCCGATGAAGACGCAGAAGAGGCTGAGGACGATGGCGAGCCCGTAGGCGACGGGGGTGAGCATGACCGACTCCGAATCTAGCGACGCTAGGAATGGTGGCGACGCTAGCAGAGCGTCGGCAGGTTGGCTAGCAGTGCTAGAGTCGGGGTCATGTCGATTCAGGCCCGCCGGGAGCGGGAGCGGGCGGAACGCGAACGGGCGATCATCGCCGCCGCCCGGGACCTGGCCGAGTCGGAGGGCTGGGACGCGGTCACCACCCGTCGCCTCGCCGCCGAGATCGAGTACAGCCAGCCCGTGCTCTACAGCCACTTCACGGGCAAGGACGCGATCATGGCGGCGGTCGCCGTGGAGGGCTGCGGCGACCTGGCCGCCGAGCTGGCCGCCGCCCGGGCCGCCGCGACCGACGCGCGGCAGGCGGTGGCCGGCATCGCCGCCGCGTACGCCGCCTTCGCCGAACGCCGGCCCGCGCTCTACGACGCGATCTTCACCCTCCCCGTCGCCCTCTCCTTCGCCAGCCAGGACACCCCGGTCGAGCTGGCCCGTGCCTTCGCCGAACTGGCCGAGACGCTGCGGCCGTTCGCCGGTGACGACGACCTGGAGACCTTCACCGAGACGTTCTGGAGCGGGCTGCACGGCCAGGTCACGCTGATGCGCGGCGGCCGGCTGCGGCGGGCGGAACACGAGCGGCGGTTGGCCCTCCTGGTCGACCGGTTCGCCCGGCTAGGGTGAGCTGACCGCCAGGGAGGAGCACGCCCGATGGCCACCCACGCACCAGCCGCCGTCGCGACCGACGAGCCGCTGCTCAGCTATGTCGACGACGCCACCGGCGAACGCACCGACCTGACCGCGCCCCAACTGGGTGAGTGGGCGGCCCGCAGCGCCGCGCTGCTCCGGGACGGCTGCCGGCTGCGCCCCGGCGACCGGGTGGCGGTGCTGCTGCCGCCGCACTGGCGTAGCGCGGCGGTGCTGATCGGCGCCTGGTCGATCGGGCTGGCGGTCTCCTTCCGGCCCCGCGCGCTGGCCGGGTTGCCGGTGCTGGAACCGGGGGCGGACCGGCCCTACGACGCGGTGTTCGTGACCCCGGAGCGGCTCGACGACTGGCTGGAGGACGTGCCCGAGGGCACGCACCGCTACCTGGTGGGCACCGGGCCGGGCCCGCTCGGCGAGGTGCCGCCGGGCTGGCTGGACTGGTCGGCCGAGGTGCTCCGGCACCCCGCCGACACGCCGGACCACACCGCCGTCGACCCGGCCGACCCGGCTACGGCGGACGGCACCAGCTTCGGCGCGTGGCGGCGACTCGCCGCCGAGATCGCCGAGCAGCTGCACCTCCGCCCGGGGGACCGTTTCCTGGTCGACCTCACCGAGCACGAGCACCCCCTCACGTGGCTCCTGGCCCCCCTCTCCGCTCGCGCCACGATCGTCATCCACTCCCCGTCGCGCTGATCTCGCACGTGTCGCCCCTCCGCCGGGGGATCGACGGCCCCTGCCGGGTGCCCGATCGCATGATCGACGGCGCGATGGGGAAGCGGGCCCGATGACGGAGGCGTGGGGAGAGGTTCGGCGGGTCGAGGCCGGGGAGCTGAGCGTCGGATACGTCGACGCGGGACCGGCGAACGGGGACGTGGTCGTACTGCTGCACGGGTGGCCCTACGACATCCACAGCTTCGCCGACGTCGTGCCCCGGCTGACCGACGCCGGACGGCGGGTGATCGTGCCCTACCTCCGCGGATTCGGGCCGACCCGGATCCGGGACGCCGGCGCGCCGCGCAACGGCCAACCGGCGGCCCTGGCGCAGGACACCCTGGACCTGATGGACGCGCTCGGGGTGCAACGGGCGACGCTCGCCGGGTTCGACTGGGGCGCACGGACCGCCGACGTGATCGCCGCCCTCCGACCGGAACGCTGCGCCGGGCTGGTCTCGGTGAGCGGCTACCTGATCGCCGGCCAGGAGGCGGGCCGCGCGCCCCTGCCCCCGTCGGCGGAACTGTCCTGGTGGTACCAGTTCTACTTCGCCACCGACCGGGGACGCGACGGGTACGACCGGAACCGGCGGGACTTCGTCCGGCTCATCTGGCGGACCGCGTCGCCGCGGTGGCACTTCGACGACGCCACGTTCGACCGGAGCGCGGCCGCGCTGGACAACCCCGACCACGTCGACGTGGTGATCCACAACTACCGGTGGCGGCTCGGGCTCGCCGAGGGCGAGGCGCGGTACGACGAGTGGGAACGGCGGCTGGCGGCCAACCCGGACATCACGGTCCCCACCGTCACGCTCGAGGGCGACGCCAACGGCGCCCCGCACCTCGACCCGTCCGTCTACGCGGCCCGCTTCACCGGCCCGTACGAGCACCGCACCGTCAGCGGAGGCATCGGCCACAACCTCCCCCAGGAGGCGCCCCGGGACTTCGCCCAGGCCATCCTCGACCTCCCCTGACGCACCCCCGCGCCCGCCCCGCACCGCGTCGAGCCCGCCCTCGGGCTCGCTCGGTATTCGCCGATCTTGGACTTGTGGCACCTGCCAAAGGCTGCGAAGCCGACATTCGAGGCGCCACAACTCCAAGATCGAAGGCGGTGGGGGTGGGGTGAGGGCGGGGGAATGGGGTTGACCTGGGGGAGGGGTTGGGGCCTACTGCCGGAGGGCCGGGCCGTGGGGTCGGGCGTGACGGCGGTGGTGACAGGGGTGGACTGTGGACGGGACGGACGGGCTGGTCTGGCGGGAGTTCGGCGACGAGGACCTGCCCGCGCTGACCGGCCTGGTGCAGGCGTGCCTCGCCACCGACGGCGGGTTGCCGCTGTTCGCGCGTACCCCGTTGCTGCGGGCGCGGCTGGTGCAGACGCGTACCCACGGCGCCTGGTGCGGTGACGGACCGGTCGCGGCCGTCGGGGTCGGCACCGGGCGGACACCCGTCACCGCCACCGGGCTGGTGCACCCGGCGTGGCGCGGGCGTGGGCTCGGCGGCGCGCTGCTGGACTGGGCCGAGCGCCAGGCCGGCGACGCGGGCCTGCTGCACACCACCGAGACGTGGAGCATCGGCGCGGAGGAGCTGTTCGACGCGCGGGGCTACACGCGGACGTTCCTGGAGTGGGTGCTGCGCCACGACCTCGACGCGTTGCCCGACGTCCCCGCGCCGGACGGCGTGACGGTGGAGCGGGCCGCGCTCGGGCCGGAGCTGTTCGCCACCTACCGTGCCTCGTTCGCCGACCGGCCCGGCTTCGTCGAGCCCGACGCCGAGGAGTGGTTGGGCGACCTGCGGGACGACGAGGACCACCGGCCGGAGCTGACCCTGATCGCACGCGGGTCGGACGGCCACGCGGCCGGTTTCGTCACCGTGCTCGACACCTGGATCGACCAGGTCGGCGTGGTGCCCGGGTGGCGGGGCCGGCGGGTCGGGGCGTACCTGGTGGCGCGCGTGCTGCGCGGGCTCGCCGGGGCGGGCGCGGACGCCGCGTGGCTCTGCGTCAACGACGACAACCCGGCGGCCGGGCTGTATCGGCGACTCGGCTTCGGCGACGCCGGCCGCCGCGCCCGCCACCTGCGCCGCTGAGGGCGGACTGAGTGAGTCGTTTCCGGCATCAGCTCGAAAGGGAGCGGACAGCGGCCACCCGCGGGGGGTGTTGTGAACGCCGGTGACGTGGTCTTATGTCGGGACGACGACGTCATCGACCCGCAGCTTTGACAACCCCGCGTCGGTACTCCTTTCATGCCTCTCGAAAGGTGCAACGATGCACAGGAAACCGACGATCCACCTGGCGGTGCTCGCCGCTGCCGCCGCCACGTTCCTGACCTCCGGGGGAGCGTCCGCCACGGCCGCACCCGTGAGCCCCTCCGCCGAGGTCGCCGCCTGCGAGCCGGGCGCCGACACGCACAGCGTCGCCCGGGTGAGCGAGGGCGCCACCGCCCAGGAGCCGGAGCTCTACTCGAAGAACGAGGCGAACGCGTACGGCGTGATCAAGGACGCCCCGCGCCTGGCCGACGGCAGCGTCACCATCCCCACCGTGTTCCACATGGTCTCGGACCACCCGTTCAGCGCGGCCGAGACGGCCCGCTGGAACACGCTCATCGCCGCGCAGATGACCGTGCTCAACGACTCGTTCGCCGGGCGCACCGCGGCCGACGCCTCCGACACGCCGTTCCGGTTCTCGCTGGTCGACACCACCTGGACCGTCAACAGCGCCTGGTACACGGTGGTGCCGGGGAAGAACGAGCGCGACATGAAGAAGGCGCTCTACACCGGCGACTCCCGCACGCTCAACGTCTACGCCGCGAACATCGGCGGCGGGCTGCTCGGCTGGGCGTACTTCCCGAAGGGCTACAACAACGGCCGCGACTACATCGACGGTGTGGTGATGCTCGACGAGTCGATGCCGGGCGGCACGGCCGGCAAGTACGCGCTCGGCGACACGCTCACCCACGAGGTGGGGCACTGGCTGATGCTGGAGCACACGTTCGCGCACGGCTGCTCCGCCTCCGGCGACTTCGTCGCCGACACGCCGCGTGAGGCGGCGCCGCAGTTCAACTGCCCGGTCGGCGCGGACACCTGCACCGCGCCGGGGCTCGACCCGATCCACAACTTCATGGACTACACGCAGGACTCCTGCATGAACATGTTCACCCCGGGCCAGGCCGACCGGATGAGCGACGCCTGGGTCGCCTTCCGCGCCAGCGGCCAGGGCTGACCGCGGAACCGGGCGGGCCGCACGAGAGCGGCCCGCCCGGCCCGCGCGCCGATCAGTCGACCGTCGGCAGCTTCGGGCCGAGCACGTCGTCGGCGTCCACGATGGTGTACGCGTACCCCTGCTCGGCCAGGAACCGCTGCCGGTGCGCGGCGTACTCGGTGTCGATGGTGTCCCGGGAGACCACGGTGTAGAAGTGCGCCTGCCGGCCGTCGGCCTTCGGCCGCAGCACCCGGCCCAACCGCTGGGCCTCCTCCTGCCGCGAGCCGAACGTGCCGGACACCTGGATCGCCACCGCCGCCTCCGGCAGGTCGATCGAGAAGTTGCCGACCTTCGAGAGCACCAGCGTCCGCAACGAGCCGGAGCGGAACGCGTCGAACAGCCGCTCGCGTTCCTTGTTCGTGGTGGAGCCCTGCACGATCGGCGCATCGAGATATTCGCCCAGCTGGTGCAACTGGTCGAGGAAGCCACCGATGACGAGGACCTGCTCGTCCGGGTGCCGCTCCACCAGCGCCCGGACCACCGGCAGCTTCGTGCGGGCGGTAGCCGCCATCCGGTAGCGCTCCTCCGCCTCCGCCGTCGCGTACGCCATCCGCTCCGCGTCGGTCAGCGTCACCCGTACCTCGGTGCACTCCGCCGGGGCGATCCAGCCCTGCTGCTCGATGTCCTTCCACGGCGCGTCGTACCGCTTCGGGCCGATCAGGCTGAACACGTCACCCTCCCGGCCGTCCTCGCGTACCAGCGTCGCGGTGAGGCCGAGCCGGCGGCGGGCCTGGAGGTCCGCCGTGAAGCGGAAGATCGGCGCGGGCAGCAGGTGCACCTCGTCGTAGACGACCAGGCCCCAGTCGCGGGCCCCGAACAGGTCCAGGTGGGTGAACGCGCCGCCGCGCCGCGAGGTGAGCACCTGGTACGTGGCGATGGTGACCGGGCGGATCTCCTTGCGCTCGCCCGAGTACTCGCCGATCTCCTCCTCGGTCAGCGAGGTGCGGGCGATCAGCTCCCGCTTCCACTGCCGTCCCGCCACCGTGTTCGTCACCAGGATCAGCGTGGTGGCCTTCGCCTCGGCCATCGCCGCCGCCCCGACCAGCGTCTTGCCGGCGCCGCAGGGCAGCACGACCACCCCGGACCCGCCGGCCCAGAACGCCTCCACCGCCTCCCGCTGGTACGACCGCAGCGTCCACGGCCTGCCGCCGTCCTTGCCGGACTCGGCCAGGTCGATCGGGTGCGCCTCACCGTCCACGTAGCCGGCCAGGTCCTCCGCCGGCCAGCCGAGCTTGAGCAGCGCCTGCTTCAGCCGGCCCCGCTCGGACGGGTGCACCGCGATCGTGTCGTCGTCGAGCTTCGCGCCGAGCATGCCGGCGAGCTTCTTGCTCTTCGCCACCTCGATCAGCACCACCCGGTCCAGCGCGCGCAGCACCAGCCCGTGCACCGGGTCGTTGGCGAGCTGGAGCCGGCCGTACCGGTCCATCGTCTCCGCCACGTCCACCAACAGCCCGTGCGGCACCGGGTAGCGGGAGTACTTGATCAGGGAGTCGACCACGCCCTCGGCGTCGTGGCCGGCGGCCCGCGCGTTCCACAGGCCCAGCGGGGTGAGCCGGTAGGTGTGCACGTGCTCCGGGGAGCGCTCCAGCTCGGCGAAGGGCGCGATGGCCATCCGACAGGCCTGCGCGTCCGGGTGGTCGATCTCCAGCAGCAGCGTCTTGTCCGACTGCACGATCAGTGGTCCACCGCTCACGCCAGCGTCCTCTCGCATCGCCCGGAATCTCTGCCCGCACCACAGCTGACCTGCCGAAGGCGGACCATCCAGTGTTACACGCCGGGGACGGTCCGAAAAAAGTCTTGCTGGACAGGCAACGTCATACTCGTCCCACACGTCTAGCAAGCGGGACAACTGTCCAGGGAGGGCCCATGCAGCGTGTCCGGTTTCTCGCCCGGGTCGCCGGCCTGGCGGTGGTCGTGCTGGTCGGCGTCGGCGCGTGCGCGCTCGATCCGCAGCCGGAAGGCGCCGGGGTCACCACCCCCGCGCCGGTCGGGCTGACGGAGGGAGCATCGGGGGCGAGCGCGCCGCCCACGTCCGAACGGCCGGCGACGTCCCCGTCGGCGCAGCCGAGCCGGACGGCCACGCCGAAACCCTCCCGGTCGCCCGGGGCGACCGCCTCCCCGAAGCCGAGCCGGTCCAGCGGATGCCCGCAGGGGGAGCACCAGCGGGCCGTGGAGAGCTACCTGAGCCGGCTGGGCGGTTTCGGGACGCTGACCGTGGACGGCGCGCAGTCCGCCGCCGACTGCGCCGCGATCAAGAAGTTCCAGACCCGGTACGGCATCAGCCCGGCCTCCGGCCGCGCCGGTCCCACCACGTACGACGTGGCGAAGCGGCTGGCGAACACCGACGTGTCGCGCTGCCGGGCCGGTTCCCGGCTCACCTTCTGCGTCGACCTGACCCGGCAGACCGTGTGGGCGATGCGCGGCGGCACGGTGGTGATGGACCCGACCGTCACCCGCACCGGCATGTCCGGATACGCCACGCCCGCCGGCACCTATTCGGTGGGGCGGAAGAACCCGCGCGAGTGGTCCAACCCGTACGAGGTGTGGCTGCCCTACTGGCAGCAGTTCAACGGCGGGATCGGCTTCCACGAGACCACCACCTACCTGCACAACGGGGCGATCGGCTCGCACGGCTGCGTCAACCTGCTGCACCGCGACGCGGTACGCCTCTGGGAGCTGGGCTCGGTCGGCACCCGCGTGGTGGTGGTCGGCCGCCGCCCCGGCACCTGAGCCCCGCCCCGCCCGCACCCGTGACCGGACCGCCCGGATCAGGGTTTTAACCCCTGTCCGTGCGATCCGCTCGGTGTCACGCTGGAAGCCGGGTCCACCACGGGGCGGGGAGGGGCTGACATGACCGTCGACCAGGACGTGCTTCCCGAGGACGAGCGGACGGGGCAGCACGAGGTCTCCACGGCGGTGATGGTTGGCTACGCGGCCGCCGCCGCCGGCGTGTTCGGCTGGTTCCTGTTCGGGCTGCTGGTGCAGCGGCAGGGCTTCGTCGACTCGGTCGGGGAGTCCGCCGGCGCGGCCTTCGCGCTGCTGCTGGCCGTCTCGGTGATCGGCACGTTGCGCCGCAACGGGGAGTGACGCCTCACTCCTCCAGCACGGCGGCCGTGATCCGGTGCAGCGCGAAGGTGTGCAGCATCTCGGTGCGGTCGTCCTCGGCGCGCAGATAGCCGGCGCCGATCGACACCGGCCGCACCAGCCGGGACGCGGTCGCCCCGTGCGCGTCGACGTAGCCCACCCAGACCAGCGCCCGGTCCCGTACCGCCTGCTGGAGCACCGCCAACGCGTCGCCGTGCCCGGGCACCGGCGTCGGACCGCCGGGCGGCGTGCCACCGCGGACCACGGCCGGCGCCCGCCGCGCCGCCCGGGCCGCCGCGTCACCCCGGCGGATCTGCTCGACCACGCCGAGCAGGCGGGGCATCGGCAGCTTCGGGGTGGCCAGCGGGTCCACCGGGCGTCCGGTGACCGGCGTCCGGGCCGGCGCCCGCCGGGTCTTCGGCCGGGCCAGCACCGTCGCGCCGCTCGCGTCCTCCGGCACCGGCGCGTATCCGGCGTCGCGCAGCGCGAGCAGCATCCTGTTGACCTGGTACGGGGTGACCAGCACCGTGGGCGCCAGCCGACGGAACGCCAACGACTCCAGCCGACGGTCCGACTGGACCTCGGTGAGCAGGGCCTCGTCGTCGCTGCGCACGTAGCCACCGGCCGAGCCGACGCGCAGCCCGCCGTGCTTGCGCGCCACGTCGTCCACCAGGTAGCTGAGGCCCTGCGGCACCGGGGTGCGGGACCGGCGGCGGAACAGCGCGTGCAGGTCGTCGGCGGTGTAGCCGGCGTCCAGCGCCCGCCGGACGCTGGCCGTGGTGACCCGGTGCACGCTCGCCCCGCCCGCCGACTCGTGCTCGGCCACCACGTCCAGCTCGGCGGCGAGCGCCGGGTCGGGCGGGCCGGGCACCACCACGGTCAGGTCGGCCTGCACCAGGACGTGGTCGACCGGAGCGGGCAGCAGCCCGTCCAGCGCGCGCACCGCCGTCGACGGGTCACCCGACTCCGCGTCGGAGCGCAGCCCGAGCGGGTCGTCGCCCCGCTCGTCGGCGTCGTTCAGCTCGGCCAGCAGCAGCCGCCCGTACGAGGTGAGCGCACCGAGCCCGGTCACGCCGAGCCGGGCGGCCTCGGCCAGCACCTCCCGGTGCGCCGCCTCGCGGCCCCGGGCCCGCCGGGGCGCCCGCCAGTCGAGCAGCTCCAGCACCTCGTCGGGGGTCGGCGCGGTGCCCTGCGGCAGGTCGGCGAGCACGGCGAGCACCGCGCGCCGGGCGGCCGGCGCCCCGGCCCGTTCCGCCTCGGCCGAGAGCACCGAGATCGGGCGGTCCCGGTCGTCCCGCTGCCCGACCAGGCCCACCTGGCGGGTCATCGCCAGCCAGGCGCGGGCGAGCTGTTCCCAGCGTTGGGCGAGCGACGCGGCACGCCACACCTCGTACCCGCCGGTGGGCAGGATCTGCTGGTCACCGCCGTACCGGGTGCTGGCTCCGCCGGTCAGCTCCAGCTCGCCGACGAGCCCCGCCGCGTACGCCACCTCGAACAGCAGCGCGGTGGTCGGCTCGTCCTGGCCGAGACCGCGGGCGAGTCGGCGCAGGTCGCGCACGCCCACCCCGCCGGAGCGCAGCACCGGCGCCGGCTCGACGACCAGCGCCTCCAGCAGCGCCTCGGTGTGCCGGACCACCTCCATGGTCTGCCCGGCGCCGGCCGAGTCGACGGCCTTGACCTCCCGGGGCGGGCCGGACACCAGCGGCGGGCTGGTGCGCAGCGGGCCGAGCGGGCCGGCGTCGCGGCGCAGCACCAGCCCCACCTCGCGGGGCAGCTCGACGGTGCCGCCCTTGCCGCCGGACATCCGCACCAGCAGCCGGTGCTCGACCAGCCAGCGGATCGGCGAGCCGGTGGGCGCGCCGCCGTTGACCAGGTCGGGCGGGAGCACGTCCTCGCCGCCGGTGGCGGGCGCCTCCAGGGCCCCCGGGGCGACCGTGCCGACAGGTGGCCCGGCCGCGAGCCGGTCGAGCACCGCGCGGGCCGAGGGCGGCGCGGCCAGCAGCGTGCGCCGGAGCTTCGCCGGGTCCGCGCAGAGGGCCGCCGCGCGCGCGTCCAGCTCCGCCGCCGGCCGGCCGAGCCCCGCCGGGTACGGGGACACCTCGTCGACGCCGCCCACCACGCACAGGTCGTGCTCGGGGCCGTAGAGCAGGAACCGGGCCCGGAGCCGGTCCACCGCGGCGCGGACCGCGGTCGGGGCGGGCGGGTGCGGCCCGGCGGTGGCCATGGCCAGGATCTGGTCGGTGGAGGTGGCGCCCTCGGGGCCGCGGGTGAGCCGGGCGGCGTCGAGGATCTGCAGGGTGAACTGGTCCAGCCCGTCGAGCGCCCGGGCCACGGAGACCCGGGACTGGGCGCGCAGGGCGAGGGCGGACACGTCGGCCGGCACCGGCACGACGAGGTCCGGCCGCAGCTGGAGCAGCGCGGCCAGGGACTCGTCGGGAAGGGCCCGCAGGTGGTCGGCGAGTGAGGTGGTCATCGTCGTACCACGCTAGCCCGCTGGGTAGGTTCTCGGCATGTCTCCGCTGATGGTCGGCTTCGACCTCGACATGACCCTGGTCGACTCCCGCCCCGGCATCGCCGCGGCCTTCCGGGCGCTGACCGCGCGCACCGGCGTGCCGGTCGACGAGGAGCTGGCCGTCTCCCGGCTGGGTCCGCCGTTGCGCACCGAACTGGCGTACTGGTTCCCACCGGAGCGGGTCGAGGAGGCGGTGACGCTCTACCGGGAGCTCTACCCCGCGTACGCGATCACGCCGACCGTGCCGATGCCGGGCGCGGCGGCGGCCCTGCGGGCGGTGCACGCGCGCGGCGGGCGGACGATGGTGGTGACGGCCAAGATCGGGCGGCTGGCGCAGCTGCACCTGGACCACCTCGGCCTGCCGGTCGACGAGCTGGCCGGCGACCTGTTCGCCGAGCAGAAGGCGACCGCGTTGCGCGAGCACGGGGCGACGCTCTACGTGGGCGACCACGTGGCCGACATGGCCGCGGCGCGGGCGGCCGGGATCCCCGGCGTGGCGGTGGCGACCGGCCACTGCACGCCGGACGAGCTGAGCGCCGCCGGCGCGGAGGTGGTGCTGGATGATCTCGCCGAATTCCCGGCGGCGGTCGACCGGATCATCGGGCTAGCCTTGGAGGGGTAGACGGTTCGAGTGGAGCGGGGTTCGACAGGTGCCGACGGGTCGAGTGAAGTGGTACGACGCGGCCAAGGGATACGGGTTCGTCACCAGTGACGAGGGTGGCGACGTGTTCCTGCCGAAGGGCGCGCTACCGGCGGGTGTCGCCGACCTGAAGGGTGGTCAGCGGGTCGATTTCAGCGTGGTGGACAGCCGGCGGGGCGCCCAGGCGATGGGGGTCAAGCTGCTGGAGGCGCCGCCGTCCGTGGCGGAGCTGCGCCGGCGACCGGCCGAGGAGCTGCACGGCCTGGTCGAAGACATGATCAAGGTGCTGGAGGCGAAGGTCCAGCCGGACCTGCGCCGGGGCCGCTTCCCGGATCGCCGGACCGCGCAGAAGATCGCTCAGCTGGTCCACGCGGTGGCGCGCGAGCTGGAGGTCTGAGGGACGAGCCCGGCGTCGGCGGCCCGGCCCAGCAGCGCCTCCACGGCGGCGAAGCCGGCCTCACCCAGGTCGGCGGTGAACTCGTTGACGTAGAGGCCGATGTGCCGGTCCACCACGTCGGGCTCCATCTCCTGCGCGTGCGCGAGGACGTACTCGCGGCTGGCCTCGGGGTCGGCCCAGGCCTGCCGCACCGACTCGCGGATCCAGGCGGCGGCCTCGACCGGGTCCACCGCGCCGCGGCGGGCCAGGATCGCGCCGAGCGGGATCGGCAGGCCGGTGTCGCCCTCCCACCACTCACCCAGGTCGACCAGGGCGGTCAGCCCGTGGCGCGGGTAGGTGAAGCGCGCCTCGTGGATCACCAGCCCGGCGTCGTACCGGCCCGCGGCCACGCCCGGCATGATCTCGTGGAACGGCACCACCTCGATCCGCGCCGGCGCCTGGTCCGCAGCCCAGAGCCGGAACAGCAGGTACGCCGTGGTCCGCTCACCGGGCACCGCGACTGTCGCGCCGGACAGGTCGGCCCGGTCGCCCCGGGTCAGCACGAGCGGCCCGCAGCCCCGGCCGAGCGCGCCCCCGCAGGGCAGCAGGTGGTAGTCGTCGAGCAGCCACGGCAGCGCCGCGTAGCTGACCTTCACCAGGTCGAACGCTCCCCGCTCGGCGGCCGTGTTGGTGACGTCCACGTCCGCGTAGGTCACCTCGACCGGCGGTGCGCCCGGCACCCGGCCGTGCACCAGCGCGTCGAAGACGAACGTGTCGTTGGGGCAGGGGGAGATCGCCAGGGAGAGCGCCACGCCCCCACCGTAACCCCGGCCACCGCCGTGCCCCATAGCCCGGCCGCGGGTGTGAAACGTCACCGCGCGGCGGTCGAGACGCTGTTCCGCTGGGGGCGGCGCGTCGACCTGGTCCCGCCGCCGGCCGGGTGGCAAGACCTGGCACGGGCCGGCGAAGACGGTCATCGCTGGCACGCCTTTCGAGCTGATATCAGAAACGACTCACAGCGCCTCACCCCGCACCGGCGCCAGCACGGGAGCGACCGCCGTGCCGGGACGCCCCTTCGCGCTGGGACGGCCTTCCGCGCTGGGACGGCCCCGGCCCAACCGCCCTGCTGCCGACCGCCCGTGGTGTCGGTCTGCCCGTGGTGTCGGTCCGCCCGTGGTTCCGGAACGTGGGCGGGGCCGGCGATATCACCGACGACTCAGCTCCAAAGGCGCTCGTTGTCCACACATGCCGCCGCCCGCAGGCGGATGTCCACAGGGTTATCCACAGGTGGAGGGCGGCTGTTGAGAAGTACCGTCCGTCGCCGGCACGCTACCGGTGTGGCTGAGTCGACCCCGTCCTCGCGCGGCACCGACCTGGGCGATCTGCTCCGCAGGCTGCGGCGGCGGGCCGACCTCAGCCAGCGGGAGCTGGCCGCCCGGGCGGGGGTGCCCCAGCCGGCAGTCGCCCGCATCGAGTCGGGTCGGGCCCCGGATCCCCGCTACCGGACGGTCGAGCGTCTGGTCCGCGCGACCGGCGGCCGGATGCGGGTCGATGTCGAGCCGTCGGCGGCGGAGCAACCGACCGCGGCGGAGCAACCGACCGCGCCGGTGCCGCACGACGACATGCGGGACCGGGCGGGTCGTCGCTATCCCGCACACCTCGACGTCTGGGAGGTGCACGAGCCCCGGGACTGGCCGGGCGCGTGGTGGGCCGAGTGGTATTCGCTGCCGGCTCGGCTGTACCCGTTGCCCCTGCCGCCGGCGACCTATCGGTTGAACCGGGACTACCGCGACGAGCGTCGGGAGCGCGAGGCGGTCCGGCGATCGGTGACGGTACGGCGGGTCACCGGCCCGACCGTGCCGGCGACGGCCTGGCGTTTCGTCGCCGAGCTTCGCGGCGGTGAGCTGATCGGTGAGCTGCGGGCGCACGAGGAGAGCCCTCACCTGCGGTGGGGCGACGGCGAGCGCGCGGAGGAGCGGGAAGCCGTCCTGGACGGCGTGCTGATCCTGGCCCGGTACCGACGGTTGGGCATCGGGCGGCGCCTCGTGCAGACGTTGCTGGAGGCGCTCGGCCCGGTCCGCGTCCGTGCGCTCACCGAACAGCCGGGAATCAGTTTCCTGCACGCGTGCGGCTTCGGCATCGAGGCGAGCCGGCCGGCTGCTATGCGGTTCGAGGCGTCGGTCAGCGGAGCGCGGCCGCGGCGGTGGTGAGCGCGGTGAACGCCTCGCGCATGCGCCACGAGCTGCGGTCCCGGGGGCCGACCGGGTTCGAGATCGTCCGCAGCTCGGCGAAGGGGACGCCGGCCTGGGCGGCGGCGACGGCGACGCCGTACCCCTCCATGGCCTCGGCCACGGCGTCGGGGTGCCGGTCGGCGAGGGCCGCGGTGCTCTCGGCGGTGCCGGTCACCGTGCTGACCGTGAGCACCGTGCCGACGGTGGCCGCCGGCAGGGCGGCGCGCAGCGCGCCCAGCAGGCCCGGGTCGGCGGGCACGACGCGTCCGCCGCCCAGCAGCTCCGGTGGCATGCCCAGGTCCTCGACCGGGATGAACCCGGCCGGCGACTCGGCGCCCAGGTCGGCGGCGACGCTGCGGTCGGCCAGCACGGTGCCGCCGACGGCGACCCGGCCGACGAAGCCGCCGGCGATGCCGGCGCTGACCACCGCCCGGTACGGCTGCCCGGCCGCCTCGGCCAGCGCCAGCACCCGTGCGGTGGCGGCGCCGGCGACCGCCGGGCCGACCCCGACCGGCAGCACCGTCACGGTCGCACCGGTGAGGCCGGCGCGGACCGCCTCGGCCTCGGCGGGCACCGCCGTGACCACCAGCAACCCGGTCACGCCACCGGCCCCCGGGGGTCGCGCCGGTTCTCGTCCTCCGCCGTGCCCGGCCCGCCGACCGACGAGGAGGGGCGGTAGATGTGGAATCCGGGCGGCGCGAGTTCGTCGTCGTCCGGTCGCGGTTCGACGCGCTGCGGCGCCGGCGAGGTCGGGGCCGGGTCGTCGAACGAGGTCGGGGCCGGGGCGTCGGGGCGGCTGACCGGCGCGGCGCCCGGCTCGTCGGCGCCCAGTTCGTCGTCGCCCAGCGGCCGGCCGGCCAGGTGCTCACCGCGCAGCCGGCCGGCGACCAGCACCCCGCGCAGGGCCACCAGCGAGGCCACGGCGGCGGCGACCGCCACGCCGATCAGGCCGGTGAACGGCACCAGCCCGAGCCCGCCGCCGGCCACGAAGGCGAGCATCAGCGCGGTCTCCGAATGCGCGAAGGAACTGGCCCGCAGCCGCTCCGGGATGCGTTCCTGGATCGAGGCGTCCACCGCCAGCTTGGCGATCCCGCTCATCAGCGCGGCCACCAGGCAGAGCAGCGCCACCATCGGCAGCGAGAACTTGAGCGTGGCGAGCACCGCCACGCCGGCGACGACGATCGTGCCGCTGGACTGGATCGCGGTCGGGCGGTGGATGCGCAGCCGGGTGCCGAGCGCGGTGGCCAGGAAGGTGCCCACCGCGAGCGCGCCGCCGACCAGGCCCAGCGCGGCCTGCGCACCCAGCTCCCGACCGAAGAAGTCGGTGGTCAGGTCGCCGCCCTTGATGGCGAACGCGAGGAACAGCAGCAGGAAGCCGTAGAGCCCGCGCAACGCCGCCGCGCCGATCAGCGTGGCGATCACCAGCCGGCCGGCCGGGCGCCCCCGGCCCAGCGGGCGTTCGCCGTCGCGGCGGCGCATCGCCCGCAGCGGGTGCGGCAGCCGCTCCGGCGGCTCCGAGTCGGCCTTCGGCGGCAGCCGGAGCGAGATCACCATGCCGATCAGGAAGATCACCGAGGCGACCCGCAGCGGCCACTGCGGCCCGAACCAGAACGCGGCCAGGCCGATCGGGGCCACCAGCGCGCCGGCCACCGTGCCGTAGACGCTGGCCCGCGCCCCGACCTGGGACAGCCCCAGCCCGGCGGGAAGCAGTCGGGGCACCGCGGCGGACCGGGCCACCCCGTAGGCGCGGGAGAGCGCGAGCACCCCGAACGCGGCCGGGTAGAGCCCGAAGCCGCCGATGTAGTCGGAGATCAACCAGGCCAGGAAGGCCCGGCCGAGCATGGTCGCGGCCAGGGCGTAGCGGCGGCCGTGGCGGAAGTGGTCGAGCAGCGGCCCGACCACCGGGGCGAGCATGGCGAACGGGACCATGGTCACCAACAGGTAGAGCGCGACCTTGTTGCGCGCCTCACCCAGCGGTACGTCGAAGAAGATCGTCCCGGCCAGGCCGATGGCGATCAGCGTGTCGCCGGCGCAGGAGAGCGCGTGCAGGTCGAAGAGGCGGACCATGCCCACCTCGTTGCCGGCGCTGCGGGCTCGGGCGGTGCCGGCCCGGCGGGTCATCCAGCGCCCACCGTGCACCGAGCCCCGCAGCAGCAGCCGGGTGGCGCGGATGCCGGTGCCGACGGTCCGCCCGAGAAAGGAGCGGCCGGAGCGGGAGGACAGCGCCATGTGTCCCATCCTCGCCCATCTGCTCCACGCGCGCCGCATCACCCGGAGAGAACGACTCCGGGGAGTGCCTGTCACCGTTCCACGGGCATGGGGAACAATGGACCGGTGACCAGGCCCGCCTCCGCCCGCGCTCCCCGGCTCGACCAGGCCTGCGCCGCCGCCGTCGAGGTGGCCCGCGACGCCATCACCGAGGTGGAGCCGACCGACGTCGGCGACCACCTCCAGGCCGTCGCCGAGGGTGACCGGCTCGTCACCCACTACTTCGACTGCCGGATGGCCGGCTACCGCGGCTGGCGCTGGGCCGTCACGGTGACCCGGGTGCCGCGCAGCAAGCACGTCACCATCTGCGAGACGGTGCTGCTGCCCGGCCCCGACGCGCTGCTCGCCCCGGGCTGGCTGCCCTGGCAGGAGCGGCTCAAGCCGGGCGACCTCGGCCCGGGCGACCTGCTGCCCACCCCGGCCGACGACGAGCGGCTCGCCCCCGGCTACCTGCTCTCCGACGACCCGGCCGTGGAGGAGACCTCCTGGGAGCTGGGCCTCGGCCGGGCCCGGGTGCTGTCCCGCGAGGGACGCGCCGACACCGCCCAGCGCTGGTACGACGGCGACCACGGGCCGGACGCCCCGATCTCCGCCGCCGCGCCGGCCGCCGCCCGCTGCGGCACCTGCGGCTTCTACCTGCCGCTGGCCGGTGCGCTCCGGCTGGCCTTCGGCGCCTGCGGCAACTTCTTCGCCCCGGACGACGGCCGGGTGGTCAGCGCCGACCACGGCTGTGGCGCGCACTCGGAGACGCTGGTCGAGGCGGCGGCCGAGACGCCGGTCGACGAGCTGCCCACGGTCTACGACGACAGCGCGGTCGAGGCCATGTCGGTCAGCCGCGCCCCGGGCTCGGTGGAGGCGGCCGAGCCGGCGGAGCCGTACGGCCACCCCTGACCGGTCAGCGCTGAGGCTGGGCGGCCGCCCGGCGGCGACGCCGGTTGGCGTCGTGCCGCATCATCGTGGCCAGCCCGGGAAAGCCCCACAGGAAACCGGCGAGGCAGGTCCAGAGCCAGTTCTGGTGGCCGTGCGCGGTGAGCCAGTCGCGGAAGAAGAGCAGCAGCACCAGGCCGGCCACCGCCCAGGCGATCAGCCCGGCGACGGCGAACGGCACCATCGGCGGGTCGAGCGGCTCGGGCCGCGGCTGCTGCTCTCGGGGCACCGGTCCAGCGTACGTGATCGTCCTTCCCTGCCCGCCGGGTGATCTGGGACGATGCGCGCGACAAAACCCGGTCGATAACCCGATGAGGACCCGATGTCCATTGCTCCGCCGCCGGATCACGGCACGCCGCCCGACCCCGCGCACCCGCGCAACGCGTTCGACCGCTACTTCGAGATCTCCGCCCGCCGGTCCACCACCGGCCGGGAGATCCGGGGCGGGTTCGCGACGTTCTTCACGATGGCGTACATCGTGGTGTTGAACCCGCTGATCCTCGGCGGCGCGGAGGATGCCGACGGGCGCACGCTGGCCATCCCGGCGCTGGCCGCGGCCACCGCGCTGGTGGCCGGTCTGATGACCATCCTGATGGGGGTGGTGGCCCGGTTCCCGATCGCGCTGGCCGCCGGGCTGGGCGTGAACGCGCTGGTCGCCTTCGAGATCGCGCCGCAGATGACCTGGGCGGACGCGATGGGCCTGGTGGTCATCGAGGGTGTGCTGATCGGCATCCTGGTGCTCACCGGGCTGCGTACCGCCGTGTTCCGGTCCGTGCCGACGCAGCTCAAGACCGCGATCGGCGTCGGCATCGGCCTGTTCCTGACCATCATCGGGCTGGTCGACGCCGGGTTCGTGCGCCGGGTGCCGGACGCGGCGAACAGCACCGTGCCGGTCGGGCTGGGCATCAACGGCAAGATCGTCAGCTGGCCGATGCTGGTCTTCGTGGTGGGCCTGCTGATCACCGTGGTGCTGGTGGTCCGCCGGGTCCGTGGCGCGATCCTGATCGGCATCCTGGCCTCCACCGTGCTGGCCGTCGTGGTCGAGGCGATCGGCAACATCGGCCCGTCCTTCGTCGACGGCAAGCCGAACCCGAAGGGCTGGGCGCTGAACGTGCCCGAGCTGCCGAAGCAGGTGGTGGACCTGCCGGACCTGTCGCTGCTGGGCAACTTCAACGTGCTGGACTCGTGGACCCGGGTCGGCTGGCTGGTCCCGCTGATGTTCGTCTTCACGCTTCTGATCACGGACTTCTTCGACACCATGGGCACGATGGTCGCGATCGGCCAGGAGGGGGACATGCTCGACGAGCAGGGCACCCCGCCGCGCGCCAAGGAGATCCTGCTGGTCGACTCGATCGCCGCCGCCGCGGGTGGCGCGGCCTCGGTGTCGAGCAACACCTCGTACATCGAGAGCGCGGCCGGGGTCGGGGAGGGCGCCCGGACCGGCGTGGCCAACCTGGTCACCGGCGCCCTGTTCCTGCTGGCCATGTTCCTGGCGCCGCTGTCGGCGATCGTGCCGTTCGAGGCCGCGTCGACGGCGCTGGTGGTGGTCGGCTTCCTGATGATGACGGCGGTCCGCACGATCGACTGGACCGACTACGAGATCGCCATCCCGGCGTTCCTCACCATCGTGCTGATGCCGTTCACCTACTCGATCTCGAACGGCATCGGGGCCGGCGTGATCAGCTACGTGCTGGTGAAGCTGGCGAAGGGCAAGGCGCGGGAGGTCCACCCCCTGCTGTACGGCGTGGCCGCGCTCTTCATCCTCTATTTCCTGCGCGGGCCGATCGAGTCCGTGCTGCTCTGACGCTGGTGAGCCTGGTCATAACGCATGTCGTTAGCCAGGCTCATTAGTTAAGCTAACGAGTGTGACGGAGCGGACGGTGACGGCGAAACGCGTGCCACCGGCGCAGCTGGCCCCCCAGCTGCGAGATGCGATCACCCGACTCAACCGGCGGGTCCGACAGGCCCGGCCGGTCGGCGACCTCACGGTCACCCAGCTGTCGGCGCTCACCAGCCTCAAGCTGGCAGGCGCCCTCACGCCCCGGGAACTGGCCGACGTCGAACGGGTGCAGCCGCCCACGATGACGAAGATCGTCGCGAAGTTGGAGGAGCGGGGCCTCGTGCAGCGCACCCCCCACCCGACCGACGGACGGCAGGTCATCCTGGCGGCGACCGAGGGGGGACGGGCCGTGCTCGACCAGTTCGAGCGGGCCCGCAACGAGTGGCTGGCCAGCCGGCTGGCCGCGCTCAGCGAGGAGGAACGCGACACGCTACGGCGGGCCGCGGACATCCTTCAGGCAATCGCCCGCGCCTGACACCGCGTCGCGCGGTTCGCTTCGTCCGTTGTGGATGAGGCGTACCCGACGCGAGGAGGCGCACCTAGAGTGCAGGCCAAGCTGAGCACGATGTTCCAGTCCCTACGAGTCCGCAACTACCGACTCTTCGCCACCGGGCAGCTGATCAAACTGATCGGCGTCTGGATGATGTTCATCGCCCAGGACTGGCTCGTCCTCGAGCTCAGCGACAACTCCGCGACCGCGCTCGGCGTGGTCACCGCGTTGCAGTTCACCCCCGTACTCCTGCTCACCCTGCTCTCCGGCCGGCTCGCCGACCGCTACGACAAGCGGATGCTGCTCTTCGTCGCCAACGCGTTCTGGACCGTGCTGGCGCTCGGGATGAGCCTGCTGGTCGTCACCGGCGTCGTGCAGCTCTGGCACGTCTTCGCGTTCGCCGCCCTGCTCGGCGTCGCCAACGCGGTGGAGACCCCGGTCCGGCAGGCGTTCGTCTCCGAGCTGGTCGGCATGCCGCTGCTGCCGAACGCGCTCTCGCTCAACGCGGCCGTGTTCAACTCCGCCCGGATCGTCGGCCCGGCCGTCGCCGGCCTGGCCATCGCCGCCTTCGACGTCGGCCCGGTCTTCCTGGTCACCGCGCTCAGCTCGATCGCCCCGCTGGTCAACGTCGTGCGGATGCGCCCGCAGGAGCTGCACCGCAAGGACCTGCCGCCGGCCGGCGAGCGGGACCAGGCGCGGGTGGTGGACGGCCTGCGCTACGTGGCGCGCCGCCCCGACCTCCTGCTGCCGATGGTCGTCATGTCGGTGATCGGGATGAGCCTGTTCAACTTCCAGCTCACCCTCGCCGCGCTGGCCAAGACCGTGTTCCACACCGGCGCCGCCTCGTTCGGCCTGTTCAGCACCGCGCTGGCGGTCGGCGCGCTGGTGGGCGCGCTCGCCGGGACCGGCCGGCGCAGCCGGCCCTCGGTCTGGCTGGTGCTCGGCGCGGCGATCGGCTGCGCCAGCTTCGGCACCCTGGTCGGGCTCGCGCCGGCGTACTGGATGGTGGTCTCGCTCCTGCTGCCCACCGGGTTCTTCATGGTCTTCTTCGCCCAGGCCGCCAACCAGCGCGTGCAGCTCGGCGTCGACGCCTCCTTCCGGGGACGGGTGATGGCGCTGTGGGTGCTGGTGTTCCTGGGGACGAACCCGGTCGGCGCGCCGATCATCGGGTGGGTGGCCGAGCGGTTCGGCGCCGGCGCGAGCATCTGGATGGGTGGCCTGATCTCACTGGCCGCGGCGCTGCTGGCGCTCACCTGGCAGCTGCGCCGCTCCGGTGCCCGGCTGCGGATGCGGGTGCTGCCGATGCCCCGCTTCTACGTGGTGTCCCCCGGGGCCGAGTGAAAGGAGGGGCCCCCTCTTAACGCATTCGGTAGAGGAGGGGTCCCCTTTTAACACCCGTACCAGTCGGATTCCCGGAACGGGTGGCAGCCGGGTGCGGCAGGGCTTAGCGTCGATGTGTGGGATTGGGGCAGGAGCTGCTACTCGCGCTGACGATCCTCGCCGTCTGCTGCCTGCCCGCTCTGATCGCGCTGGTCTTCTGCGCCGACGAGATCCTCGACCGGGTCGCCTGCGGCTGGGCCGACTGGCGCGACCGACGCCGCGAACGCCGCACCGTCGCCCGACTCGACCGGGCCATCGAGGCCGAGGCGCTGACCCGCGACATCGACCTCACCGAGTTCGACCGGGAGGGCCGCCGCCCGCTGGAGCAGCTCGCCATCGACCTGCGCCGGCTCGGCGGCCACCGGCTCGCCGCCGCCGACCGTTCGGTGGTGTGGCACGGCGCGGTCATCGAGGCGTACGACGAGCGGCTGCGGGCCGCCTGCCGGGCCCTGGGCATCGCCGAGCACCTGGCCGAGCTGGACGGCGTCGACCGGGAGATCGAACGGGTACGCGTCGAGGGGCTGCTGCACGCCGCCGGGCTGACCCTGCCCGCCGCGCGGGCGGCGCACCACCAGCGGCACCGCTGACCGGGTGCGCCTCTTCGCGGCGGTCTACCCGCCCCCGGCGGCGGTCGCCGACCTGGCCCGGCGGATCACCGGGCTGCGTGTCGGCGCCGCCTCCGCCGCCGGCGTCAAGGTGCGGCTCGCCGACCCGGATCACCTGCACCTGACGCTGGCCTTCCTCGGCGACGTGCCGGACGACCGGCTGGTCGCCGTCGAGAGCGCGCTCGGGCTGGCCGCGCAGGCGTTCCGCGACGGCCGGGTCGGCTCACCTCGGCTGCGCCTCGGCGGTGGCGGCAGCTTCGGTCAGGGGCGTTCCACGGTGCTGTGGGTGGACGTGCGGGGTGAGGCCGACGCGCTGGACACGCTCGCCCGGTTGGTGCGCGACAGGCTGCGCCGGGCCGAGCTGCCCCACGACGACAAGCCGTTCCGTGCCCACCTGACCATCGCCCGTCCCGGTGACCGGGTCGCCGCCGCCGACGTCTGCGCCGACCGCGAGGATCTGCACAGGTACGAGGGTCCGGAGTGGCCGGCCGACGAGCTGGTCCTGGTCCGCAGCCACCTGGGGCGGAACGCTCGCCACACCCGCCTCGCCGCCTGGCCGCTGTGACAGCTCGCCGCCTGGCGGCTGTGACAGCTGGCCACCGGCATCCGCAGCGTTGAGCTGCCGGCTGCCGGCTGCCCGTCACCCGTCATGCGGCGCCGTGTTAACAAGGGCCCCCGCCTATACCGGAGGCGTTAAGCGGGGGCCCTTCCTTGCACCTACCAGGCCCAGGCCTCGGGGCCGGGGCCGCCGTTGCCGACGGGCGGGAACAGCTCGTCGAGGCGGGTGAGGGTGGGGTCGTCCAGGTGCACGTCGAGGGCGCCGAGGTTCCGGTCGAGTTGGTCCATGGTGCGCGGACCGACGATCGGGGCGGTCACGCCCGGCCGGGACAGCAGCCACGCCAGCGCCACGTCGGCCGGGTCCTGGCCGAGGTCAGCGCAGAGCTTCTCGTACGCCTCGATGGTGGTCCGGTGCTCGGCCAGCGCGTCGGCCGAGCGGCCGCTGGCGCCCCGGGCCGCGCTGCCGTCGGCCATCTTGCGGATGATCCCGGAGAGCAGCCCGCCGTGCAGTGGCGACCAGGGGATGATGCCCAGGCCGTAGTGCTGCGCGGCCGGGATCACCTCCAACTCGACGTGCCGGGTGAGCAGGTTGTAGATGGACTGCTCGGAGACGAGGCCGAGGAAGTTGCGCTTGCCGGCCGCCGCCTGTGCCTGCGCGATGTGCCAGCCGGCGAAGTTGGACGACCCGACGTAGAGCACCTTGCCCTGGGCAACCAGCGTCTCCATCGCCTGCCAGATCTCCTCCCACGGCGTGGTCCGGGAGACGTGGTGCATCTGGTAGAGGTCGATGGTGTCGGTCTGGAGCCGCCGCAGCGAGTCCTCACAGGCCCGGATGATGTGCCGGGCGCTCAAGCCCTGGTCGTTGGGCCACTCGCCCATCTTGCCGTAGACCTTCGTGGCCAGGACGACCTTGTCGCGCCGCCCGCCGCCCTGGGCGAACCAGCGGCCGACGATCTGCTCGGTCACGCCCTCGCCGAGCTTCCAGCCGTAGACGTTCGCGGTGTCGAAGAAGTTGATCCCGTGTTCGAGCGCCCGGTCCATGATGGCGAAGCTGTCCGGCTCGTCGGTCTGCGGCCCGAAGTTCATCGTGCCGAGGCAGAGCCGGCTCACCGACAGTCCGGTGCGTCCCAGGTTCGTGTACTCCATGGGTCCACCCTGGCACGCGGGCACTTCGAGTGCCTTGTCGACGAGCCAGGGCGGACCGGAGGATCAGGAGGACTCGCGGGCCGCCGGGCCGCTGCCGAACAGCACGTCGTCCCAGCTCGGGAGCCGCTTGCGCGGCTTGCCGGCGGCGTCGGTGGACTCGTTGCCCGAGCCGCCGGACGCCGCCGCCGGACCGGTGCGCCGAGGCCGCAGCACAGCCAGCGACGGCACGGCCGGGACCTCCTTCGGCGCGTCCGAGTCGTCGTCGAACGCCGAACCCTGCCCGCCGCCGAGCAGCGCGGCGGCACCACCGGCGACCGCCCGCTGGCGGGGGGCGTCCGACCCGGCCAGCGCGGCCGGGGACCGGGTGTCGAGGCCACGGCCGGACGTGCCGCCGAGCGGCCGGTCCAGCGAGGCGAGCAGCGCGTCGCGGCCGGCGCGGATCGGGTCCCGCCCCGGACGGGCGTGGTCGGACGCGGCCGGCAGGCCGTGCCCGCCCCGGCTCGGCTCGCCGCGCGACGGGCCGGGCAGCGCGTGGCCGCCCCGCTCCGGCGCCGGCTCCTGGCCGAGGATCGGCGTCGGACGCTCGGCGCACAGGTATTGGGCCATGTCGTCGTGCGGGGCGACGTTCTGCCGGGTCTTGTCGAGATCCCAGACCGCCTGGGCGGTGGCCTTGCCGGACGGCCAGGTGGCGATGATCCGCCAGGTGCCGTCGTCGCGACGGTAGGCGTCCCAGGAGATCTTCTCGGTGTCGATCCCGTGCTGGGCCAGCCGACCGTTGACCACCTCGGCCAGCGGGGTGGGCTTCTCCGCGCCCTTGAGCCGGGTGCGGCGGGCGTGCTGGGCGAGCATGGCCCGCTCCTGGAGCACCGGGCCGGCGTAGCGCAGCACCCGGTCGACCGGCACGCCGGCGATGCGGGCGACGTCCTCCGCGGACTCGCCGGAGCGGATCCGGGCCTGGATGTCGCGCGGGGACAGGGACGGCGTCGGGTCGGTGGCGGACGGCACCACGGCGAGCGGGGGCGCGCCCGGCTCGGCGTGCAGCGCCGAGGCGATGCGCTCGTCGATGGGCAACGCGAGCAGGCGCCCCACCTCGTCGGCGAGCACCAGGGCCTGGCCGTCCTCGGAGAGGGCGACGAAGCGTACTGGGCGCATGGGCTTGCCTCCGTCCCGCTTCGCTGGCCGTCACGCCACGGGAGCCGGCCACCCGGGCGTCTCGCACCACCGTACGCTCATCTACCCGGACATGGGGACTGCGACACCCCGGCATGTCGCGACTGAGCTGCGGCAATGATCACGGTGGGTGGCCGCCGGAGCCCCGACGACCACCCACCGTGACGGAACGATCAGAGTCGCTCGACCACGTAGTCGACGGACGCGGTGAGCGCCTCGACGTCGGCCGGCTCGACGGCCGGGAAGAGCGCCACCCGCAGCTGGTTGCGGCCGAGCTTGCGGTAGGGCTCGGTGTCGACGATGCCGTTGGCGCGCAGCGCCTTGGCGATCGCGGTAGCGTCCACCCCGTCGGCGAAGTCGACGGTGGCGACCACGTTGGAGCGCAGCGCCGGGTCCGACACGAACGGGGTGGCGAACGACGAGCGCTCGGCCCAGCCGTACACGATGCCGGCGCTCTCGGCGGTGCGCTTGGCCGCCCAGGCCAGGCCGCCCTGGGAGTTCATCCAGTCGGTCTGCTCGGCGGCCAGGAAGATGGTGGCCAGCGCGGGCGTGTTGTACGTCTGCTCCAGCCGCGAGTTGTCGATCGCGGTGACCAGGTCGAGGAAGGCCGGGATGTAGCGACCCGAGGACTTGATCTCGGTGGCCCGGGCGAGCGCGGCCGGCGACATCAGCGCCAGCCAGAGGCCGCCGTCGGAACCGAAGCACTTCTGCGGGGCGAAGTAGTAGACGTCGGTCTCGCCGACGTTGACGTCCAGGCCGCCGGCGCCGGAGGTGGCGTCGACCAGCAGCAGCGAGCCCTCGTCGGCGCCCGGCACCCGGCTGATCGGCACCGCCACGCCGGTCGAGGTCTCGTTGTGCGGGGTGGCGTAGACGTCCACGCCCGCCTCGGCGACCAGGGACGGCGCGCTGCCCGCCTCGGACTTGCGCACGGTCGGCTCGCCCAGGAACGGGGCGTCGGAGACCGACTTGGCGAACTTGGCGCCGAACTCGCCGAAGCTGGCGAACTGGGCCCGGTCACGGATCAGGCCGAACGTGGCGACCTCCCAGAACGCGGTGGTGCCGCCGTTGCCGATCACCACCTCGTACCCCTCGGGGAGGGAGAAGAACTCGGCCAGGCCACGGCGCAGCCGGGCGACCTGGTCCCGGACCGTCTTCTGCCGGTGCGACGTGCCCAGGTAGCTGGTGGCGACGTCGGCGAGCGCGGAGACCGCGGCCGGACGGACCTTGGAGGGCCCGCAGCCGAAGCGTCCGTCGGCGGGCCTGAGGTCGTCGGGAATCCGGATGGTCGGTGCGTCAGCCACGGTTGTCTCGATCCTTCCGCATGGGCGAGGGCGGGCCCTTCCTGCGGGCGCGGACCGGCGACCGGCTCGTGCGTCGGGCGCACGGGACGGCCGGGATCCGAACCCGGCCGGCAGCGCTGCCGGCCTTCATCCTCGCACCCGACCGGCCGCGACCGGCCGCTGGTCCCACGCCCGGCCCTGAGGCGTACGCCACAGCGCGGGCGTTAAGAAGGGGCCCCGCCTATGCGGAATGCGTTAAGAAGGGGCCCCTCCTTGCACCTCAGACGCCGTGGGGGATGGCGTCCCAGCCCTCGACCTGCTGCGGCTTGCGGGTGCCCGGGCCGACGTAGGTGGCGGACGGGCGGACCAGCCGCTGGAGCTTCTTCTGCTCCAGGATGTGCGCGGACCAGCCGCCCATCCGGGCGCAGGTGAACATCGAGGTGAACATGTGCGCCGGCACCTCGGCGAAGTCCAGCACCACGGCCGACCAGAACTCGACGTTGGTGGCCAGGACGCGGTCCGGGCGGCGGGCCTGAAGCTCGGCCAGGGCGGCCTTCTCCAGCGCCTCGGCCACCTCGAAGCGGGGCGCGCCCAGCTCCTTGGCGGTGCGCCGGAGCACGCGGGCGCGCGGGTCCTCGGCCCGGTAGACCCGGTGCCCGAAGCCCATCAGCCGCTCGCCCCGGTCGAGCACGCCCTTGACGTAGCCCTCGGCGTCGCCGCTGCGCTCGACCGCCTCCAGCATGGTCAGCACCCGCGACGGCGCGCCGCCGTGCAGCGGGCCGGAAAGCGCGCCGATGCCGGAGGAGATGCAGGCCGCGGCGTCCGCGCCGGTGGAGGCGACGATCCGGGCGGTGAAGGTGGAGGCGTTCAGGCCGTGCTCGGCGGCCGAGATGAAGTACGCGTCGACGGCCTTGACGTGCCGCGGGTCGGGCTCGCCCCGCCAGCGCTTCATGAACCGCTCGACGATCGTCTCCGCCTTGTCGATCTCCTTCTGCGGCACGGCCGGCAGGCCCAGCCCGCGCGCCGACTGGGCGACGAAGGACAGCGCGGTGACCGACACCCGGGCCAGGTCCTCGCGGGCCTGCTCGTCGGAGATGTCGAGGAGCTGGTTGAGACCCCAGTAGGGGGCCAGCATGGCGACCGCGGACTGCACGTCGACGCGGATGTCGCCGGAGTGCACCGGCACCGGGAACGGCTCGGCCGGCGGCAGGCCGGGGCCGAACCGGCCGTCCACCAGCAGCGCCCAGACGTTGCCGAAGGAGACCTGGCCGATCAGATCCTCGATGTCCACGCCCCGGTAGCGCAGGGATCCGCCCGCGCGGTCGGGTTCGGCGATCTCGGTCTCGAAGGCTACGACGCCCTCGAGGCCCGGCTTGAAATCGGACATGTCGTCTCCTGGCTTGGGCTCGGTGCGCCCGGGCGGGCTGATCCGGCCCCGCAGCTCAGGCGACCCTCAGGGAAGTGGTTCGTGACATCTTGCCCGGTGGGTAACCAGGTGCGCGACCCGCTGGCGGTGTGCGCCACGTGACATCCCCGCCGGTGGACACCGGGGCGGGGAGGAGAAGACTGGGTGGCGGGGCCTGGCCAGCGTCGGGGGACGCCGGCACGCCCGGGAGAGGAACGGCGAGAGTGACAGGCGACACACCCACCCCGGCCGGCATGCGTAACGAGTACGCCGCCGACCTGGGCCTTTCCGAGCCGGACCTGGCACCGGACTGGCACACCCAGTTCGGCCGCTGGTTCGCCGACGCGGTGGCCCACCCGCTGCCCGAGCCGAACGCGATGGTGGTGGGCACCGCCGACGCCGAGGGCCGGCCCAGCGGACGCACGGTGCTGCTCAAGGGGTACGACCCGGAGGGGTTCGTCTTCTTCACCAACTACCGCTCGCGCAAGGGCGTCGAGGCGACCGCCAACCCGTGGGCCAGCCTCGTCTTCCCCTGGTTCCCGATGCAGCGGCAGGTCACCGTCGCCGGCCGGGTGGAGCGGGTCGACCGGGCCGAGACCGAGGCGTACTTCGCCGGCCGGCCGCGCGGCTCCCAGCTCGGGGCGTGGGCCAGCACCCAGTCCGAGGTGGTGCCGGACCGGGCCGCGCTGGACGCGGCGTACCGGGCGGCGGCGGAGCGGTTCGCCGGCGTGGAGCCGATCCCCGCGCCGCCGCACTGGGGCGGCTTCCGGGTCCGCCCGGAGACGGTGGAGTTCTGGCAGGGCCGGGCCGGCCGGCTGCACGACCGGCTGCGGTTCCGGCGTGCCGGCGACGGCGTCTGGGTCGTCGAGCGGCTCGCACCGTGACGGAGGTCACCAGGACCCGGCCGCGCGGGGCGCGCCGCTGGGCGATCGACCTGCGCCCGCTGGGCGTGCCCGCGTACCGGCGGGTGTGGCTCGGCAACGCGGTGGCGATGTTCGGCTTCCAGTTCACCGCCGTCGCGGTGCCGGTGGAGATGTTCGACCTGACCGGCGGCTCGTTCTGGGTCGGCCTGCTGGGCATCGCCGGGTTCGTGCCGCTGCTGGTCTTCGGGTTGTGGGGCGGAGCGGTCGCCGACGCGCGGGACCGGCGGCGGGTGCTGCTCGCCGCCGGCGCCCTGCTCTGGGCCGCCACGCTGGGGCTGCTGGTGCAGTCACTGGCCGGGGCGGGCAGTCCGATGCTGCTCCTGCTGCTGGTGGCCGTGCAGACGGTGGCGTTCGCGATCACCTCGCCGGCCCGCAGCGCGATCCTGCCCCGGCTGGTGCCGGCCGAGCTGGTCCCGGCCGCCACCACGCTGAACTACACCACGTTCACCGCCGCGGCCGTCTTCGGCCCGCTCGCCGCCGGCCTGATCTTCGCCGCCTGGCGGGTCGACGTGGCGTTGCCCATCGCGTACGGGGTGGACGCGCTGCTGTTCACCGTCTCGCTCTGGGCCACCCTGCGGCTACCGGCGATGCCACCGGAGCCGGACCCTGACGGCGGCGTCCGCAAGGCCGGGCTGGCCAGCATCGTCGACGGTTTCCGCTACCTGGCCACCACGCCGGTGCTGCTGCTCTCGTTCGCCATCGACCTGATCGCGATGATCCTGGCGATGCCGCGGGCGCTCTTCCCGGAGCTGGCGCAGGAGCGGTTCGGCGGCGGCGCGGCGGTCGGCTGGCTCTACAGCTCGATCGCCATCGGCGCGATGCTGGGCGGCCTCACCTCCGGCTGGATCGGCCGGGTCCGCCGGCAGGGGCTGGCGCTCACCGTGGCCGTGGTCGGCTGGGGCGTGGCGATCGCGTGCGCCGGCCTGGCCGGCCAGCTCTGGCTGGCGGTGCTGCTGCTCGGTGTGGCCGGCGCCGCCGACCTGGTCAGCGCGACGCTGCGGCAGTCGATGCTGCTGGTCTACGCGCCGGACCGGATGCGCGGCCGGCTCCAGGGTGTGAACACGGTGGTGGTGGCCGGTGGGCCACGGCTGGGCGACCTGCGGGCCGGCGCCATGGCCGCCGGTTTCGGCACCGGGTTCGCCATGATCGGCGGCGGTCTCGCGGCGGCCGTGCTCGCGACGCTGCTGGTGGTGGCGTTCCCCGCGCTGCTGCGCTATCGCGCGACCACCCACGCCGACGACGGTCGCTGACGGTAGGGTCCCGGACATGGGGATCGACGTGCAGCCACCGTCCGGGACACAGTGGACCATCGCCGCCGACGGCCACGAGGCCGTCGTGGTGGAGGTGGGCGGTGGGCTGCGGGCCTACCGGCACGACGGCCGGGACTACCTCGACGGGTACGCCGAGGACGAGCTCTGCCCCGGCTCGGCCGGGCACGTGCTCGCCCCGTGGCCGAACCGGATCCGCGACGGCGTCTACACGTTCGGGGACCGCTCGTTGCAGCTCGACCTGACCGAGCCGGAGCGGCACAACGCCCTGCACGGCCTGGTCAACTGGGTCCGGTGGGAGCTGGTCGAGCAGTCGGCGGAGAGCGTCACGCTCGGCTACGACCTGCCGCCCACCCCCGGTTACCCGTGGGCGCTGCGGCTGCGCAGCCGGTGGAGCGTCGGCCCGGAGGGTCTGCGCGCCGAGCACGAGGTGACGAACCTGTCCGCCGAGCCGGCGCCGTTCGGCTTCTCCGTGCACCCCTACTTCCAGCTGCCCAAGGTCGGCGTCGACGAGCTGCTGATGCGCGTACCGGGGCGGAGCCGGGTGCAGGTGGACGGCCGGCTGCTGCCGCTGGCGGCGAGCGCGGTGAGCGGCACCGAGTTCGACTTCACCGCCCCCCGCCCGATCGGTGACCTGGTGCTCGACATGGCCTTCGGCGACGTGGAGCGGGAGGCCGACGGCGGCTCGGCGGTGACGCTCGGCGCGCCGGACGGCTCGTCGTCGCTGCGGATCTGGGCGGACCGCGAGTTCGGCTGGTGGCAGGTCTTCACCGGCGACACGCTCGGCGGCGAGCGGCACCGTCGGTCGGTCGCGGTGGAGCCGATGACCTGCCCGCCGGACGCGTTCCGGTCCGGGCGGGACCTGATCACGCTCGACGCCGGCCAGACGTGGCGGGGCGTCTGGGGCGTCCGGCCGGCGGCCTGACCGTGGAGTTCGCCGAGGTCGTCCGGCGACGCCGGATGGTGCGCAACTACGACCCGGACCGGCCGGTGCCGCCCGAGGTGGTGGACCGGCTGCTGGCGCACGCGCTGCGGGCGCCGTCGGCCGGGTTCGCGCAGGGCTGGGGCTTCCTGGTGTTGGAGGAGCCGGACGACCGGGCGCGGTTCTGGTCGGCGGCAACGCCGGACGGCGGTGGCCGGGAACGTTGGCTGACCGGCATGCGCCGGGCCCCGCTGATCGTGGTGCCGCACGCCAACCGGGACGCCTACCTCGACCGGTACGCCGAGCCGGACAAGGGTTGGGCGGACCGCGCCGAGGAACGCTGGCCGGTGCCCTACTGGTACGTGGACACCGGCTTCGCCGCGCTGATGATGCTGCTCACCGCCGTGGACGAGGGGTTGGGCGCCTGTTTCTTCGGCATCCCGCCGCAGCGGGCCGGGGCGTACCGGGAGGCGTTCGGGGTACCGCCGGAGCTGCACCCGATCGGCGCGATCACCATTGGTTACCGAGCCGTCGACCACCGGTCACCGTCGCTGCGCCGGGGGCGGCGTCCGGTGCAGGATGTGGTCCGGCGGGGACGGTGGAGTTGAGCGGTTAGGCTGGCAGCCACATCGTCAGCCGGGCCTGGGGGAGGAGAGCGCGCCGTGATCTTCAGGGCGGTCCGGGACGGGCGTCCCTACCCGGAGCACAACTTCACGCTGAAGCAGTGGGCCGAGATCCCACCGCGCCCGCTGCGGCTGGACCAGCTCATCACCACCAAGCGGGAGCTGGCGCTGGACAAGCTGCTCGCGGAGGACTCCACCTTCTACGGCGACCTCTTCCCGCACGTGGTGCAGTGGAACGGCGGGCTCTACCTGGAGGACGGCCTGCACCGGGCGCTGCGCGCCGCGCTCCAGCAACGCAACCAGATCCACGCGCGGGTGCTGGTCCTCGGCGACCAGGGCGAGTGACGCCCGCCTGAGGCTTGGTTAAGGTGACGCCATGACTCCTCTCGACCTGCTCGACATCGACGCGTCGCTGAGCGAGGAGGAGCGGCAGATCCGCGCCGTCGTGCGCCAGCTCGTGACCGACCGGGTACGCCCGCACGTCGCCGGGTGGTACGAGGACGGCGAGGTGCCGGCCCGCGAGCTGGCCCGCGAGTTCGGCAAGCTGGGCCTGCTCGGCATGCACCTGACCGGGTACGGCTGTGCCGGCGCGTCCGCCGTCGCGTACGGGCTGGCCTGCCTGGAGCTGGAGGCCGGCGACTCCGGCGTCCGGTCGCTGGTGTCGGTGCAGGGTTCGCTGGCCATGTACGCGATCTGGCGTTTCGGCAGCGAGGAGCAGAAGCAGCGGTGGCTGCCGGCCATGGCGACCGGCGAGGCGATCGGCTGCTTCGGGCTGACCGAGCCGGACCACGGCTCCGACCCGGCGTCGATGGCCACCCGCGCCCGCCGTGACGGCGACGACTGGATCCTCACCGGCGGCAAGATGTGGATCACCAACGCGCCGATCGCCGACGTCGCCGTGATCTGGGCCCGCACCGACGACGGTGTGCGCGGCTTCGCCGTACCGATGGACACGCCGGGGGTGACGGCGCGCGAGATCCGGCACAAGATGTCGCTGCGCGCGTCGCTGACCGGCGAGATCACCCTCGACGACGTGCGGCTGCCGGCGGACGCCCAGCTGCCCGGCGCGACCGGCCTGAAGGCGCCGCTGAGCTGCCTGACCGAGGCCCGCCACGGCATCGTCTGGGGCGCGCTCGGCGCGGCCCGCGACTGCCTGGAGACCGCCCTGGCGTACGCGACCACCCGTACCCAGTTCGGCCGGCCGCTGGCCGGCTTCCAGCTCACCCAGGCCAAGCTCGCCGACATGGCGGTGGAGTGGAACAAGGGGATGCTGCTCGCGCTGCACCTGGGCCGGCTGGCCGAGGCCGGGAAGCTGCGCCCGGAGCAGGTCAGCGTGGGCAAGCTGAACAACGTGCGGGAGGCGCTGGCCATCGCCCGGCAGTGCCGCACGATCCTCGGCGCGAACGGCGTCTCGGGGGAATATCCGGTGATGCGGCACGCCAACAACCTGGAGAGCGTGCTCACCTACGAGGGCACCTCGGAAATCCACCAGCTGGTCATCGGGCAGCGGCTGACCGGGCTTTCCGCCTTCGCCTGACCTGCCCGTTCACCCGATCGGGTCGCTCGACGAGCGACTGTCGCACGGTGCCCGTACCGTCATTGTCAGTCGATGTGTCGGACGAGGACGGTGAGGGGCGATGGCCCGCGACGGTGACATCAACCAGCCCACCAGGGAGTTCCCGGAATACCCGACCAGCGAGTCCCTGCGCGACCGGGCGGATTCCCCGCTCGAACCCGAGCCGGGTGGCCGGGCGCCTGGCGGCGGCCCGGCACGCGGTCTGCTCTGGGTGCTCGGCGCGGCCGCGCTGGCGGTGGTGGTGCTGCTCGGCGTGCAGGCGACCGGCCTGCTGCCCGACTTCCGCAACCCGTTCGCCAAGGAGCAGACCGACCGCAGCCAGCCGCCGCTGCTCAAGTCGATCCGTGACCTGAGCCGCTACGTCGCCGCGGAGGGCAACTTCCAGGTGGTAGTCGACGTGCAGAACGACCGGCGCAACGTGCCCGACTTCCTGCTCAACGAGCGCACGCTGTTCGTCGGGGCCGGCCGGGTCGAGGCGTACGTCGACTTCACGAAGATCGCCGACGGCGCCGTGGTGGTCTCCGACGACGGCAAGTCCGTCGAGATCAAGCTGCCCGCGCCGCAGCTCGGCGAGACCGATCTGGACATGGACAAGAGCTACGTCTTCGCCGAGGAGCGGGGCCTGATCAACCGGCTCAACGACCTGGTGTCCGGCGACCCCAACCGGCAGCAGCAGGTCTACAAGCTGGCCGAGGACCGGATCACCGCCGCCGCCCGGGACAGCGGGCTCGGCGCGCGGGCCGAGGCGAACACCCGCAAGATGCTGGAGGGGCTGCTGCGCTCCCTCGGCTACGAGAAGGTGACGGTCACCTACACGGCACCCTGACCTGTCACGACGCGCCCCGCCCCGGTCGTTCCGGAGCGGGGCGCCGTCGTGTCCGCCACCCGCTCCGGCCGCCGCGCGGCGGCCTGTCCCGTCCCCGCCGCCCCGTCCCCGCCGCCCCGTCCCCGCCACCCCGTCCCCGCCACCCAGGCTCAGCGTGTCGGCCCCGCCACCCCCGGCTCAGCCGCGCCGCCCCGGGCTCAGCGTGTCGGCCGCGCTGCCCCGGGCCCGCAGCCCCCGCCCCAGCGCCCCGCCCCAGCGCCCCCGCCCCAGGGCCCTAGGCCCCGACGGCGCGGTCCTGGCATCCCGGGCCCCGGCCGCTCGGCATCCCGGCGGCTCGGCCCTGGCGTCGACGGGGGCACATGAGTTCGGAGCGATATACCGCTGAGTCATAAATATGACCCAGCGGTATATCGGTCTTCGGGGGAATCGACCAGTGACTCACTACGGACAGTGACCCGGCTTCCCGCCACCCGTTCTCATTAGGCCGCGCAGCTCGGGCCGGGCGGCGTCGGGTCAGCGGGTGGCGAGGTAGCGGTCCTCGTTCGGCATCAGGATCCACAGGACCAGGTAGACGATCACCTGGGTGCCGGGCAGCAGCAACGACAGCAGGAACAGCAGCCGGACCATGCCGGCCGACATGCCGAACCGCTGCCCCAGGCCGGCGCAGACACCGGCGATCATGCGCCCCTGGCGGGGCCGGACCAGTTTGCGACTCATCGTCGTCTCCCACTTCTGCGGCGATCCGCCGCGCTGATTCCACGGTAGGAAGGGGTGCGCGCCGCGCCCTCGGCCCCGAGGAGGATCGGCGACCCGGGCACCCGTAGGTGCTTACCCCGGCGCACCCCCGCCGACGCGTCCACCGACGCTCGTCGATGCGCGCCGTGGGGCTGACTGCTCGGGTCCTTCAGCGCGGGCCGCGGGGCGCATGTGGCGGGGTGGGGCGGGTAGTGAGCTGGGGAGGTAGGCTCGCCGGTCGGGCGCCCACACCCCGGGCGCCGGGCCGTCGAACCCGCCGAGCGGGCATACGGCACGCACCGGTTCGGATCCGCACAACGGGGACGACGGCGAGGAAAGTGCAGCCATGATCAGTGTTTTCGATCTTTTCAGCGTCGGTATCGGGCCGTCCAGCTCGCACACCGTCGGGCCGATGCGGGCCGCCCGGACGTTCGTGGCGGGCCTCAAGGCCGACGGGCAGCTGGCCGACGTGACCCGGGTGCAGGCGGAGCTGTTCGGCTCGCTCGGCGCCACCGGCCACGGTCACGGCAGCGACCGCGCGGTGCTGCTCGGGCTGGAGGGCGAGGCCCCGGAGACGGTCGACACCGACACGGTCGGGCCGCGGGTGGAGCGGATCCGCGCCGAGCGGCGGCTCCGCCTGGTCGGCAGTCAGGAGGTCGACTTCGACCCGGACCGGGACCTCGTGCTGCACCGCCGGCGCTCGTTGCCGTACCACCCGAACGGGATGACGTTCGCGGCGTTCGACGCGGCCGGGAACGAGGTGCGTACGCGCACCTACTACTCGGTGGGCGGCGGGTTCGTGGTGGACGAGGCGGCCGCCGGGGCGGACCGGATCAAGCCGGACAGCACCCAGGTCCGGCACCCGTTCCTCACCGGCGCGGAGCTGCTCGACGTCACCACCCGCACCGGCCTGTCGATCAGCGAGGTGATGCTCGCCAACGAGCTGTCCTGGCGCAGTGAGGCGGACGTGCGCGCGGGGCTGCTGGAGATCTGGCGGGTGATGCGTGAGTGCGTGGAGAACGGGTGCACCCGCGACGGCGTACTCCCGGGTGGGTTGAAGGTCCGCCGCCGCGCGGCCGAGCTGCGGCGCGGCCTGGAGGCGGAGGGCGAGGGCAACGACCCGCTGCGGGCCATGGACTGGGTGACGCTGTTCGCGCTCGCGGTCAACGAGGAGAACGCGGCCGGCGGCCGGGTGGTCACCGCGCCGACGAACGGGGCCGCCGGGATCATCCCGGCCGTGCTGCACTACTACACCCGGTTCGTCCCGGGCGCCTCCGAGGAGGGGGTGGTGCGGTTCCTGCTGGCCGCCGGCGCGATCGGCGTGCTGTTCAAGGAGAACGCCTCGATCTCCGGCGCGGAGGTCGGCTGCCAGGGTGAGGTCGGCTCGGCGTGCTCGATGGCGGCGGCCGGGCTGGCCGAGGCGCTGGGTGGCACGCCGGAGCAGGTGGAGAACGCGGCCGAGATCGGCATGGAGCACAACCTCGGGCTCACCTGCGACCCGGTCGGCGGCCTGGTGCAGATCCCGTGCATCGAGCGCAACGCGGTGGCCAGCATCAAGGCGATCACGGCGGCCCGGCTGGCGCTGCGCGGCGACGGGGTGCACCACGTGTCGCTGGACAAGGTCATCAAGACCATGCGGGAGACCGGCGCCGACATGAAGGTCAAGTACAAGGAGACGGCGCGGGGCGGCCTCGCGGTCAACGTGATCGAGTGCTGACCCCGTTGGGGTGACCCCCGGTCGACGGCCGCCACGCCGACGATGAACGGCGCGACGATGGCCCGGTGACGTCCGCCGTCGCGGCGCTCTGGTCCGCCCGCACCTCGCTGCGCATCCTGGTCCGGCGGGATCTCGCGGTGAAGTACCAGCAGTCGCTGCTGGGCTACTTCTGGTCGCTGATCGAGCCGCTGGGCATGGGCCTGATCTACTGGTTCGTCTTCGGCGTGCTCTATTCCGGCGCCACCCGACGGCACCTGGGCGAGGCGGCCGGTTCGTACCCGCTGTTCCTGATCACCGGGATCTTCGCCTGGATGTGGGCCAGTTCGGCGCTGACCGAGGCGGCCAACGCGCTCACCGGGCAGTCCCGGCTGATCACCACCATGAACCTGCCCCGACCGATCTTCCCGATCGGGCGGGTCGCCGGCCGGTTCGCCGAGTATCTGGCCGGCCTGCCGATCCTGGTCGCCATCGCGGCGCTCTACGCGGCCCACGGGAAGATCCACCCGGGGTGGAACCTGCTCGCCCTGCCGCTGGCCGTCGCGGTGCAGTTCACGCTGCTGGTGGGCCTGGCCCTGCTGCTGTCGGCGGGCAACGTGCTGATGCGGGACATCGAGCGGATCATGCGGCTGGTGATCCGGCTGCTGTTCTACGCCACCCCGATCATCTATCCGCTGAACCTGGTCCGGGACTCCGGCATGCCCGGCTGGCTCAAGGTCGCGTACGAGCTGAACCCGCTGGTCGGGATCTTTCAGTTGCACCACGCGATCTGGTATCCGGACGAGTTCCCGGACGCCCGGCTGCTCACCGTCACGGTGGTGGGCAGCGGGCTGGTCCTGGCGCTCGGCTGGTGGGCGTTCCACCGCCTCGAACCGGCCGTGCTGAAGGAACTCTGAATGACGGCGATCATCGAGGCGGACGGGCTGGGCATCCGATTCGTCCGCAACCGGCGCCGCCAACTGCGGCTGCGGGAGCTGATCGTGCACCGGGGCGCGCGCGACCCGGACGCGGGCCGGTTCTGGCCGCTGCGCGACCTGTCGTTCCGGGTCGAGCCGGGTGAGACGGTCGGCGTGGTGGGGCGCAACGGCACCGGCAAGAGCACGCTGCTGCGACTGATCGCCGGTGTGCTCATCCCGGACGAGGGCACGATCGCGGTGCACGGCCGGGTGGCGCCGCTGCTGGAACTCTCCGCCGGCTTCTCCGGCGACCTGACCGGCCGGGAGAACCTCTACCTGGTGGGCGGGCTGCACGGGCTCTCCCCGGCCTACCTGCGGCGGCACTTCGACGAGATCGTCTCGTTCGCCGGTGAGCAGGTGGAACGCGCCATCGACACGTCGGTGCGGCACTACTCGTCCGGGATGAAGGTGCGGCTCGGTTTCGCGGTGATCGCGCACCTGCCGCACCCGGTGCTGTTGGTGGACGAGGTGACCGCGGTCGGGGACGCGGAGTTCCGCGCGAAGTGCTATGCGACCATCGAGCGACTTCTCGCGGAAGGGCGCACGCTGGTGCTGGTGTCACACAACGACAAGGACCTCACCCGGTTCTGCCGTCGGGGGCTCTACCTCGACGCCGGACGACTGATCGTCGACGGGACGATCGACGAGGCGCTGGCCGCCTACGCCGACGCGGCGCAGCGGTGACGCTCGCGATCGTGCTCGCCGCCGGACCGGCGGCGGGCCGCCCCACCGAGGGCGGGGAACCGCCGGCCGACCGGCTGGCCGCGCAGTGGCGCCGGGCCGGGGCGGACGACGTGCGGATCGCCGCCGACCTGGCCGAGCTGGCCGACCTGGTGGCCGGCGCGACCGGCCCGGTGCTGGTCAGCGGCGTCGACCTGGTGGCGCACACGGCCGTACTGAAGCATCTCGCGACCAGCCCGGTCGGGCCGACGGTGGCGCTGGTGCTCACCGATCCGCCGGCGGCCGGGCAGGCGACGGTGCGCGAGGAGCGAGGGCAGGTGGTCGAGGCCGGCGCGGTCGCGGACGCGACCGGCGTGTTCGGCGGCGCGCTGCGGGTCGGCCCGGCCGACCTGCCGGCCCTCGCCGAGGCCGCCCGCCGGGCCGCGGGCGGCATCCCCGCTCCGGCGTCCGCGCCGGACCCGCGACCGACGGAAACGGCGTCCGCGCCCGGGGTCGGCGCCGTCGGGGGCGGGCCGCTCGCCGACCTGGACCGGTTGGTGGCCGACCTCGCCGCCCGGGGCACCCTGATCTTCGCCCACCGGGTACGCCTGCTCGTGGCGCACCGGGCCGGCGACGCGGCGCAGCGGCGGGCCGCCGAGGCGCAGGTGGCGGCGGTCGACGAGGACCGGGCCGAGCTGAAGCTGTCGGTGAAGGAGCGGGACGACTTCTTCACCACGTTCTTCGTCAGCACCTGGTCCCCGTACGTGACGAAGGCCGCCGCCCGGATCGGGATCGGCCCGACCGGCGTGACCATGGTGTCGGTGGCGTTCGCGGTGGCGGCGGCGGTGCTGTTCGGCGTCGGCGGACGGCCCGCGCTGGTGGCCGGCGCGGTCCTGCTCTACCTGGGCTTCGTGCTCGACTGCGTGGACGGGCAGCTGGCCCGCTACACCCGGCACTTCAGCGCCTGGGGCGGCTGGCTGGACACCATGGCCGACCGGTTCAAGGAGTACGTGGTCTACGCCGGCCTCGGCTACGGGGCCACGCACGCCGGGTTCCGGTACGGCTGGGCGCTGGCGCTGGCCGCGATGACGTTGCAGACCGTGCGGCACATGACCGACACCTGGTACGGCGCGCTGCACGACGAGGCCGCGCGCCGGCCGAAGGTGGTGACCGGGGACGCGGGCGGCATCGGCGGGAAGCTGAACGCGGCGTCGACCCGGGTGCAGGCGGACACCGGCTCGGTCTCGTACTGGCTGAAGCGGACGGTGGTGTTCCCGATCGGCGAGCGGTGGGCGCTGATCGCGCTGGCCGCCGCGCTGTTCGGCCCGCTGGTGGCGCTCTGCGCGGTGCTGGTCTGGGGCACGTTGGCGTTCGCGTACACCGGGGCGTTGCGGACGCTGCGGGCCCGCTGGATGAAGGTGCCGGTGCTGACCACGGTCGACGCCGGCCTGCACCGGGACGACGGCCTGCTGACCCGGACGCTGCCGACCGCGCGCCGGCCGCTGCTGGTGGCGGTGGTGGCCGCGCTCGGCGCGGCGGGGCTGCTGGTCTGGGCGCTGTGGGCGGTGCACGGCGGGCGGGACCTGCCGCACTGGGCGGCGGTCTTCGTCCTCGTGCTGCTGCTGGGCGCCGCCCAGGGCGCGCGGGCGCCGCACGCCGGGGCGTTGGACTGGCTGGTGCCGGCCGCGCTGCGGGCCGCGGAGTATCTGTTCGCCATCGCGGTCGGGGTGGCCGGGCGCGCGCCGGCCTGGCTGATCTTCGCCTACGTCCTGGTGCTCACGCTGCACCACTACGACCTGACCGCCCGGCTGGAGAAGCGGCAGTCGGCGCCGCCGCTGCACGCCGTCACGCTGGGCTGGGAGGGGCGTTCACTGCTGCTGGGGATCGCGCTGATCGCCGGAATTGCGAGTATCGCTCTGGCTACACTCGGTACGTACCTTCTTGTGGTTTTCGTCGCGAGTGTGGTCCTCGCCTGGGTGGTCCTGCCGGCCCGTGCCCGTGGGGGTGCCCCCTCGCCGGGCTGACGGAGGGCGGGCCGGGATGACGCTGATCAGCTTCGTCGTGCCGGCCTACCGGGTGCAGGGCTACCTGCGGGAGTGTCTCGACTCGATCCTCGACCAGCCGTTCGGCGACCTCGAGGTGATCGGGGTGGACGACGCGTCCCCGGACGACAGCGGCGAGATCCTGGCCGAGTACGCGGCCCGCGACGCCCGGGTCCACCCGGTCCGGCTCGCCGAGAACGTCGGGCTCGGTCCGGCCCGCAACATCGGGCTGGACCGGGCCGTCGGCGAGTACGTGTGGTTCGTCGACGGGGACGACTGGCTGGTGCCCGGCTGCCTGCCGCACGTCGCCGACCGGCTCCGCGACACCCGCCCGGACGTGCTGCTGGTGGACCACGTCCGGGCGCACTGGAACAACGTCGGCACCCGCAGCGCCATGCGTGACGTCTTCCCGGAGCCACCCGGCGCGACCACGTTCGCGCTGCGGGACCGGCCGGAGACGCTGCGGCTGCTGCACACCGCCTGGAACCGCCTGGTCCGCCGGGAGTTCCTGGTCGAACGCGGGCTCCGCTTCGAGCCGGGCTGGTACGAGGACGTCTCGTTCAGCTATCCGGCGTTGATGGCGGCCGACCGGATCGGGGTGCTGGACCGGGTCTGCCTGAACTACCGGCAGCGCCGCACCGGGGCGATCACCCGGACCCGGGGCGACCGGCACTTCGAGGTGTTCGCCCAGTGGCACCGGGTGTTCCGGCTGATGGACCGGTGGGGTCCGGCGGTGGCCGGGCTGCGGCCGGCGATCTTCGAGCGGATGGTCTGGCACCACCTGACCGTGCTCGGCAACGGCGACCGGATCGCGCCGGAACTGCGGGCCCCGTTCTTCGCCCAGATGCACGCCGACTACGTCCGCTTCCTGCCGCCCGAGGGTTATCCGGTCCCGCCGGGCGTGGAGGGGCTCAAGCACCGCCTGGTGGCGGCCGGGCGGTGGCGGACGTTCAGCGCGTTGCGCGAGGCCCACCAGGCGGGGGAGGTCGCCCGGCGGACCGCCGTGGGAGCCCGCCGGCGGGTGGCGCCGGTGGTCCGGCGTACCGCCCGGCGGGCGCGGGACACCGCGTTGCGCGAGTACTACCGGGCCGAGCTGCGCCGGCCGATCGACCCGACGCTGGCGGTCTACGCGGCCTACTGGTACCGCGGTTACTCGTGCAACCCGGCCGCGATCTACGAGGCCGCGCGGCGGCTCGCGCCGCAGGTGCGCGGGGTGTGGATCGTGCGGCGGGACCGGGTGGCCGCGTTGCCGCCGGGGGTGGAGTACGTGATCGCCGGGACGCGGGAGTACCACCGGGTGCTGGCCCGGGCGCACTGGCTGGTCAACAACGTCAACTTCCCGGACTTCGTCCGCAAGCGCCAGGGTTCGGTGCACGTGCAGACCCACCACGGCACGCCGGTCAAGGTGATGGGGTTGGACCAGCAGCGCTTCCCGGTCGGCGCGATGGGGATGAACTTCGCCGGGCTGCTGCGCCGGGTGGACCGCTGGGACTACAGCATCACCTCGAACAGCTTCTCGACGCAGATGTGGGAGCGGGCGTACCCGGCGGACTACACCACGCTGGAGGTCGGCTACCCGCGCAACGACCGGCTGGTCCGGGCGACGCCCGAGGAGTGCCGCCGGGCCCGCGCCGCGCTCGGCCTGGGAGCCGACGAGTACGTGGTGCTCTACGCGCCGACGCACCGCGAGCACCTGCCCGGCTGGCGGCCACCGTTCGACCCGGACCGGATGCGCGACGTGCTCGGCCCCGCCGGACGGCTGCTGATGCGCAGCCACTACTTCCACGACCGGGAGCGTCACCCGGGGGGACCGGCGGCGGACGGCGTGCTGGACGTGAGCGCCCACGACCGGGTGGAGGACCTCTATCTGGCCGCCGACGTGCTGGTCACCGACTACTCCTCGGCGATGTTCGACTATGGCGTGCTGGACCGGCCGATCGTGGTCTACGCCCCGGACTGGGACGCGTACCGGGTGGCCCGGGGCGTCTACTTCGACCTGCTCGCCGAGCCGCCGGGCGCGGTGGCGGTGGACTTTCCCGGGCTGCTCGACGTGTTCCGCTCCGGCGCGGTCGACGACGAGACGGCCCGGCGGGCGCGGGCGGCGTTCCGGGACCGGTTCTGCGCGCTCGACGACGGGCGCGCCGCCGAGCGGGTGGTGCGGCGGGTCTTTCTCCACGAACCGGCGTGAAAAAACGGTTACTGGCCGGTCACTTAACTGTGAGGTCCGGCGAAGACCGCTTAATAGGACTGTCACGAGACGAACATGGCACGTTTACCCGATGTGCGGATCCGATGATCCTGGTCACAGTCATTGCCGGGTTCGGGCGAGCGACTGGGGAGGTGACGGTGACCACCGTCGCGCTCAAGGATGTCACCAAGGTGTTCCAGGACGGAACGATCGCGGTCGACACCATCAATCTGGACGTCAACGACGGCGAGTTCATGGTGCTGCTCGGCCCGTCGGGCTGCGGCAAGTCCACCGTGCTGCGGATGGTGGCCGGGCTGGAGGATCCCACCTCCGGCGCGGTCATGCTCGGTGGTGAACTCGCCAACGACCTGCCGCCGCGGGACCGGAAGATCGCCATGGTCTTCCAGGACTTCGCGCTCTATCCGCACATGACCGTCGGTGACAACATCGGCTTCCCGTTGCGGCTCTCCGGGGTCGAGCCCGGGCCGCGTGGCGAGCGGATCCAGGACGTGGCCGGCGCGCTGGGCATCGGCGACGTGCTCGCGCGCAAGCCCAGCCAGCTCTCCGGCGGCCAGCGGCAGCGGGTCGCCATGGGCCGGGCGATAGTGCGCCGCCCCGGCCTCTTCCTGATGGACGAGCCGTTGTCCAACCTGGACAGCGGGCTCCGCGCCGAGCTGCGGGCGGAGATCTCCGGCCTCACCCGCGAGCTGGGCGTCACCACCATCTACGTCACCCACGACCAGGCCGAGGCGCTCACCATGGCCGATCGGGTCGCCATCATGCGCAAGGGCGTGCTCCAGGACGTGGGCACCCCCACCCAGGTGTACGGCCGGCCGGCCACGCTCTACGTCGCCGCCTTCCTGGGCAGCCCCCGGATGAACCTGCTGGAGGCGTCCGTCTACGTCCACCTCGACCGGTACGTCGCGCTGAACCTCGGTGAGCAGGCGCTCTACCTGCCGTGGGACGACATCCGCAGCCGGGCCGTGGCGCACTACCACGGCGAGCGGATCGTGGTCGGCATGCGGGCCGAGGCGCTCACCCCGGTCGCCCCGGACACCCCGGGCGACGTGCTGCACGGCCGGATCCGCTACCTGGAGCACCACGGCCACGAGTCGCTGGCCTTCCTCGACATCGGCGCCACCGCGATCGTGGTCGACGAGATGGGCACCCCGGTCGAGCGGGCCGCACCCGGGCAGCGCAGCCTGCGCCGGTTCGGTCAGGTGATGCAGCGGCTGACCGGTCGCGCGGCGGAGTCCGCGCCCGCCGCGGCCCCCGCACCCAACGGCGGTGGCGGTGGCAACCGCACCAGCGTGCTGCCCGACCCGGGCCGGCACCACCGCCGCCCGGCGGAGCTGGCGGTACGGCTGGCGCCGTACCCGCAGGTGGCCTCCGGGCATCCGCTCGCGGTGCAGGTGCGGATGGACGCGCTGCACTTCTTCGACGAGCGCGGCGACCGCATCGACGTCGGCTGGCGCTGAGATGTAAGGAGGGGCCCCCTGTTAACGCATTCTGCATAGGAGGGGGCCCCTATTAACACCCCTTCAGGCCGGCGAAGACAACCGCGAGTGTGCGGGCTTGCAGGTGGTCGTCCCACCCGCCGTGCAGGGCGCCCTGACACAGGCTGGCCAGCAGCGCCATCACCTCGGGCAGCCGGACCGACGCGGCTACCGCCCCGGCGTCCTGGGCCTGGGTCAGCAGCCTCCCCACCGCGTCGCTGAGGTGGCCCAGCGCGTCCGGAACCCGGATGTCGATCCCGGACCCGGCGAGCAGGTCGACGGCGGCCTTCTTCGCCGCGGCCTGAGCCACGGCATGCCCGAAGAACGCGAAGAGGTCGCGTTCGCCGGCGTCCTCGACCAGTTGCGCGAGCAGCCGCTTCATGATCGCGGTGAGCAGGTCGTCCTTGGTGGGGAAGTGGCGGAAGACCGTGCCGATGGCGAGGCCCGCCCGACGCGCCACCTCCTCCGTGGAGGCGCGCGTGCCGAACTCGGCGAAGACCGCCTCGGCGGCGTCGAGGATGCGTGCCCGGTTGCGCTGCGCGTCGGCACGTAGCGGCGATCCCTCTACCAAAGTGAGTCTCCACTCATTATTGTGGGGGACAAGTCGAGTCATCGCTCATTATCCAGGAGGCGGACATGACGCCAGCCGAGGTCTTCGACCGCATGCGAGCCCGGTGGCTCGCGAACCTGCCCACCTACGAGGCGGGCTCCCTCGCCGACGACGTGGTGATCGAGACGCCGTTCGCCGCACCCGGCCACCCGACGCGCACCGAGGGGAAGCGGCAGGTCCTCGACTGGACCCGAGCCGCTCGGGCGGAGTTCCCGGTCCGGTTCGACGACTGCCGCAACGTGGTCGTGCACGAGACCGTCGACCCCGACGTGATCGTGGTCGAATACGAACTGGTCGGCACGCACACGACGACCGGGGTGACCGCTTCGGCGCCGTTCATCGGGGTGCTGCGGACCCGGGACGGCAAGCTCGCCCACTGGCGCGAGTACCAGCACACGCTCGCCATCGCGCAGGCCATGCAGCCTCCGCGATGACGCCTACCACCCGCCGGGCGGCGCGACGATCGGGCGGCGGTGCGGGCCCCAGGCGACGAACCGGGTGAACATCTCGGTCGGCGACGGCGCGTCGTCGGGATTGAGCCGGTAGAGGTCGCGCGTCGCCTCGTAGAGCAGCCCGCACAGGTAGATGGCCAGGCCGATCCGGACGGTGACGATGTGGGCTACCTCGACAATCAGTTGCACGGCACCATTGTGGAGCGGACAGCAGACGTAAACTCGCTGCGGCAGACCTGGGAGTCCGTCCGCGCGGAGGCCATGCCGCACGGGGCGACCCTGGCGGTGATCTCGGAGGCGGCGAAGCGATGGAGCTGACCGGCGCGACCTGGCGTAAGAGCACCCGCAGCAGCGGCAACTCCGGTGACTGCGTCGAGGTGGCCGACAACCTGCCCGGCGTGGTCGGCGTCCGCGACAGCAAGGACCGGCAGGGGCCGGCGCTGACGTTCACGCCGGCGAGTTGGGCGGCGTTCGTCGCGTACACCAAGCGTTCCTGACGGTCGCCGTCGTCGCGGCGACCGTCAGCAGGAACTCAACCGGTCGATCGGAATCGTCATGCTCGCGCTCAGGGCCATGGCGAGCACGGAGACGGCGAGCCACGGCCAGGGGTTCGGGAAGTGGCTCCACCTGCCGCCCCAGGCGAGCGCGATCGACAGGGCCGCCGCCAGCAGCATCACCACGCTGAGCAGGAAGAGGACGATCCTCGCCTGTTGGAACGAGTCGGCCGTGTCGTTCGGACACGGTGCGGTGGGCGCGAGGAACGGCAGGCAACTGAGGCAGCCGAGCAGGGTGAGCAGTCCCGACAGCACGGTGACCACCGTCGCTGCCGTCGTCGCCGCGCGGGATCGCATTGCTCCGACGGTAGGCACCGAAGGTCTCGCGGGTGACACGACCGGGCAACGGTGTCGGCCTCAGCCGGCGGCGGCGGTCCGCTGTTCCGGCGCGAACGGCCACTCCTCGAAGGACCTGCACCGGCCGTCCTCAACGAACCGCATGATCCACAGGTCCTGCCACTCCTGGTCGGCGGGGTCGCCGTAGCGCACCTGCACCCGGGCGACCCCGGTGTCACCGTCGACGGCGACGACCCTCCCGGTCATCTCGAAGACCTCGTCGGGGCCCTCGCGCTCGCTCTCCCACATCCGGGCGATGGCGGGAAGGCCGACGACCGGCTCCCGGTACGGCCCCTGCCGGTAGGTCGCATCGGCCGTGAAGATCGAGTCGAGCGCCGCCGTTCCCGGTGTCCGCCACGCCTGTTCGTACGCCGCGATCCAGTCGGCCACCTGCTTCCTGTCCATGGTCGCCAGCTTGCCACCCGAGGAGCGCGGCGCGCGGGAGGTCCGGGTCTGCCAGGCCGGCTGCCGGGGGTCGTCGTTGTGCACGACGACGTCGGCGCGCTCGGTCGGGCGGGCCCGGGAGAAGTAGAGCCGCTGGGCGGGGAGGTAGCGCTCGCGCCACCGCCGTTCCACGTCGGCCCGGGTCGACACGTGGCGCTCCCGGACCACCGCGCGGTCCACGGTCCGGTCGGGCGCGGTCGACACGAAGACGCGCAGCTCCCACCGGTCGATCAGTTCCGGCCGCAGGAGGAAGACACCGTCGACGATCAGCACGGCGTCGGCGGGTGCGGTCGTGACCGGCGGGGCCAGCACGGTGTCGGTGCGGTGGTCGTAGACCGCGTGCTGGAAGCGTCGGTCCCCACCCGGGCCGAGCGGATCGAGCAGGACCCGGTTCAGCGCGCCGTGGTCATGGGTGTCGACGTAGCAGCCCTCGGCCGAGTATTCGCCGCGCCGGTAGCGCAGCGCCCTGGGGAAGAGGAAGTCGTCGACCGTGGCCCGGATGACGAACCGGCCCCGTGCGCGCAGGACCGCCGCCAACTCGTCGGCGAGCGTGGTCTTGCCGGTGGCGGGCGGCCCGTCGACGGCGACCCGGACCGGGTGCGCGACGGTGACTGCTCCGACCGCGTCGGCCAGTCGGCCGAGCAGGTCGCCACGGGTGCCCCGGTCCATGTCCCGCCCCGTCCCGGTCGCGCGAGTTGTCCATGCCGAGTCGACCCTATGCGCCCAGCCGTGGGGTACCGGTGCGACGACAACTCGCTTGCCCGGACATCAGGCGGAGCGATTGACTGCCTGCCATGCCGTCCCCCTCCCCGGTCCTCGTCGCCGGTACGGGTCGCTCGGGAACGTCACGGATCGCCGACATCATCGGCCAACACCCGTTGATCCACCGGATCCCCATGGAGACCAGGTTCCTCGTCGACCCCGGTGGCCTGCGGGACCTGACCGACGCGCTCACCGATCGGTACGACCCGGTCGTGGCCGAGGACGCCCTGCGCCGACTCGGCGAATTCCTCACCGTGCGACTGCCCGGCCGGCGGGACGATCGTGGCAGGACCGTCCCCGAGTTGGTCGGCGAGCGGCGCTACCGGGACGCCGTACACCAGCTCTGGCCCCAGTTGATCGCGGAAGTGTACGACGAACCCGCGCCCCCGGAGGGGTTCGGGAACGGCGACCGGCCCGCGGGACCGTTCGCGCCGGTGAGTCGCCGGCGGGTGCTGCCCCGATACTTCCATGACCGGAGCGAGCTGGTGGCGATCCTCCGGGGCCTGGTCGACACCCTGTTCGGTGGGGCGGCCGCCGACGCGGGCAAGCCGACCTGGTGCGAGAAGACGCCGTTCAACCTGCTCAACATGGACTTCCTCTGGGAGCTGCTGCCCGAGGCGACCATCGTGCACATCACGCGTCACCCGGTCTCGGTGCTCGCCTCGCACCTGGACCAGCCGTGGGCGCCGCCGACCGTGGACGGCGTGCTCGCCTACCTCAAGCCGGTCTATCACCGGTGGCTGGCCTGGAAGCAGGCGGCCGACCTGGCGGGCCGGCGCTACGTCGAGGTGAAGGCGGAGGACCTGGCCGCCGACTGGCCCGGGCAGCGGCGCGCCCTGTTCGAACGGCTGGGGGTGGACGACGTCGTCACCGCGTCCACGTTCCAGTCGCACCGGCTGACGCATCGCGCCGACCAGTTCGACGACGAGACCCGCAGGTCCATCGAGGAAGCTCTCGGCCCGGTCATCCCCGCCATGGGATACGAGTCCGGCGCGGCTTCCTGACCTGACCCGAGCGGGACCGGGCCCTCACCCCGGGACGGCCGGCCCGGGCGGGTCACGCCCTGCGGCGTAGTTCGCGGAGCACGCCGTGCCGGCGTAGCGCCCACGCCAGGCGCCGTGCGCTCGGGTGCCGGACGAACAGCACCGCCGCCCGGCGGATCAGGCCGAACCCGTTGTCGCTCACCTGGTCGTCGACCGCCCGCCAGATCAGCTCGCGCACGTCGGCGCTGTCCAGCACGGCCCGCACCTCCCGCCGTACCGCGGGGTCCTCGGCCGCCGACGTGACGGCGGTGACCCGGCCCGGCCGGTCGGCGATCGGCTCCACCGCCGCGGCGACGAGCGGTCGGCGTACGGTGTCCCGCTCCAGCAGCAGCAACACCGCCTCCCGGACCTCGGTGGTCTCCAGGCCGGAGCGCAGCAGGCCCAGCAGGCTCCGCTCGACCTCGCGGTCGCGGTCCGGGAGCGACAGCGCGGCCAGCAGGACGGTCACCTCGTCGAGGTCGACGAGGTGGCGCAGCCCGTCGCGGAACTCCGGCAACGCCCAGGCCACCGTCAGCCCGCGTGCGAGATCGCGGTTCATGGGCGTCTGGCTACCCGGAGGCGGCGGTCGCCGAAACGCCGTGCGGGCATTGCCATGTTGCTTAACTGGTGTTCTACTGAACCATAACAATCTGACGGAGGGTCACCAGGGTGATCAACTTTCATGTCGACCGGTCCAGCAGCGTCCCCGCGTACGCCCAGCTGGTGCGTCAGGTCCGCGAGGCGCTGCGGATCGGGACACTGCGACCCGGGGACCAACTCCCCACCGTGCGCAGCGTGGTGACGTCGTGCACGGTCAACCCGACCACCGTGCTCAAGGCCTACCGGGAGCTGGAGCTGTCCGGCCTGGTGGAGGCGCGGCAGGGGGCGGGCACCTTCGTCAGCGGGACGCTCGGCCACGCCGATCCCCATGTCATGGCCCGACTGCGTGGCAGCCTGGCCCGGTGGCTCGGCCAGGCCCGGGAGGCCGGCCTGGAGGACGAGGACGTCCAGGCGCTGCTCGCCTCGGTGATCGGGGAGAACGCGGCGCTCCGGAACAAGGAGGGCGCGGCGTGAGCGGCCAGCCGGTCGCCGTCGAGGCCCGCGACCTCAGCCGGCGCTACGGCGCGGTGTGGGCGCTGCGGGATTGCGGCTTCGCGTTGCCCGCGAACCGGATCGTGGCGCTCGTCGGCGCGAACGGCGCGGGCAAGTCGACGCTGCTGAGCATCATCGCCGGCACGTTGGCGGCCAGCAGCGGCACGCTGCTCGTGCACGGCCGGCCGGTGGCGCGGGGCCGGTCCACCGACGGGGGCGGCAGGGTCGCGATCCTGGCCCAGGACAAGCCGCTCTACCGCGACTTCACCGTGTCGGACATGCTCCGCTTCGGCCGGTCGACCAACCGCGTGTGGGACCAGCGGCGCGCGCTGTCGTGGCTGAGGCGCTTCGACGTCCCCCTGGACCGGCGCTGCGGCAAGCTGTCCGGCGGGCAGCGGGCGCAGGTCGCGTTGGCGGTCGCGCTGGGCTCCCGCCCGGCGGTGCTGCTGCTGGACGAACCCCTCGCCAACCTGGACCCGGTGGCCCGCACCGAGGTGACCGGCGAGTTGATGGCGGAGGCCGCCGAGGACGACATGACCGTCATGCTGTCGACGCACATCATCGCCGAGCTGAGCGGCGTCGGTGACCACCTGCTGCTGCTCGACGCGGGTCGGCCCGTGCTCACCGGCGACGTCGAGGACCTGCTCGACGGCCACGTCCGGATGACCGGACCCCGCGCCGACCAGCCGCCCGGCCCGGGCACGGTCGTCCAGGCGCAGCACACCGAACGCCAGTCCACCTTCGTCCTCCGGCGGCCGGCGGCACCGACGGCGCACGCCGTCGTGGCACCCGGCTGGACCGTCCAGCCCGTCGCCCTGGACGAGCTGATCCTGACCTACCTCCGGGCGTCGTCCCGGGCGCCGCACGAGCGGGAGGCAGCCGCATGAGCCAGGCCACCGAGGTGTCCACCGCCGCGAGCCACCAGGACGACCTCGGGTACGCCGGTGGCGTACGCGGTCTGCTCTGGCTGACCTGGCGTCAGCACCGCTGGACCCTGATCGGCACGTTGATCCTGGCGGCGGTCCTGGTGGGCTGGATGACCTACCTGTCGGTGGAGCTGACCAGCCTGTGGCACCAGTGCCACGAGACGTTCTGCCCGGAGGACTCGCCGCAGGGCCGGCGGCTCGGGGGATCGTCCCCCCTGGTCATGACCCTGGCCGCCCTGTCGTTGGTGGTGCAGTGGATGCCGCTGCTGATCGGTGTGTTCGTCGGCGTCCCGGTGCTGACCAGGGAGCACGAGCAGCGCACCCTGCTGCTGGCCTGGAGTCAGGACGTCTCCCCGCAGCGCTGGCTGTGGACCAGGCTGGCACTGCTCGGCCTGTTCGTGGCCGCCGTGACCTCGGCCGTCGCCGGCGTCAGCGACCATCTGGAGCGACTCCAGGCCCGGCTCGCCCCGGTGACCCTGTTCGACTACGGGCCGTTCATCAACACCGCGATGCTGCCGGCGGTGATCAGCCTCTGCTGGTTCGCGGTGGGCGTCGCACTCGGCGCCGCGATCAGGCGCACACTCCCCGCCGTGTTCGGCGTGATCGTGGGCTTCGTCGGCCTGTCCTACCTGGTCCGGTGGCGCTACCCCACGCTGAGGGAGCCGCTGACCGCGCACCGGCCCATCGGCGGGCCGAACCTCGACGTGCTGCGCGACAACGCCCTGGTCGTCAAGGGTGGATTGATCAACTACGGATTGGACGGGCCGTCCGGCGCGTTCGACCCCTCCGGGCGTGAGCTGAGCGGCGTCGAGCTGCAACAGCTCTGTCCGCCCGACAACGGCACCGGCCGGACGCTCGCCTGCTTCGCGGAGCACCACCTCCAGCAGCACATCCAGTACCAGCCGGGCAGCCGGATCCCCGAGTTCCACCTGATCGTCGCCGGCGGCTACCTGGCCCTGGCCGCGCTGGCGCTCGTCGCCGTCTGGTGGCTCGTCCGCCGCACCGACCTCAGCGCGGGTTGACCCTCAGGTCCCGGTGGGCCGCGGGGCGAAGAAGCGGACGATGTCGTCGGCGGCGGTGGGGGACAGCATCATCGCGTGCACCCGAGCCGACATCTCGGCGATCGGGCGGATCCGGGCGAACATCGCCTCCTCGTACGCCCGGATCGCCGCGTCGGGGTCGGCGGGCGCGGCGGCCAGGCGGACGGCGAGGTCGGCGGCGTCGCGCATCGCCTGGTTGGCGCCCTCGCCGACCGGTGGCAGGAGGTGCGCGGCGTCACCGATCAGGGTCACGCCCGGGCGGTGGGCCCAGCGGATGTCGGTGGACATGGCCTCGATGGTGCGTGGCGCCGGCGAACCGTCCGCGGCGTGGATGAGCGCGGTGAGGCGGGGGTGCCAGTCGTCGAACAGGTCGAGCAGGGCGCGCTTGCGGCGGTAGGTGTCGACCGGGTGGCCGACCGCCGGTAGGGAGACGCCGACGCGGATGCGGCCGTCGCCGAGGCGTTGCGCGGACAGGACCTGCCGCGCGCCCATGCCCCAGAGGTTGCCGGGACCGACCATCTCGGCGACGTCCGGGTGGTCCCGGTCCGCGTCCCGGATCGTCAGCTCCACCAGGGTCGAGATGGCGGACGGTGTGGCGTCGGTCAGCAGCGACCGGACGACCGAGCGTGCGCCGTCCGCGCCGATCAGGAGGTCGCAGTCGGCGCGGTGACCGCCGTCGAACGTCAACCCGAAGCCGCCGGCGGGGTGCGGCGACACGGCGACGAGCCGCCGGTGCCAGGTCACCGCGTCGGCGGGGAGCGAATCGAGCAGGAGGTCCCGGAGCGCCCCGCGGTCGATCTCGGGGCGGCCGGCGAAGGAGCCCGGATCCGGCCTGTGGTGCACGAGGGTGCGTCCGGCCGGGTCGAGGATGCGGTGTTCCTCGCCCTGCGGTCGCGCCTCGGACCGGAAGCGCTCGGTCAGCCCCGCGTCGGCCAGGGCCCGCTGCCCCGACTCCGGGTGCAGGTCGAGCGAGCCGCCCGGGGCCCGTGCGGACCGGGTCACCTCACGTTCGTAGACCACGGCGTCGATGCCGTGCCGGTGCAGGATCCGGGCCAGCGTCAGGCCGCCCAGGCCGCCGCCGACGATCGCGATGCGCATCCGCGCCTCCCTTGCCGTACACTGTATTTCGTGGATACACCGTACGGTAGCGTGCCGTTGCCGGTCTGGGAACGGCCCGAGCCCCGGCCGCGGGCGACGCCGGTGCCACTGACCCGGGCGCAGATCGCCGACGCCGCCGTCCGACTCGCCGACGCGGGCGGCCTGGAGGGGTTGTCGGTCCGCAAGCTGGCCAGGGAGTTGGGTGTCGGGCCGATGCGGCTCTACGACTACGTGGCGAACCGGTCCGAACTGCTCGACCTGATGGTCGACGCCGTCTACGCCCAGATCGCCGACGCCGACCGGCACACCGGGTGGCGCGACACGGTGCTGGCGGTCATGCGTCGGACCCGCGCCGCCGCGCTCGATCACGAATGGTTCCCCGACCTGCTCGGCGCGCGGCCCCACCTGGGGCCGCACGCGCTCGCCGTGGCCGAGACGACCGCCGCGGCGCTCAGCCAGGCCCCGGGGGTACGCGACGTGGACGACCTCCAGCGGGCCCTCGGCGCGCTCAACGCGTTCCTCGTCGGTGCGCTCCGCCGGGAGATCGCCGAGCGGCGCACCGCCCGCGCGACCGGCGCCGACCTGCCCGCCTGGCAGGCCGCCCACGGCCCCTACCTGACCCGCATGCTCGACACCGGCCGCTATCCCACCGTGGCCCGACTCGTCGTCGACGGCGCCCACCTCGACGCCGAGGACACCTTCCACCGCAACCTGACCACCGTCCTGGACGGCGTCGCCGGCATGGAGCACCCGGCCTGATCCGCCGAACCGAAGGAGCGGAGGGCCGGGCTTGCCCGGGTTGTTACTGGCGAGTAGCGTTCGGGCATGTCCATCGACTCTCGCCAGGTGGCGGCCGGTCTCCTCGAAGCCGTGCCGTTCGCCCGCACGCTCGGAATCGAAATCGTCGAGGTGGCGCCCGAGGCCGAGGGCGGGGTCCGGGCCGTGGTCCGCCTCCCCGACGACCCGGCGCACCACAACCACGTGGGCGGCCCGCACGCCGGCGCCATGTTCACGCTGGGTGAGACCGCCTCCGGTGCGGTGGTCCTGGCCGCGTTCGGGCAGGTGCTCGACCGGGCCGTACCCCTGGCCGTGACCGCGACCATCCGCTACCTCAAGGTGGCGATGGGGCCGGTGCGGGCCACCGCGCGGCTCGGGCGTCCGCCCGCCGACGTGCTGGCCGAGCTGGACGCCGGCACGCGGCCCGAGTTCCCGGTCGAGGTGGAGATCGGCACCGAGGACGGCACCGTGACCTCCGCGCTCACCGTCACCTGGACGCTGCGCCCCAACCGCTGACGCGTCGAATCGGGTTTGCCCGGCCGACGGCCTGGATAGATTCAGGCAATGCTGGGCCTACCCGCGCACGTGACCGCGTGTCTCTTCGATCTGGACGGTGTGCTGACGCAGACCGCCAAGGTGCACAACGCCGCCTGGGCCGAGACGTTCGACGCGTTCCTGCGACGCCGGTCGGCCGAGACCGGCGAGCCGTTCCGCCCGTTCGACAGCGGACCGGACTACAACCGGTACGTGGACGGAAAGCCCCGCGCCGACGGCGTGCGATCGTTCCTGGCGTCACGCGGCATCACGTTGCCCGAGGGCGCGCCGGACGACCCGCCGGAGGCGGACACCGTCAACGGCATCGGCAACCGCAAGAACGTCGTGCTGCTCCAACGGATCGAGCACGACGGGGTCGAGGTCTACGACGGCTCGGTGCGCTACCTGGAGGCCGCGACCCGGGCCGGGCTGCGCCGGGCGGTCGTCTCGGCCAGCGCCAACTGCGCCGCCGTGGTGCACGCCGCCGGGCTGGACCGCTGGTTGGAGGCGCGGGTGGACGGGGTGGTCGCCCGCGAACGCGGACTGCGGGGCAAGCCGCACCCGGACACGTTCCTCCAGGGCGCGCGGCTGCTCGGCGTCGAACCGGCGAACGCCGCCGTCTTCGAGGACGCGCTCGCCGGGGTGGCGGCTGGTCGGGCCGGCGGCTTCGGGTACGTGATCGGCGTCGACCGGGTCGGCCAGGCCGACGAGCTGCGCGCGCACGGCGCCGACGTGGTGGTCACCGACCTCGCCGACCTGCTCGCCACGGAGCCGGCCGCGTGATCCGCGAACGGGCGTACCCGGTCGAGCCCTGGCACATCCGCGAGGTGCGCCTCGACATGGACGTGCTGGCCCAGTCCGAGTCGGTCTTCGCGCTCTCCAACGGCCACATCGGCCTGCGCGGCAACCTCGACGAAGGGGAGCCGCACGGCCTGCCCGGCACCTACCTGAACTCGTTCTACGAGCTGCGCCCGCTGCCGTACGCGGAGGCCGGCTTCGGCTTCCCCGAGTCCGGGCAGACCATCGTCAACGTCACCAACGGCAAGCTGGTCCGGCTGCTCGTCGACGACGAACCGCTCGACGTCCGCTACGGCGAGCTGCTCGCCCACGAGCGGGTCCTCGACCTGCGCGCCGGCACCCTCCAGCGGGAGGTGCACTGGCGTTCACCGGCCGGCCGCGAGGTCAAGGTCCGCAGCACCCGGCTGGTGTCGTTCACCCAGCGCTCGGTCGCCGCGATCAACTACGAGGTGGAGGCGGTCGACGGGCCGCTGCGGCTGATCCTCCAGTCCGAGCTGGTGGCGAACGAGTCGCTGCCGCCGCAGAGCCGCGACCCCCGGGTCGCCGCCGTGCTGGAGTCACCGTTGCAGGCCGAGGAGGAGCTGACCACCGACGACGGCGGCCTGCTCATCCACCGCACCAAGGTCAGCGGACTGCGGGTGGCCGCCGCCATGGGCCACGACGTGACCGGCCCGGAACGCACCACCATCGAGTCCGAGGGATACCAGGACTGGGTCCGCACCACGATCGGCTGCGTGCTCAAGCCCGGCCAGACGCTGCGCGTGGTCAAGTACCTCACGTACGGCTGGTCCAGCCGGCGGTCGCTGCCGGCGCTGCGCGACCAGGTCGGCGCGGCGCTCGCCGCCGCCCGGCTCGACGGCTGGGACGGGCTGCGCCGGGCGCAGCGGGAATACCTGGACACGTTCTGGGACGCCGCCGACGTGCGGGTGGAGGGCGACCCGGAGGTCCAGCAGGCCGTCCGGTTCGGGCTGTTCCACGTGCTCCAGGCCGGCGCCCGCGCGGAACGGCGGCCGATCTCCGCCAAAGGCCTCACCGGCCCCGGGTACGACGGGCACGCGTTCTGGGACACCGAGATGTTCGTGCTGCCGGTGCTCACGTACACCCAGCCGGGCGCGGTGCGGGACGCGTTGCAGTGGCGCTACGCCACGCTCGCCCAGGCGCAGGAGCGGGCCCGCACCCTCAACCTCGACGGCGCCGCCTTCCCGTGGCGCACCATCGAGGGGCCCGAGTCGTCCGCGTACTGGCCGGCGGGGACCGCCGCGTTCCACATCGCCGCCGACATCGCCGACGCGCTGCGCCGTTACGTGCTGGTCACCGGCGACGAGGCGCTGGAACGGGAGATCGGGCTGGAACTGCTGGTGGAGACCGCCCGGCTGTGGCGGTCGCTCGGCCACCACGACCGCGCCGGTCGGTTCCACATCGACGGGGTGACCGGCCCGGACGAGTACACCGCCGTGAAGAACGACAACGTCTACACCAACCTGATGGCCCAGCGGAACCTGCTCACCGCCGCCGACTGCGCGATGCGCTACCGGGACCAGGCGCTCGACCTCGGCGTCACCGAGGAGGAGGCCGCCGCCTGGCGGGACGCCGCGAACGACATGCACGTCCCGTACGACGCGGACATCGACGTGCACGAGCAGGTGGAGGGCTTCACCCGGTTGCAGGAGTGGGACTTCGAGCACACGCCGCCGGAGAAGTATCCGCTGCTGCTGCACTACCCGTACTTCGACCTGTACCGCAAGCAGGTGGTCAAGCAGGCCGACCTGGTGCTGGCCATGCACTGGCGGGGCGACGCGTTCAGCCCCGCCGAGAAGCTGCGCAACTTCACCTACTACGAGCGGCGCACGGTCCGCGACTCGTCGCTGAGCGCCTGCACCCAGGCGGTGCTGGCGGCCGAGGTCGGCTTCCCCGAGCTGGCCCACCGCTACCTGCGCGAGGCCGCGCTGATGGACCTGCACGACCTCAACGAGAACACCCGCGACGGGGTGCACATGGCGTCCCTGGCCGGCGCCTGGATCGCGCTCGTCGCCGGCTTCGGCGGGCTGCGCGACCACGACGGGACGCTCTCCTTCACGCCCCGGCTCTCCAGTCGGCTCAGCCGCCTGGAGTTCTCGCTCCAGTGGCGGTCCATGCGGTTGCGGGTCGACGTCCGGCCGCACCAGACCACATACTCGCTGCGCAACGGCGGCCCCGACACGGTGCTGGACCTGCTGCACCACGGCCAGCCGCTGCGGGTCACCTGCGCCCGGCCGGTCACCGTGCCGGTGCCACCGGCCCACCCGTCCGGCCCGCAGCCGGAACAGCCGCAGGGTCGGGCCCCGCTGATGCACCTGCCGGAACACCTGAGCTGAGCGGCCCCGCCGCACGTGTCGGCGGGGCCGCCCGGTGCCAGTACCTCAGAACTGAGGGCCGTTGGACGGACGCCCGCCGGCGTCCCGCGGCGCGGTCGCGCGCGGGTCGTCGGAGGTACGCGCCACGGCGGCGCGGTCGGCCCACTCCGGTGAGCGCTCCAACTCCTGCTTACGGCGTTCCTGGTCGCTGAGTTCCCGCTCCCGGGACCTGTCCTTCTTCGCCATCGGAGATCCTCGCGATCGATCGGGGTCCGTGGTCACCCCGCGCGTTCCCGCCCGGCGGCGGCTCAACCGTCCAGGTGACCGGCGAAGCTCTGCCGGAGGTGGTTCTTCGGCCGCGAACCGACGATGGAGCCGACCACCTCGCCGCCGCGGAAGACCAGCATCGTCGGGGCGGACATCACCTGGTAGGCCCGCGTGGTGGCCGGATTCTCGTCGGTGTTGACGGTCACGAAGCGCAACGCGTCACCGAACTCCTCGGCCAGCTCGGCCAGGTGCCTGGACACCACCCGGCAGGGCGGGCACCACTCGGCCCAGAAGTCGACCACCACCGGCCGGTCGGCGGCCAGCACGGCGGTCGCGAACGTGGCGTCCGTGACCGCCGTCAACCGGCCGGTCTGCGTGTCCTGAGGCATGTTTCCTCCCGATGGGCGATCGCGCGGGCGAGCTGGTCGTGCAGGCGGCGGCGGACCGCGCCGAGCCGGTCGAGGTAGTCGTCCACCTCGGCCAGCTTGCGGCGCAGCACCGCCACCGAGTCGGGACAGACGTCGCCGGAGTCGTGCCCGGCGCGCAGGCAGGCGACGAACGGCCGGATGTCGTCCAGACCGAACCCGATCGCCAGCAGGGAGCGGATCTCGTGCACGACGCGCAGCTCCGCCTCGTCGTAGACCCGGTATCCGTTGGCCGACCGGCGCGGCCGGACCAGCCCTTGTGTCTCGTAGTAGCGCAGGGTCCGGGCGCTCGTGCCGGCCCGCTCCGCCAGCTCACCGATCCGCATGGGCGTTCCCCCGTCCGTCTCTGGTGCCGACGCTAAACCTTGCCGCCGACGTCAAGGCAACCCCGCCGACCAGTCGACAGGACGCGTCACCTGCCCTGCGCACGGCAAGGTGGGGATGCGCGGTCACCGTCAGTAGCGAGCTCGTGGGGCGATCGCCGAATGACTGATATACCGCTGAGTCATTTTCATGACCCAGCGGTATATCGGTCGGAGGTGACGTGTCGCCGCGCGAGCCGGGGCCGTCGGCATGTGGCCGGTGGGCCGAGGGCCGGCCGCGAGTCGGGTCCGGCCGCGAGTCGTTCGTGCTATCAGCTCGAAAGGCGGTGCGAACCCTGTCCGTCGCCGCACGGCGGAGCTGAGGGTTGACCTCATGATCGCGGGAGAGGGGGGTATGGGGGAGCGGGGGTGAGGGGTGTGCGTGAGGTTTCGGTGCCGGTTGTCGAGGGTGGGCTGGTGGGGGACGTGTCGGTGCCCTCGGGGGCCGGCGGGGTGGTGCTGTTCGCACACGGGAGCGGCAGCTCCCGGCACAGTCCGCGCAACGTCGCGGTCGGGCAGGCGCTGAACGCGCGCGGGCTCGCCACCGTGCTGGTGGACCTGCTGACCGTCGACGAGGAGGCGCGCGACGAGGTCACCGCGGAGCTGCGCTTCGACATCGGGATGCTCGCCGAGCGGCTGGCCGGGATCGTCGACTGGATGAGTGCCGACCCGGAACTCGGGCGGCTCCCGATCGGGCTCTTCGGCGCCAGCACCGGGGCGGCCGCCGCCCTGGTCGCGGCCGCGACCCGACCCGAGCGGGTGGGCGCGGTGGTCTCCCGGGGCGGCCGACCGGATCTGGCGGGCAGCTCCCTGTCGGCGGTACGCGCGCCGACGCTGCTGCTCGTCGGCGGGCTGGACGAGCAGGTGATCGTGCTCAACGAGCAGGCCCGGGACGCGCTCGGCGAGGTGGCGGAGCTGCGGATCGTGCCCGGCGCCACGCACCTGTTCGAGGAGCCCGGCACGCTGGAGCAGGTGGCCGACCAGGCCGGTGCCTGGTTCGTCACCCACCTGCGCCAGCCGCACCCGGCCTGACGTCAGCCGGTGGCCTCGGCCCGACGGGTGACCTCGCCGGAGCGGTGCCGTTGCACGGTGTCCAGCACCCGCCAGAGCACGGCGGCGATCGGCACCGAGACGAACGCGCCGGCCACCCCGGCGACCAGCGTGCCGGCGGTGACCACGACCAGGATGACCGCCGGGTGCAGCTGCACCTGCCGCCGCATCACCAGCGGCTCCAGCAGGTTGCCCTCGATCTGCTGCACCGCGATCACCGCGGCCAGCGTGAGCAGCGCCGTGGTGGGACCGTTGGCGGCCAGCGCGACCAGCACCGCCACCGCGCCGGCGACGGTGGCGCCGATGATCGGTACGAACCCGCCGAGGAACGTGATCAGGGCCAGTGGCAGCGCCAGCGGGACGCGCAGCACGACCAGAGCCAGCCCGATGCCGAGGGCGTCGATCGCCGCGATGATCATCGTGCCCCGGCTGTACGCGCCGAGCGTCCGCCAGCCGGCCCGGCCCGCCTCGGCGGTCAGGTCGCGGCGCGGGCCGGCCAGCCGGCGCAGCACCCAGCGCCACATCGAACGGCCGTCCTTGAGCAGGAAGAAGAGCAGCACCAGCCCGAGCAGGAGCGAGCCGACCACCTCGGCGGCGCGGCGGGCGCCGGAGACGGGATCGGGCGCGCCGCTGCTCAGCCCCTGGCGGACCTGCTCGACCAGCCGGTCGAGCTGCTGGTCGGTGACCGGGAGGGTCGAGGTGACGAAGTCGCGGCTGCGTTGCAGGCCCTCGTCGAGCTGCTGGCTCAACTCGCCGAACTGGCTCGCCGTGAGGTTCCAGACCAGGGCGCCGACGCCGACCAGGATGCCGAGCAGCAGCAGGATGGAGAGCAGGGCGGCGAGCGCGGCCGGCACCCGCAGCCGGCGCAACCGGACCAGGACCGGGTCGAGCAGCGCGGCGAGGAAGAGCGTGCCGGCCAGCGCCACGGCCAGCGGCGCCAGCAGCACCGCGACCTGCCCGAGCAGCCACAGCCCGGCCGCGATCACCAGGAGGCAGGCGCTCCAGGTGACCGCCGTGCGTACCGGCCAGGGCAGCCCGGCCCAGGTCTGCCGGGGTCCGGTCGTCGGGGCCGGCCTCGCCGGCTCGGGCGTACCAGCGTCGTCCACGTCGCCTCCTCGATCGTGGCCGTTGGTACCCGACGGGCGCGAATCCGACACCCGGGCGGTGACCGCCCGTCCGGTGTTTGTGCCCCCGGCCTCAGGGAAGGCTTTCAACGTACCGAAGGGAGAACCGACATGAGCGACTTCATGGACAAGGCCAAGGACTTCGCCGACAAGCACGACGAGCAGGTCGACAAGGGGCTGGACAAGGCCGGCGACATGGCCGACCAGCGCACCGGCGGCAAGTACGACCAGCAGATCGACAAGGGCGTCGACATGGCGCAGCAGCGCACCGGCGAGGGCGACACCGGCCGCTGACCACCCGACGGATCACGGGCCGGCCTCCACGCGGAGGCCGGCCCGTTCGGATCCGGTGGTCAGGAGCTGTAACCGCGGCCGGCGATCCAGTTGGCCAGCTCGGTCACGTCCATCCAGTACGTCGGCTCGTCCGGTCGGGCCGGGTCGGCGATCAGGACCTTGTTCCCGTCGTCCTCGTACCGCACGACGGTCAGGTAGTGGCCCGGGTAGCTGTGCTCCACCCCGTCGACGTCCCGCGCGCCGCCCAGGATGTTCGCCACCACCGGCCGGTCCGCGTCCACGGCGGCCCGGATGTCCGCGCGCAGGCGCTCGACCTGCTCCCGGGTAGCCACGTCGTCGCGGATCTCGGTGGTCTTGTACTTGCCGCCGGTGTACTCGTTCAGCACCCGGGTGATGTCGATGGCCGAGTCGGTGCCGTTCTCGGTGGTGCCCAGCTTGGCCGCCAACTCGTCCTGGCTGACGTCCTTGCCCTCGGCCGACAGCGCGATCCGGGTCGAGGCCGGACCACAGTAGAAGAAGTTCGGCTGCGCCTGGTACTCGAAGTCGGCGCTGCGGTCGCCCTTGCCCTTCACCGGGGCCGGGGCGGCGTGGGCGGCGGCCGGACCCGCCACGGCGCTGCCGGCGGCGGCCAGGCCGGCGACGGAGAGCAGGCACCTACGGATGATCGGGTTCATGGCGAGGCTCCATTCGGGGGTCGACGCTCCGGTCGGGGAGACGCGGCACCGGGAGTGGCGCTCGGCGTACGGAGAGTGCAACCGCCCTGCTGGGTCGCCCATTTCCGGCCGTGGTCGGGGCCACGGCGGAACCGGACAGACGACGCGCCCGGGCCTCAGTCGGGCAGGCTGCCGAGCAGTCGGGTCACCGCGATCTCGATGACCACCCGCTCGGGATTCGGGCGCGGCGTGCGGTAACGCTCGGCGTACCGGCGCTCGGCCTCGGCCACCGACCCCGGGTCGCGACGCACCACCGCCCGGCCCTCCACGGTGAGCCACCAGCGGCCGTCGACCTGGCACACCGCCACCGGCGTGCCGGCCGTGCCGGCCGCCGCCACGTGCCGCGCCTTCGCCGAACCACCCGAGGTGATCACACGGGCCAGGCCCGCACCGGGATCGAAGGTCACCCCGACCGGTACGACGTGCGGGGTGCCGTCGGCCCGCAGCGTGGTCAGCGTGGCGAGGTGCCGGTCGGCGAAGAAGCGGGCGACCCGCTCGTCGTGCGGATCCAACCGGTGGTCGCCGGGCATGCCGTCTCCTCGCTCGCCGTGCTCCTGTCGAGCTGATGATCGGTCATCGACGCGGAGTGGCACCCGGCGGGGCGGGCAGTGTGGCGGCTGGGGCGGGACCCGCCGCGCGCTGCGCCGCCCGGTGCTTCGCGGCCAGCCGGCCCAGGTAGAACAACGCGCCGGCCAGCACGCCCATGTCGTCCAGGTAGATCGGGTCGGGGAGCAGGTCCACCGGCAGGATCGTGTAGATCAACGCGCCGTAGAACGCGACCTTGCCGCCGGCGCCGAGCGCACCGAGCATGCGGCGGGTGCGGACCACCCGGACGGCGAGCAGCACCGCCCCGACCAGCGTTGCCGCCGCGACGACGGCGGCGAGTGCGACCAGCACCCAGGCTTCACGGGACACACCACCACGCTAGCCGAGCCGGGCCGTCGCCGCCCGACGGTCAGTACGCCGCCACGGCCGCCCGGCCCCGGGCCACCGGGCTCAGCTCCCGGGTGATCTCGGCACCCGCCGCCCCGGTCGGCAGCTCCCGGGTCGTCTCCGGCCCGGCGAAGCCCACGATGGAGAGCGCGGCCTGCGGCTCGGCGACCGGGTGCAACGCCGCGAACGCCTCCTCGCGCAGGCTCCGCGCGGCGGCCGCGGCCGTCTCGGCGGCCCGCCAGGCGGCCTGTTCCCGCTCGGCGGCGGCGCGGTGGCGGGCGAGCAGGTTGTCCCGGACCAGGCGACGCAGCAGCAGCTCCTGCTCCACCGGGTGCCGGCTCGGGTCCCAGCCGTTCCCGCCGAGGATGTCGCTGAGCTGCCGCACGGTGATCTCCTTGCGCCACTGGGCGTCGAGCGCCGCCCGGTGCAGCCAGCGCTCCCGGTCCGCGTACTCGGCCGGGGTGCGGGCGGTCCGGGGCAGCGGCAGCGCCGCGGCGGCGGCCAGCCGGTCCACGTCCTTCTCCGCCGCCTGCCAGGACCGCCACGCCTCCTCGGCCTCGTCCTGGGCGGTCAGCCACTCGGTGCGGCTCCGCTCGGCGGTGGTCGCCGCGCGGGACGCGGCCACGGCCACCTCGTCGGCGTACCGGCGGCGTTCCCGGGCCCGCTCGCGGGCCTGCTCGGCCAGGTCGATGCTGCTCGGTCGGGCGGCCTCGCTGATCCGCTCGCCGAACACCGAACGGAACCGGGTCGGGCGGACGACCAGCGCGGCGACCACGACGGCCGCCACCGCGAGCAGGGCCAGCCAGATCACGGCGGCGGCGGGGACGTCCGGCAGGACGGTGGAGAAGACGGTCTGCATCACCAGCACCTCGGGTGGAACGATCGACGATCAACGGTTGAGGGCCCGGAAGTCGGGCGGGGTGTGTCGCGGCGGAGGCGACGGGACGCGCGGCAGGGCGGGGCGCGTCGGGGCGTACCGGAGGGGTGGCCCGGTCAGGCGCGCGGCGGGCCGCGCCGGGCGATCGCGGCGCGACCCGGCTCGGTGACGGCCCCGACCTCGACGGCCGGGACCGGCGCGGAGGCGTCGTCGCCGGACGGGCCGGCGACGGCCGGACCGGTGGAGGCCTGTGGGGCGGCCCCGGCGGTAGCCGGCGCGGCGAGTGCCGTGGCGGCGTCGGTGGCGGAATCCGCCGGGGCAGCGAGTGTCAGCCCGACGGCGGTGGTCACGGACGCCTCGGCCGCCGTGACGGCGGAGCGTGCGGGCGCGGCCGGAGCGGGCGCGGCGGCCAGGCCCTGAAGGCCGGCGATGAGCACCAGGCTGGCCACGGCCGTGCGGGCGATCCGGCGCAGCGTCGCCGTCCAGGTGGACGGGGCGAACGCTACGGGCAGCACCGTCTCAACCTATCGGGTGATGCCGACTCCCGCAGCTCGACGATCTTGCGGGTTACGTGAGCCGGCCCACGGGTCGCTGTGGACGGACCTTCTTCTTCGCTCCGGACCGGCCCGACGGATGCATCGACGACGATGAGATTGTCGATAGTTTTCCGCCGCCCCGCTCGGGCACACTTCCGCCGTCGAGCCCCCGATCGCGAGGAGAAGCCATGGGAGCACGCCGCACCACGACCGCCCTGGTCGCCGCGCTGGCCGCCGCCACCGTCACCGCCCTGGGTGCCACCCCCGCGCAGGCCGCGACCACGTCGGTCGACACCGGTCCGCTGCGCCCGGTGGCCGACGTCGACGTGACCCGGTACGCGGGCGACTGGTACCAGGTGGCCGCGATCCCGCAGTGGTTCGAGATCCAGTGCTTCAAGAACGTCAAGGCCCGGTACGACGTCCAGGCCGACGGCACCGTCGGCGTCCGCAACACCTGCCGGACGATCGTGGGCACCACCAGCACGGTCACCGGACGCGCCCGGAGCGAGAACCCGCCCGCCGACTCGGCGCTGACCGTCTCCTTCATCAACCTCGGCGGCCGGTGGATCTACCTGGGCGGTCCGAACTACGTGGTGATCGGCCTCGACCCCGACTACCGCTGGGCGGTCGTCGGCGACCCCGACCGCAGCAGCGGCTTCGTGCTGTCCCGGGAGCCGTCGTTGGACGCGGCACAGCTCGCCGACGTCAAGGCGACGCTCACCGACAACGGCTACGACCTCTGCGACTTCCGCACCACCCGGCAGGACGGCGGCGCCAGGGCCGGCGCCTTCTGCTGACCGGGTGACGACGACCCGCCCGGCTCCTGGGCTGCCGGGCGGGTCGTCGACTCACTCCACCCGCAGGCCGTCCGGCCGGGTGAGCCGCCACAGCACCGGCAGGCTCGCCGCCGTCACCAGCAACACCACCGCCGCGCCGAGGCTCGTGCCGAGCCCGACCACGGGCCAGGTCACCACCACCGGCGCGCCGACCATGACGAGCAGAACCGCGCCGGTCGCCGTACCGACACCGGCCGCGAGCACCAGACCGACGAGCACCGGTACGCCCGTCTGGGCGAGCACCGACCAGCCCAGCACCCGCCGGGGGGTACCCACCGCGACCAGGGCGGCCAGCAGCGATCGCCGGTCCCGGAGCTGTTCCAGGACGCCGACCAGCAGGCTGATCCCCAGCAGCAGCAGGGTGATCACGGCGCCGGCGGTCAGGCCGGTCCGCACCTTGGTGAAGCCCGGGTCCTCCTGCACCGCCCGGAACTCCAGCACCTGCCCGACCGGCGGATCAATCGTCGCCACCGTGGCGCGGACCCGCTCCACGGCGTCCCGGTCGGCCGGGTCGAAGGTGAGCAGCGCGCCGGCGTTCAGGTTGCGCTCCGGCAGGCCGGCGGCGGCCGACTCGGTGAGCAGCAGCGCGGACTGCGGCCGCCCGCCCGCCGGGTCGGTGCGGGCCGGCACGATCCGGGTCGCCGGGGGGATGGTCCACTCCTCGTCCAGGCGGAGCCGGCCACCGGGCGCGACGCCCACCTCCGGGCCCCCGGAGCGGGCGAGGAACGTGTCGCCGTCGGCGCACCTGTCCAACTCGGCGTACTCGGCCAGGGCCGCGCAGTCGCCGATCCGTACCGTCACGACCGCGTCCGGGTTCGTGTCCCCTACCGGGGCGGCGGCGGTGGACAGCGTGGCCGCGCTGCCGGTCACGCCCTCGACGGTGGCGAGTCGGTCCAGCGCGGCGCGCGGATCGGCGACACCCGGGAGGTTCACCATCGCCTGGGCCCGCGTGAGGTCCTGCCCGGACGGCCGGCGGAACTCGTCCTGCACGCCGGCGATCAGCATCTGCAACCCGATCGTGCCCGCCACCGCCACCGCCACCCCGCCGACCAGGCGGGCCGAGGTGGCGCTGTCCAGCTGGAGCCGACGGACCGCGAGCTGCCAGCCCGGCGGGCCGCCGCGCAGCGGCCGCACCACCAGGTCGACCAGCCACGGCAGCGCCGTGACCGTGCCGGCCAGCAGCAGCACCGCGCCCGCCGCGATCCGCCAGTCGGCGGTCGGCGCCGGCCCGGACCCGGTCGACGGATAGAGCAGCCCGAGACCGACGACGGGGAGCAGCAGCCGCCACCAGAGCCGGCGGCGGGCCGGGCTGCCCCGGCGGGTCACGCCGAGCGGCTCCACGGCGACCCGGCGCAGCGCGAGCAGCGCCACCGTGACCGCGAGCGCCGGCACGGCCAGCACCACCAGGGCCACCAGGGGGACCGCCGGTCGCAGGTCCGACGGGTAGAAGCTGTAGTCGGCGAAGGACACGAACCAGGCGAGCTGCCGGCCGGCGAGGAACAGCCCGCCGCCCACCACCAGGCCGAGCAGCGCGGCGGCGGTCGCCTCCCCGGCCGCGATCCGCCGCACCATGCCGTGGTCGGCACCGAGCAGCCGGACGGCGGCGAGCCGTCGGTCCCGTTGGTCGCCGCCGAAGCGGACCGCGGCGCCGAGGAACACCACGACCGGCAGCAGCAGCACCACGAACACGACCACCACGAGCAGGTTGAGCGTCGGACCCAGTTCCTCGCCCGGGCCACCACCACCGAACCGGTCCACGCGGCCCGCCCACTCCTCGGTCAGGTCGGCCCGGCCCGCGTACCAGGCCAGCTCGTCCGGGCCGGAGAGGCCGTCGGCGCCGATGACGCCGACCACGCGGGCGCCGCCGAGACGGGCGGCGAGCAGCGGCCCGTCCGGCGAGTCGAGCACGGCACGCAGCGCCGGTGAGACGACCGCCTCACCCGGGCCGGGCAGGGCCGTCAGGCCGGGTGGCACGGGCGCGTCCGGGCCCTCCGGGCGGACCAGCCAGCCCCGCACGGTGCGCTGCCGGAACTGGCTGTCGGCGTGCAGGACCAGCAGGGTGTCCGGCCCGGCGGGCGGGGCGGCGTCGACGAACGGCTCGCTCCTCGCGGCGGTGCGTTCGCCGCGGCTGTCGATCGCCCCCGGCACCGCGGCGGCGAGCAGCAGCATGGCCACGCCCACCCCGACACCGAGCGCGGTGAGCAGCGTGCGCGTCCATCCGGAACGCCCGCCGGTGGCCGCCATCCGCGCGCCCATCAGCAGGTCGCCGAGGCCGGCGCCGACCGGTCGGCGCGGCAGGGTCGCGCTCATGCCACCTGCTCCAGGCTGCGGGTCCGGCCGTCGCGGACCACCACCTCCCGGTCGGAGTACGCCGCCACCCGGGTCTCGTGCGTCACCAGGAGCACCGCCGCTCCGGTCTCCCGGGCGGCACCGGCGAGCAGGCGCATCACCCGTTCGCCGTTGAGCGAGTCCAGCGCGCCGGTGGGCTCGTCGGCGAAGACCACCCGGGGGCCGGTGACCAGCGCCCGGGCCACCGCGACCCGTTGCCCCTGACCGCCGGATACCTCACCCGGCCGCTTGCCGGCCACGTCGACCACCTCCAGACGGTCCAGCCACTCTCGGGCCCGCCGCTCCGCCTCACGCCGGGCGACCCGCTCCAGCCGCAGCGGCAGCGCGACGTTCTCCAGGCAGGTCAGCTCCGGTACGAGCTGCCCGAACTGGAAGACGAAACCGAACTCCCGGCGGCGCAGGGCACTGCGCTCGGCGTCCGACATGGCGGTCAGGTCGGCGCCCCGGTAGCGCACCCGGCCGGTGTCCGGCGGCACGATTCCGGCGAGACAGTGGAGCAACGTCGACTTGCCGGACCCGGACGGCCCCATCACGGCCACCACCTCGCCGGCCGCGACGGCCAGCGACGCGCCGGCGAGCGCCGGGGTCGGGCCGAAGGAGCGGTGCAGGTCCTCCGCCACCAGCAGCGCGTCCGCGCTCATCGGCCGACCTCCCGGGCCAGCTGGTCGAGCCGGGACGCGGTCAGCTCCAGCCAGCGCAGGTCCGCCTCCAGGTGGAACAGCGCGTGGTCACAGATGAGCTGCTCGGCCAGGTCGCCCTGGGTCTTGCGCCGGGTCAGCTCCCGCATCAGCCGCAGATGCTCGGCGCGCTGGACGTCCAGCAGATCCGCGGCCGGGCGGCCGGTCAGCAGCGCGAGCACCACCTTGGTGTAGAGCACGCTGTGCAGGTAGGGCTCCGGCTTCTCCGGCTGGGCGAGCCACCGCTCCACGTCGGTGACACCGGCCTCGGTGATCGCGTACCGCTTGCGTTCCGGGCCCTCGCCGGGCTCCACCGCGTCGACCTCGACCAGTCCGTTGCGCAGCAGCCGGGAGAGCGTGGAGTAGACCTGCCCGAAGGCGAGCGGACGGGCCTGGCCGAAGCGCTCGTCGTACGCCCGTTTCAGGTCGTAGCCGTGGCGGGGACTGGCTTGCAGCAGCCCGAGGAAGGTGTGACCGATCGACATGACCGGCACTATACACAGTATGTATACGCTCTAGGTATACCCGCCCGCGCGACGGCGAACGGCGCGACTCCCGCCGGGGGAGCCGCGCCGTTCGTCCGTGTCGAGGTCAGATGCCGCCGAGCACCGGCGGCGGGGCCGACCCGCCGTCGCCCCAGACCATCTCGTCCTCGGTGAGCCAGGTCAGCCGGCCCTCCGACTCGTCGTCGTCGGCGGCGCCGCGCCCACCCAGCACGCCGTTGCGGCCGGCCATGGCGGGCCGACCGCTGGCACTTGTCGTGCGGCCGGTGGACCTGCTCTCGGCGTCGACGGTCAGGCCGCGGCCGGACGTGAGCCGCCCGGTGCCGGCGGCCGAGCGGTTCTCCGCGCCGGGCACGCCGCCGAGTCGCCCGGAGGACGCCGCGTTCGTGGGGCCCGTCCCGGCCAACGAGCCGGTGCTCAGCACGCCGGGGCCGCCGTAGAGCGTGCCGCCACCCCCGCCGGCCGTCATCGTCGGGTTGGCGCTGCCGGGACCGAAGCCCGGGCCGCCACCGATCTGCGGACCGCCGGTGGTGGCGGTGAGCGGGCCGGCGCCGGCCAGCGAGGTGCCGGTCGGGTCGAGCGTGCCGCCGGTCGTCACGGAACCCGGCGTGCCCGCGCCGGGGTGGCCGCCGGGGATGCCGTCGCCCGGGCCGCCGTCGCCGGGCATGCCGCTGGTCGGGGCGGTGTGGTGCACGCCCGAGGTGGTCGCGGTGCCGTTCGCGCCCGGGCCGAAGCTGCCCAGGGTCGGACCGGCCGACGGCGTCTGCACCGACGGGCCGCCGTGCAGCGTCGGGTCGCTCCCGTCGTGGTGGCGGGGCAGCTCGATGGGGGGCGGCTCCGGCACCACGATCCGGCCGTACGCCGAGAAGTCGTAGCCCTCGGCCAGCTTCGCCACGACCTGCACCATCCGCTGGTGGGCCTTCTCCTGCTCGGCCTCGTCCTGCTGGTGGCCGACGATGCCGCCGATCAGCGCGCCGGGGGCGCCGCCGATCAGGAAGCCCTTGCCGGCGCCGGAGAGCAGCTTGTCGTTGTCGTCGGTCTTCTCCGGGCTCTCCGCCTTGGCCTGGGCGGCGCGCAACTCGCTGGCCATCATGTCGAGGCCCTGTCGGATGCCCGTCATGCCCTCGGCCAGGTTGCCGGAGTAGCCGACCACCATGTCGAGCCGGCGGTGGAACTCGCGGGCGGCGTCACCGGTCCAGGTCTTCGTCAGCGCGTCCAGGTCGGCGGCGAGGTCGCGGCCGAGGTCGTCGAGCGTGCCCTTGAGCGACGTCCACTGGGCGCTGAGGCCCTCGATCTGCAGCGGGTCGCCGGCGTTGACGCCCTGGTAGAGCTCCTCGTGGCTGACGTGCTCGTAGCGCTGGGTGTATTCAGACACGCGGATCCTCCTTCGGCTGCTTCATCGCCTCGTTGAGCCCGGAGAGGGCGGCGGCGATGTCGGCCGCGGCGGCGGCGTTGCGGGCCTCGGCGGTCCTGTAGTTCGTCATGATCGTGTGGGTCGCCTCGCGGGCGGCCAGGATCGCCCGGCGCAGTCGGTCGACGTGGTTGACGTAGCTCTGGTGCGTCTCGGAGTAGCGACGGGAGTTGTCGGTCGCGTCGGTGAACGTGCCGAGCGCCGGCGGGCGGCACTGCATCTCGGTGTTGAGCTTGCGCAACACCGACTCCGCCTCGTGCAGACGTCGCTCGAGCCGCTGGTGAAAATCCTCCAAGGACAGTACGTCGACTGTCGTGCGCCCCGTCATGGCTGCATCCCCGTAGTCATCGTCCAGAACCGTTGGCCATGCTCAGGTTAGTCGAACCGGACCAACCCGGGCGACCCGTCGCCGCCCTCCTCCACTTCGGACCTCTCGCCCCTCGCTCAACCGCCCTGGACCTGGGCCGCCCCGCCGTCCGTCGAGGGCGTCGCGCCGGCCGTCGGGGTGTCCGCCGCATCGAAGTACGCCAACGCGTCCTGCCGGGCCAGCGTCGGGCCGGTCGGCACCAGCGCCAGCAGCGAGGCGGGCACCGCCAGCGGGGTCACGTCGCCGTAGCCGAGCGCGCTCCTCGCGTCGCCCCCGGCGGCGCCGAGCGGGTAGCGGATCCCCTGCGCGGTGATCAGGTAGACCGTCGAGCCGGCCGCCGGCTTGCCGCTCTCGCCGGCCGTCGCCTGCACGAGCACGCCCTTTCCGCCGGGCAGCAGCACGCTCTCGGCGGTGCGGACGGCGTCCCGGGCGCCCTGCCGCGCCGGCATCGCGGTCGTCCCGGCCAGCTCGGCCGGCGGCGAGTCGAAGACCTCCAGCGTGGTGGTCGGCGGCTGACCGGCCGGCCCGGAGCGGTAGGTGGCGCAGAGCACCGTGCGCCCGGGGCGGACGTCGTGCAGCGTCGGCGTCCGGGCCGGCAGCCCGTCGGCGTCCAGCCGCTGGTCGGTGAGGAGCCGGCCGGCCTCGTCCGCCGTGATCTCGGTCACCGTGCCTCCGCCGCCGAGCAGCAGGCGGGCGGTGACCTCCCGGATCGTGGCCAGACCCTGCCGGGTCAGCACGTAGTACTGGCCGGCGGCCTGGTAGACCTGGCCGATCCGGGCCGGCCGGTCGGCGACGGTCAGCCCGCTCGGCCCGCCGTCCCCGTCGATCGCGGGCTTGCGCAGCGCCGGGCCCACCGGCACCGCGTTGAGCAGCTGCTGCCCGACGGTGAGGTTGGTGGCGCCCGCCATCTGCAACGCCACCAGCGCCTGCTCGTCGCCGACCACGCGCAGGCGGGCGCCACCGGTGAGCAGGTAGCGCGCGTCGCTGGTGCGGACCAGGACGGCCCGGTCGGTGAGCGGGGTGCCACCGGGCAGCGGGCGGTCGACCACCAGGCGGGTGGTGGAGCGCTGCGGGTCGTTCGGGTCGGGCACGTCGCAGACCGACCACGGCAGCCCGACCAGGGACTTGCGGTCCGGCAGGTCGTCCGGCGCGCCCACGATGCCCACCATCCGGCCCCGCGGCCGGTCCTTGATGGAGGCCTGCGACATGGTGCGGACCGTCGCCGACGCGTCGTTCACGATCAGCCGGGCCGAGGCGTAGTTGAGCGTCGGGTGCAGCACCTGGTCTTCGCCGAAGTAGTAGGTGGCGCCGGTCTCCCGCTCGATCACCACGGTGTTCGCCTCGAGCGGCGCGGAGTTGCTGGTGAGCTGTCCGTACGCGCCCACACCGCCGAGCACCACGGCCGCGGCGACGACGCTGCCGAACACCGCCATGCCGAGGCGGCGCATCGGCAGGTCGTTGGTCTCCGGGTCGCCGGAGAGCAGCGCGGAGACGATGCGGCGGGTGACGAAGCGGTACGCCTGCACCTGATCGCGGCGGGTCCGCATGACTAACCTCCGGCGGGGGTGGGTCCGCGGCGATCAGGTCCGAACAGCGCCGCGGGCTTCCCTACGATAAGGGGCCGTCGGGGGTCTGCCGGGACCCCGTCCGCCACCCGACGACGCACCCCGCCGGCGGATGCCCAGGATGTCCAGAAGGGACGCTCACCGATGACGCAGCTCCAGGCGCCACCCGGTCGTACGGCCACCGCCCCCGCCGTGCCGGTGGACCGGCCGGTCACCCCGGCGGACCGGCGCCGGCGCGGCCGACTCGGTCCGGTCGTCGTCGGTCAGCTCGTGGTGGTGGAGTGCGCGGCGCTCGCGGTCTGGTTCGCCACCGCCGGCCCGACCTGGCTGCTCGCCGTGGTCGCCGGGCTGGCGCTGCTGGCCGTGGTGGCCGCGTTCGCCCGCCGGGGCGGCCGTTGGTGGTACGAGGACCTGATGCTCCGCCGCCGGCTGCGCCGACGTCGGGACCGGTCCCGGGGCGCGGTGCCCGGCGGTGACCCGCGGCTGGCCGCGCTCGCCCCCGAGCTGACCGTGGTGGAGCTGACCGAACGCGGCACCCGACTCGGCGTCGGGCAGGACGACCGGGGCTGGTTCGCCGCCCTGGCGTTGACCGGCCGACCCGGCGCGCCCGCCGGGTCGATCGAGGCGTCGACGGTGGACCGGGCGCTCGCCGTGCTGGCCGACTTCACCGGCCCGGTCACCCAGACCCAGGTGGTCTCGCACACCCTGGTCTGGTACCCGGCGCCCGGTGCGCCGCCCGCGGCGCACCGCACGGTGTGGGTGGCGCTGCGACTGTCGGTGGGGGACGCGCGCGCCGAGACGGTGAGCCGTGGCGGCGGCCTGCGCGGCGTGCACCGCACGGTCGCGGCCGGAGTGGGGCGGCTCGGCAAGGCGCTCACCGCCGCCGGCCTCGGCCACCGGGTGCTCGGCCGGGACGAGCTGCACGCGGCGGTGGTCTCCGGGGCGGGGCTCGACCTGGCGCCGGAGTCCCCGGTCGAGACCTGGACCAGCCTGCGCGGGGGCGGCTGGACCCAGCGCTGCCTGGCCCTGCGGGTCCGCCCCAGCGGCTCGCTGGGCGCGCTGGTGGACGCGGTCACCTCGACCTCCGCGCCCTCGCACACCGTCGCGGCCGTGGTGCTCCCCGGCGGCCGGCGGGTCCCGCCGCTGCTGCGCGTGGCGGCCATGGACGGGCACGCCGAGGCGCTGGTGAAGGTCGTGCGGGAGATGGCCCGGCGGGCCGGTGTGCCGGCCCGCCCGCTGGACGGCCAGCACGGCCCCGGCGTCTACGCCACCGCGCCGGTCGGCACCGCGATGGGCACCGTCACGGTCGAAGGTTGACGATCCAGCCGTACATGCCGCAGACCCAGACGGCCAGCGGCACCAGCGCGACGATCAGCAGGATCTCGACGATGTCGAGGGTGCGGCCCCAGACCGGGGAGATCCGCTTGCCGGCCACGGTGAGGCCGTAGACCAGGCTGATCACGGCAACCACGGTCAGGCCGCCCAGGACCAGCCCGAGCCGGACCGGCGTCGAGCCGGCCGCGAAGACCGCCAGGGCGGTGAGGCCGAGGCCGACGGTGCCGGCGAGCAGCACCGGGGTGCGTTGGCCCCGGCCGAGGAACGGGCGCGCCCGGAGCAGCGACAGCAGGGCCAGCACCAGGCAGAGCAGGACGGCCGGGAGCCGGCCGTCGAGCGCGAGCACCACCTCGCCGCCGAGCACCAGCAGCGAGACGGTCCAGAGCAGGCCGGTGAGGAATCCGTCGGCCCGCTCGCTGTCGCGCAGCACCGACGGCCCGTCCACCGACTCGGTGTCGGTCTTCAGGTCCTCCGGGCCGGTCGGGATCGACGGCACCGGCAGTCGGGCCAGTCGGTAGGCCAGCATCGGCAGCGCGGGCAGCGCGCCGAAGGCCACCGTCGCCACCACCGCCGCCGAGGCCGCCGCGCCGATGCCGAAGGCCAGGCTGAGCACCGCGCCGAGACCGACCGCCGCCCCCACGCCCACCGCGCCGAGGAACAGCGGCAGCCGGTCGCCGACGGCGAGCGCGGCCACCGCGCCGAAGACCACCACCGCGGTGGCGGCGAGCAGCACGTGCGGGCCGGCCAGGTCGTCGAGCGGCCGGTCCCCGGCGAGCACGAGCAGGCCGCCGACCGCCGCGTAACCGACGCCGACCAGGGCCAGCACCGCGCCGGTACGGCTGTCGCCGGCCGCCCGGGACAGCACGGCGGCGCCGACCAGCAGGGCGACCGCGACCACCAGGGCGGCCAGCGCGCCGGGGAGCTGCGGCGGCCCGGTGAACAGCGTCGCGACCGCGCCCGCGGCCAGCGTCGACCCGGCGAGGAGAACGGCGAACGAGCGCGTGGTGCCCACCTGCCAGGCCCCGGCCCGCTGGGTGGTGGAGGTGGCGACCGCGTCCACCACGTCGTCGAAGACGATCTCGGGAGCGGTGGCGGCCCGGGGGTTGAAGTAGAGGACCTCCCCGTCGCGGACGCCGAGCTGCGCGGCGGTCCGGCCACCGTCGAGCGGCTGCCCGCCCAGCCGGGACAGGCTCCAACCGCCGTGCCGCACGCCCTCGTCGGCGAGGTCCTCGCCGGCGTAGCGCAGCAGCGTGGGCAGCAGGTCGGCCAGCGGCACGTCGGACGGCAGCGCCAGATCCATCCTGGTGCGCGGCGCCACGATGGTGATCCGGCTCAGCCCGCCGGTCGCCGCCTTCGTCGCCACTGTGGCCTCCTCGTGCTCGCCCTACGATCCACCCGGCCGTCGGCGTCGCCCCCACGGGTCCACGACGCCTCCGGGAGATTACCTACGATGGCGGTCGCACAGGTTGCCCACCCGACGCTCACCGCCGGTGGCAGACCACGATCACTGCCACTTCTGGGGAGGGGAGAGCCGTGAGTACGGTGGTGTTCCGCCGACTTCCGCGTCAACCGGGACCCGCGCTGCCGCGCGGCGAGGTCCTGCTGGAGTCCCCGCCCGAGCTGCCGGAGCCGCAGGCCAAGGGCATGGGGCAGGTGCTGATGATCCTGCCGATGCTCTGCGGCGTCGGTGCGATGGCCTTCCTCTACGCCGGCCGTGGCGGCGGCATGATGACGTACGTCGCCGGTGGCCTGTTCGGGGTGTCCATGTTGGGCATGGCGATCGGCACGCTCGGCAACGGCGGCAACGACAAGGCGGAGCTGAACGCCCAGCGGCGCGACTACATGCGCTACCTGGCGCAGATGCGCAAGCGCACCCGGCGGGCGGCCGAGCAGCAGCGCGCCGCGATGACCTGGCGGCACCCGGAGCCCGACGCGCTCTGGTCGATCGCCGCCTCGCGCCGGCTGTGGGAGCGGCGGATCACCGAGGACGACTTCGGCGAGGTGCGGATCGCGCTCGGCCCGCAACGGCTGGCGGTGGAGATCGTGCCGCCGGAGACCAAGCCGGTGGAGGACCTGGAGCCGATGAGCGCCATCGCGCTGCGCCGGTTCGTCCGGGCCCACTCCAGCGTGCCCGACCTGCCCACCGCCCTGTCGCTGCGCGCGTTCAGCCGGATCGCGTTGCGCGGCGACCGGGAGCCGGTGCTCGACCTGGCCCGGGCCGCGCTGGGTCAGCTGGTCACCTTCCACGCCCCGGAGGACCTGCTGGTCGTCGTGGTGGCCGCACCGGACCGGCAGCCGGTCTGGGACTGGGCGAAGTGGCTGCCGCACGCCCAGCACCCGGGGCGTACCGACGCGGCGGGCGCGCGCCGGATGGTCTTCGCCAGCCTGGCCGAGGCCGAGTCGGCGCTCGGCAACGAGCTGGGCGGCCGGCCCCGGTTCGCCCCGGAGGCGAAGCCGCTCACCACCGCGCCGCACGTGGTGGTCGTGCTCGACGGCGGCGAGGTCTCGGCGACCTGCGCGCTGACCGGCGCGGGGCTGCTCGGCACGACCGTGTTCGACCTGTCCGGCGCGGTGCCCCGGGACGCCGGCCGGTGGCTGCTCTGCCTGGACACCGGCGACGGCAGCGGGCTCGACCTGGTGCGCGGCGCCACCACCACCCGACTCGGCCGGCCGGACCGGCTGTCGCTGGCGGCGGCCGAGGGGTTGGCCCGGCAGATCGCCCCGTTCCGGCTGTCCCAGCAGCAGGGCGCCAGCACCGAGGAGCCGCTGGCCCGCAGCATGGAGCTGCCCGACCTGCTCGGCGTCGGCGACGCCGCCACCGTGGACACCCGGCAGACCTGGCGCCCGCGCGGCCACCGGGACCGGCTGCGCATCCCGCTCGGCCTGGGGCCGGACGGCAACGTGGTCGAGCTGGACTTCAAGGAGTCCGCGCACGAGGGCATGGGCCCGCACGGCCTGGTCATCGGAGCGACCGGTTCCGGCAAGAGCGAACTGCTGCGTACGGTGGTCGCGGCGCTGGCCGTGACGCACTCGTCGGAGGAGCTCAACTTCGTCCTGGTCGACTTCAAGGGTGGCGCCACGTTCGCGTCGCTGGACGCGTTGCCGCACACCAGCGCCGTGATCACCAACCTCTCCGACGAGCTGCCGCTGGTCGACCGCATGCGGGACGCGCTGGCCGGCGAGATGAACCGCCGCCAGGAGGTGCTGCGGGCGTCGGGCAACTACGTCTCCCGCTACGACTACGAGAAGGCGCGCGCGGCCGGTGAGCCGCTGGAGCCGATGCCCAGCCTGCTCATCATCTGCGACGAGTTCTCCGAGCTGCTGGCCGCCAAGCCGGACTTCATCGACCTGTTCGTGATGATCGGCCGGCTGGGCCGGTCGCTCGGCGTGCACCTGCTGCTCGCCTCGCAGCGACTGGAGGAGGGCAAGCTGCGCGGTCTGGACACGCACCTGTCGTACCGGATCGGTCTGCGGACCTTCTCGGCGGTGGAGAGCCGGATCGTGCTCGGCGTGCCGGACGCCTACGAGCTGCCGAGCGCGCCGGGCCACGGCTACCTGAAGACCGACACGGCGACCATGCTGCGGTTCCGTGCCGCCTACGTCTCCGGCCCCTACCGGGCGCCGGGGCAGACGCAGCGCTCCAGCCGGGCGCAGGTGCAGCGCCGGATCGTCCCGTACGGCATCGACTACGTGCCGGTGCCGAAGCTGCCGACCCCGGCGGAGACCGCGCCCGAGCCGGAGCAGACCGGTGACGGCAAGGCGGTGGCCATGCTGGACGTCCTGATCGACCAGCTCAAGGGCCGGGGCCGGCCGGCGCACCAGGTCTGGCTGCCGCCGCTGGCGGAGCCGTCCGGGCTGGCCGAGCTGCTGCCCAAGCTGAGCGTGCACCCGACGTTCGGCCTGACCACCGCGGACTGGCCGGGCCGGGGCCGGCTCGCGGTGCCGGTCGGCATCGTCGACCGGCCGTACGAGCAGCGGCGGGACCCGATGATGGTCGACCTCTCCGGCGCCGGTGGCAACGTGGTGATCGTCGGCGCCTCGCTGAGCGGCAAGAGCACCATGCTGCGCTCGATGCTGGCCTCCCTCGCGCTCACCCACACGCCGCGTGAGGTGCAGTTCTTCTGCCTCGACTTCGGCGGCGGCGCGCTGCGCAGCCTGGACGGGCTGCCGCACACCTCCGGCGTGGCCGGTCGGCGCGACACCGAGGCGGTCCGGCGGACCGTCGCCGAGGTGGTCGCCGTGATCGACGAGCGGGAGAACCGGTTCACCCAGCACGGCATCGACTCGGTGGCGAGCTACCGCCGGCGGCGGGCCGCCGGGGAGTTCGCCGACGACCCGTTCGGGGACGTCTTCCTCGTGGTGGACGGCTGGAACACGCTGCGCCAGGAGTACGAGGAGCTGGAGCAGACCATCACCAACCTGGCCAACCGGGGGCTGGGCTTCGGCGTGCACGTGGTGATCACGGCGGTGCGCTGGGCGGAGATCCGGATCAACATGCGGGACCTGCTCGGCACCAAGCTGGAGCTGCGGCTCGGTGACCCGTCCGAGTCGGAGATCGACCGGCGGGCGGCGCAGAACGTGCCGGTCGGTTCGCCGGGTCGGGGCCTGACCCGGGACAAGCTGCACTTCCTCACCGCGGTCTCGCGGATCGACGGCAGGCGCGACATCGAGGACCTGACCGAGGCGTCGGTCGCGCTGGCCGGCCACGTGGCGGCGAACTGGCCGGGCCGGCCCGCGCCGAAGGTGCGGCTGTTGCCGCGCAAGCTGGCGCTGACCGACCTGGCCCAGGTGGTCGACCGGTCCGCCCCGGGCATCCCGATCGGGGTCAACGAGTCGGCGCTCGCCCCGGTCTACCTGGACCTGGCGAGCGAGCCGCACCTGACCGTCTTCGGCGATGCCGAGTGCGGCAAAACCAACCTGCTGCGGCTGATCGCCCGGGGGATCGCCGAGCGCTACACCCCGGCCCAGGCGCGGCTGGTCATCGCCGACTACCGGCGGGGCCTGCTGGGGGCGGTCGAGGGCGACCACCTGCTCGACTACGCGCCGTCCAACCAGGTGTTCAGCCAGGGCCTCGGCTCCATCCGCAGCGCGTTGCAGAACCGGCTGCCCGGCCCGGACGTGACCACCGCCCAGCTGCGCGACCGCAGCTGGTGGAAGGGGCCGGAGCTCTACATCCTGGTGGACGACTACGACCTGGTCGCCTCCGGCGGCAACAACCCGCTCAGCGCGCTGCACGAGCTGCTGCCGCAGGCGCGGGACATCGGCCTGCACCTGATCATCACGCGGCGGGTGGGCGGCGTGGCCCGGGCCCTCTACGAGCCGGTGCTGCAACGCCTGCGCGAACTGGACTCGCCGGGCCTGCTGATGTCGGGCAGCCGGGAGGAGGGTGCGGTGTTCGGCAACCTGCGGCCGACCCCGCAGCCGCCGGGCCGGGGTACCCTGGTCCGCCGCCGCGACGGCCAGCAGCTGATCCAGACCGCCTGGACGGAGCCGGCCTGACCGGGCACCGTCCAACTCGTACGGTCCACGCCGGATCGCGGTGTCCTGTCGGAATTCGACGATGGGAAGGGAGGGCTGCGCGGGTTGGACGTCGTCCGCTACGGTTCGGATGAAGTGTCCGTCGGTGGGGTGTGTTCGCCTTGCCGCGGGGGAGGGGCGCGGCGGAACCGCCGCCACTAGATGACGGAAGGGTGTGAAGCATGGCGTTCGAGGTCAGTGCAGCGACTCTGCACACCGCCGCGAGTGACGTGCGGTCCACGCGCAGCGACGTCGACGGCGAGCTCAAGAAGCTGTGGAACGTGGTCGACGACCTGGCCATGGCCTGGAAGGGCCAGGCTTCCACGGGCTTCCAGGGCCTGATGAACCGCTGGACCGAGGACACGGCGAAGCTGCTCACGGCGATGGACAACATCGCGGACCTGCTCGACAAGTCCGGCACCACGCACCAGGTCAACGACGAAGAGCAGCAGCAGATGCTGGACAAGTTCCACGCTGCGCTCAACCCGTGATCCGCGAAGACAGGCAGAGGAGGAATCGATGAGCATCAAGGTTGACTACGCTGTCCTCGAGAGCAGCAACCAGCAGATGCAGGCCATCTCGCGGACCATCGACGAGAAGCTGGACACGCTGCGGGCGATGCTGAGCAAGCTCGAGTGGGAGGGCCAGGACCGGGCCGCCTACGAGCAGCACCAGGCCCAGTGGGACGCCGCCGTGCGGGACATCAACAAGGTCCTCAACGAGATCGGCGGCGCGGTGGGCATCGCGCGCGAGAACTACATGACCACGGAGATGAGCAACTCCAAGGTCTGGGGCAACTGACCCGACCGGTCCACGACGGCTCCGCTCCGGCTCGCGCCGGGCGGAGCCGCTGCGTTTCCCCGTGCGGCGGGGAGGCGGAGCGCTCCGGGAGGTGACGGGGCCGGGTCAGGCGCCGCGGGGGAGGTCGCGACGGCCGGGGCGCCAGCCGCGTCGTCGCCCGCGTACCAGGATCGGGCGCAGCGTGAGCAGGACGCCGGCCAGCAGCCCGCCGACGACGGCGACCCAGATCGCTACCGTGCGCTGCCAGGCCAGTGGGTCGGCGGCCGGCGCCGGCGGCGGCATCGCGCCCAGCGGGGGGTCGTCGCGGGTGCCCAGCAGGTTCGTCACCGCCCGGTAGGGATTGACCATCCCGTAGCCCACCTCGGCGTTGTGCCCGTCGGGCGGGTTGTCCGCCGTGCGGGTCAACCGGTAGGCCACCTCCTCGGGGCTGATCTCGGGGTGCGCGGCCCGCACCAGCGCGGCCACCCCCGAGACGTACGCGGTGGCGAAGCTCGTCCCGCCCTGCGGCTCGGCGCGGTAGCCCGCACCCTGCGGGGCGGGGCCGACGATGTTCAGGCCCGGGCCGGCGATGTCCACATAGTCCGCGCTGACCGAGCTGCCCACGTGGCCGCCCTGCTCGTCGATGCCGGCCACGGCGATGACCCCCGGGTACGCCGCGGGATAGGCCGGCCGGTCCTCCCGGTTCTCCTGCCGGTTGCCGGCGGAGGCCACCACGATCACGCCCTTGCCCAGGGCGTAGTCCACGGCCGACCGGAGGGCCGGGTCGTCGAGCGTGACCAGGGACAGATTGACCACGTCGGCGTCGTGGTCGACCGCCCAGCGGATCGCCCGGCCGATCTCGCCCGGCACGTCCGGGTCGAAGTTCTCCTTGTTCTCGGCCAGCACGCGCAGCGGCAGGATGCGGGCCTCGGGCGCGACGCCCGTGTACGGCGAGCCGGTGCCCTCCCGGCCGGCGATGATGCCCGCCACCATGGTGCCGTGACCGACCAGGTCGCACTGCCCGCGCAGGTGGACCAACTGGTTGAAGTCCTCGCCGGGCAGCACCCGGCCGCGCAGCAACGGGTGGCTCGGTGAGACGCCGGAGTCGACCACCGCGACCGTGACGCCCTGCCCCTTGCCGACCCGCCAGGCGGCCGCCGGGTCGAGCCGGCTCAACGCCCAGGGCATCTCGGTGGGGGCCGGGCCGCCGGTGGGCCCGCACGCGGGGGCCCCGACCGCCGGCGTCGGCACCGCCAGCGCGCCACCGACCAGGGCGGCCACCGCCGCTCCGGACAGGACGGACCTGATCCGGTGTCCGGCACGGACGCGCCCCGTCGTCCCGTTCGGCCGCAAGCTGTCGCGCACGCGGTGAGATTACCGTCGCGGCCGCGGGCGCGTGGGAACGGGCGGTCGCGCGCGGACGGTCAGCGGTCGGCGGTGTCGCCGGTCGGCTCGGCGCCGAACAGGTCGAGCAGCGCACCCACCTGCTGGTCGGCCTCCGCCGGGTGCCGGAAGCGCCCGTTCGGGTTGACCGTGTATTCGTTGCGCCGGCCCACCCGGGTGCGGCGGAGGTAACCACCGGCCTCCAGATCGGCGACGATGGCCTGGGCCGCCCGCTCGGTGACACCCACCTCGTCGGCCACGTCCCGCAGGCGCGCTGTGGGGTTGCGCGCGATGGCCAGCAGGACGTGCCCGTGATTGGTGAGGAAGGTCCAGTTCTTGCGGCTCCCGTCCTCGGCCGGTGTGGTCGCCATGGTGGTCATCGTAGGACTCCTTCCGTCGGCGCCCCGACCCGGCGCGGTCCGCGACGGTGACGTATGAAATGCGTATCACGAAATCTTGACGTGCCATGGGTCGCGTGTGACGGTGGGTCGCGGGGCCGACACCGCCGCCGGCCGGCCTGACGGCTCCGCGCGAGGACGAGGTGAGCAGCATGATCCCGACCACCCCCGACGAGGCACTCGCCGAACTGCGTGCCGGTAACCACCGGTTCGTCACCGGTGTGCCGCAGCACCCGAACCAGGACGCCGGGCACCGGGCGGCGGTCGCCGACGGTCAGCACCCGTTCGCGGTGATCGTCGGGTGCTCCGACTCGCGACTCGCCGCCGAGATCATCTTCGACCGCGGCCTCGGTGACCTCTTCGTGGTGCGCACCGCCGGCCACACCGCCGGCCCGGAGGTGCTGGGCAGCGTGGAGTACGCGGTCACCGTGCTCGGCACGCCGCTCGTGGTGGTGCTCGGCCACGACTCGTGCGGCGCGGTCCAGGCGGCCCGCGAGGCGGTCCGCACCGGCTCCGCCCCGGCCGGACACCTGGGCGCGGTGGTGGACGCCGTCTCACCCAGCCTGCTCCGGGCCGGCCGCCAGGGCGTCGAGGACCTCGACGGCATCATCGACGTGCACATCGCCCAGACGGTGGAGGCACTGCTGGCCCGCTCCTCGGTGCTCGCCGCGAAGGTGGCCGGCGGGGCCTGCGCGGTGGTCGGCATGTCGTACCGGCTCAGTGGCGGCGAGGTCCGGACGGTGGCGCAGTCCCCGGCCCCGCTGCCGGCACCGGCCGCGTCGGCGGACGCGGCGCTCGCCGGCTGACCGGGAACCGATACGCGAAAGGGGCCGCCCACGGGCGGCCCCTTGTCGTACGCGCGCGTCAGAGCAGCGACATGTGCACGTGGTCGGTGTGGTTGGAGGGCCCGCTGTAGGAACTCCAGCCGGTCGCCGGGAACCAGATCTGCCGGTTCCAGATCACGTAGTAGATGCCCAGCCGGTCGGCGTTGCGGATGAGGAAGGCGGCCACCTCGTTGCCGTACCGGCGGGTGTCGTTGTTGTGCCACGGTGCGAAGCCGCTGTTCTGCAACGACCAGTCGCACGCCTTGCCCTTGGGGTGCTCCCACGGCCCGCCGGGGCGGTAGCAGCCCACGAAGCGGTTGAAGCCGGCGCGCTTGACCTCCTTGTACGCGTGCAGCGTGCGCGGCGTGACGCAGCCCGAGGTGGTCGGGTCGTTCTCGCTGCACGACTCGGACTTCCACCCGCCGTCGGCGGTGCGGCCGGGGCCGATCTTGGCAACCGGCGAGGTGGCCGAGACCAGGCCACCGGTGAAGTCCAGCCCGCCGACCAGCTTCAGCGCCTTCTGCGCCTCGACCTTCTCGCGGGCCATCGCGTTCGCCTGCTTCTCCTGCTCCCGCACCTCGGCGTCGAGCGCGATCTTGGCCCGCTCGGCGCGGCCCTTCACCTCGTTGATGGCGGCGAGGCGCTGCGCGTTGAACAGGTTCAGCTCGTCGAGCGCGCTGGCCCGCTGGACGAACGAGTCGGGGGAGTCGCTCTCCAGCAGCATCGCCATGGCGCCGACGCGACCGGTCCGGTAGGACTGTGCCGCGATCTCGCTCACCTGCGGGCTGAGCGCGTCGAGCTGGCTCTGCGCCGCCTTCACCTCCAGCGCGAGCTGGAGCTGCCGCTTGCGCGACGTGTCCAACTTCGACTTGGCCTGGAGGTAGGCGCGGTTGGCGGCGGTGACGGCCTCGCTGATCAGCGGTGGGTCGTCGTCCTCCGAGTGGCCCGAGGGGTTCGGGGCGGCGGTGCCGGGGGCCGCCGAGGCCGGCGTCGGCCCGGCCAGCACGGCGAGAGCGGCGAGCACGGCCACCACGGGTGTCAGCCAGCGGCGCAGGGGTGCCGTCACAGTGTTCCCTTCCGTCGACCGCCGACCGGGTTAGCTGACGGGTTCGGGACGGAAGCGGCCCCTTCCGCTGGCGCGGATTCACCCCATGTACCTGGTTCCCCGGCTCGCCCGGAGGCGATTGGGCGGCGGCACCGCAGGCGCCGGTGCGCGCCTTCGGCGGTGACCGGCAGCGAGGTTACCCGAGACCACTCCCGGGGATCTACGTCCGGAAGCCGACCAATCGCGAGAATTCGCCACCGCCCAGCGTGACCAGCATCGCGTTTGGAATCGGCCGTTACGCTGCGGAGTGTCACCATGCGGCCTCCGTGCTCCTGCCCCCGCCGGACCGGCCCTCGCCGAGCGCCTCCCACGCGTCCTCCCGGGGCGACGGCGGCCGGGGCGTCGCGGGTCCGGCGGCCCGCCCGGCGCGACCGGCGGTGGTCACGACCGCGGCCAGCGCGGTGGTCAGCGGTACGGCGGCGATCAGGCCGAGCGTGGCCACCGCGCTACGGACGATCTCCTGGGCGAGGAACTCGCTGGTGAGCAGCTGACCCACCGGGCGGGAGTCGGCGACCAGCAGGAGCAGCAGCGGCAGCGAGGCGCCCGCGTAGGCCAGCACGATGGTGTTGACGGTGGACGCGATGTGCGCCCGACCCACCCGGGTGGCCGCCCGGTAGAGCTGCCGTCGGGACAGCCCCGGGTTGGCGTGCGCCAGCTCGGTGACGGTGGCCGCCTGGGTGACGGTGACGTCGTCCAGCACGCCGAGCGAACCGATGATGATGCCGGCCAGCAACAGTCCGTGCAGGTCCACGTCACCCTGGAACATCGACAGCGTGGTGGCGTCCTCGCTGCCGAAGCCGGTCAGGTGGGTGGCGGCGGTGGCCAGCGTGCCCAGCACTCCGGTGATCACCAGGCTGCCGAGCGTGCCCAGCACCGCCACCGACGTCTGCGCGGTGATCCCGTGGGTCAGGTAGAGCACCACGAACATGATCAGTGCGGCGCCGACGATCGCCACCAGCAGCGGCGACTGCCCGGCGCCGATGCCGGGGAGCACGAAGCCGAGCAGGATGGCGAAGCTGGCCACCAGTCCGCCGAGCGCGGCCAGCCCGCGCCAGCGGCCGAACGCCACGATCGCGGCAGCGAAGAGGGCCACCAGCCAGATCAGCGGCGTACCGCGCTGGTGCTCGGCGATGTTGTAGGTCTTCACCGACGGGTCGCCCGGGTCGACCAGCTCGACCAGGACCACCTCGTCGCCGACCGCGACCCGGGGCGCGCCGGGTCCGGTGGGGACCGGCGTCTCGACCTGCCGGCCCGCGTCCGGCCCCTGCTCGGCGGCGACGGTCACGGTGCCGCAGGGGCCGCCGGTGTCGCCCTCGGGCGACTCGGGCGTCGGCGGGCAGGGCTCGGTCACCACCCGGGTCACCGTGCCGTGGTAGCGCGGCACGTCCGCGCCGCCGTCCACCGGGTCGCGGTCCGCCTGGGGCCAGAGCACCAGCGCCGCGATCACGGTGAGCACGAAGAGCGGCACCACGGTGGCGATCAGGAGCCGGCGTACGCCCGGCGGCGCGGCGGCTGCGGGACGGGTGTGATCGGCGCCCACGGCGTCTCTCCCAACGGTCGCGGCGGAACCGGGTCACCGGACCGGTCGGGTCACCGGGGCCGGCGCGGACGCGTGGGGATCACGCCCGGGTCGTCGCCCGGCCATGGTAGCCAGGCCGGCCCGCGCCGCCGGTGGACGCCGGGTCAGGCCAGGCCGGCGCGTCGCCGTCGGTAGTCGTCCTCGTCGATCTCGCCGCGGGCGTACCGCTCGTCGAGAATGCGCCGGGCCGTGCCGGGCGGCGCGCGGTCCGGACCGGGCATCCGCACCACGAACCAGACGAGCCCCGCCAGCACCGCCAGCACCAGCAAAGACCAGATCCACATCCAGCCCATCATCGGGCCCGACCACATCATCCGGCCGCCCTCCGTCCGTCGGCTCCGGGTCGGCGCGGTCGCCGGGCCCGGCCACCTCGACGGTACGTCTCCCGGCCGGTCGCCGGACCGGGTCGGGCGGCCCGTCCCGGGGGACGGAGGTCCCGGTCAGCCGCGCTTCATCAGGCGGCCGACGGCGGCCATCATCTCGGACGCCATCTCGTCGGCCCGGCCCTCGGCGGCCCCCTCGTGCATGCAGTGCCGGGCGTGCCCGTCCAGCAGGCCCAGGCCGACCTTGTCCAGCGCGGCCTGGATGGCCGAGATCTGGGTCAGCACGTCGATGCAGTAGCGGTCGTCCTCGACCATCTTCTCGATCCCCCGGACCTGACCCTCGATGCGGCGGAGCCGGGCGAGGAGCTGGTCCTTGCTGGCGGTGTAGCCCCGGGTCGGGGTGGGCGGCGTGGTCATGAGATCGAGGATAGCGTACCCCTCGGGGGTATGCTAACGTGCGATGAGTACCCCAGGGGGGTATGAGATCGGAGGGACGCGATGGAGACCACCTACCAGGTGCGGGGCATGACCTGCGGGCACTGCGTCACCGCGGTGAGCACCGAGCTGAGCGCGCTGCCGGACGTCACCGACGTCCAGATCGACCTGGCCACCGGCCGGGTCACCGTCACCAGCCGGAGCCCGCTGGACGCGGACGCCGTACGCGCCGCCGTGGACGAGGCCGGTTACGACCTCGTCGGGGCGTGACGGGTTCACGGACCCGACGACACGAGGAGACACCATGAACACGGCGACGAAGCTGAGCGGCTTCGCCCTCGGCCTCGTGGCGGTGTTCGGCGCGGCGTACGGGATCGGTCACGTGGCCGGTCCCGACGCCCCGGCCGCCGACACCCGCCACGACGACACCGACGCCGGCCACGGCGACCAGGGTCACGCCGGGGAGGCGGCCGCCCGCCTGCCCGGCGGGCTGCTCGTCTCCGAGCGCGGCTACACGTTCCAGCCGACGGCCGCGCCCGAGGGGCAGTTCGCGTTCCGGATCACCGGGCCGGACGGCCGGCCGGTCACCCGCTACGACGTGGCCCACGACAAGCGCATGCACCTGATCGTCGCCCGCCGCGACCTCTCCGGCTTCCGGCACGTGCACCCGGAGCTGGCCGACGACGGCACCTGGCGGGTCGCCTCACCGCTCGCCGGGCCGGGCGTGTGGCGGGCGTTCGCCGACTTCACCCCGACCGGCGGCGAGCCGTTGACGCTCGGCGTCGACGTCACCGTCCCCGGCACGCTGGCCGCGCGACCGTTGCCGCCACCGGCCACCAGCACCACGGTCGACGGCTACACCGTCACGCTCACCGGCGCGCCGGAGCCCGGCCGCACCAGCCGGCTCACGCTCTCGGTCAGCCGGGACGGCCGGCCGGTCACCGACCTCCAGCCCTACCTCGGGGCGTACGGCCACCTGGTGGCGCTGCGCCAGGGTGACCTGGCCTACCTGCACGTGCACCCGGAGGGCACGCCCGGCGACGGGCGCACGCCGGCCGGGCCGGCGGTCACGTTCGCGGCGGAGGTGCCGTCGGCCGGCGCGTACCGTCTCTACCTGGACTTCCGGCACGGCGACGCGGTGCACACCGCCGAGTTCACCGTCGTGGCCGGCGACCAGGCCCCGCCGGCGCCCACCGGGCCGGCGACCACCACCGCACCGACCCCGGACGCCGGACACGGCACCCCGGGGCACGGGCACAGTTGACCGGGGAGGTGCCGCGATGACCACCACGGGAAAGACGCTCCCGACCGCGCCGAACCTGATCGAACTCGCGATCGGCGGCATGACCTGCGCGTCGTGCGCCGCCCGGATCGAGAAGAAGCTCAACCGGATGGACGGCGTCGAGGCCACGGTGAACTACGCCACCGAGAAGGCCACCGTCCGGTACGCCGACGAGGTCACGCCGGACGACCTGATCGCCACCGTGGAGAAGACCGGCTACACGGCCGCGGTGCCACCGCCGCCCGCCCGGGCCGACGCGACCATGAGCGCCGAGCCGGTGGACGAGCTGCGCGGGGCGCGTACCCGGTTGTGGGTCTCGGCGGTGCTGACCCTGCCGGTGATCGTGCTGGCCATGGTGCCGGCCTGGCAGTTCGACCACTGGCAGTGGGCCTCGCTCACGCTGGCCGCTCCGGTGGTGGTGTGGGGCGGGCTGCCGTTCCACCGGGCCGCGCTGGTCAACCTGCGCCACGGCGCGGCGACCATGGACACCCTGGTCTCGCTCGGCACGCTGGCCGCGTTCGGCTGGTCGCTCTGGGCGCTCTTCCTCGGCGACGCCGGCATGCCCGGGATGACGCACCCGTTCCGGTTCGACATCACCCGGGGCGACGGCGCCGGCAACATCTACCTGGAGGCCGCCGCCGGGGTGACCGTCTTCATCCTGGCCGGGCGTTACTTCGAGGCCCGTGCCAAGCGCACCGCCGGCTCCGCCCTGCGTGCCCTGCTCGAACTGGGCGCGAAGGACGTGGCGGTGCTGCGCGGCGGGCAGGAGACCCGGGTCCCGGTCGACCAGCTCGCGGTCTCCGACCGGTTCGTGGTCCGGCCCGGGGAGAAGATCGCCACCGACGGGGTGGTCGAGGAGGGCACCTCCGCGGTCGACGCCAGCATGCTCACCGGCGAATCCGTGCCGGTCGAGGTCGGGCCGGGCGACGCCGTGGTGGGCGCGACCGTCAACGCCGGTGGTCGGCTGGTGGTCCGCGCCACCCGGATCGGCGGGGACACCCAGCTCGCCCAGATGGCCCGGCTGGTGGAGCAGGCACAGACCGGCAAGGCGGCCGTGCAGCGGCTGGCCGACCGGATCTCCGGGGTCTTCGTGCCGATCGTGATCGCCCTGGCCGCCGGCACGCTGGGCTGGTGGCTCGGCACCGGCGCCGGTCCGACCGCCGCGTTCACCGCCGCCGTGGCCGTGCTCATCATCGCCTGCCCCTGCGCGCTCGGCCTGGCCACCCCGACCGCGCTGCTGGTCGGCACCGGGCGCGGCGCGCAGCTCGGCGTGCTGATCAAGGGGCCGGAGGTGCTGGAGTCCACCCGACAGGTCGACACCGTGGTGCTGGACAAGACCGGCACCGTCACCACCGGGCGGATGGCGCTGGCCGAGGTGCTGCCCGCCGACGGCGAGGACGCCGGGGAACTGCTCCGGCTGGCCGGCGCGCTGGAGGCGGCCTCCGAGCATCCGATCGCCCGGGCGGTGGCCGAGGCGGCGGTCGACGCCGGGCCGCTGCCGGCGGTCACCGACTTCGCCAACGCCGAAGGGCTCGGCGTGACCGGCACGGTCGACGGCCGCGGCGTGGTGGTCGGTCGGGCACGGCTGCTGGGGGAGCGTGGTCTCGACGTACCCGAGGAGGTCGCGCGGGCGGCGACCGGCGCGGAGGCCGCCGGCCGCACGGCGGTCCTGGCCGGCTGGGACGGCCGGGCCCGGGGGGTGCTCGCGGTGGCCGACGCGGTGAAGCCGACCAGCCGGGCGGCGGTCGACCGGCTGCGCGACCTGGGGCTCACCCCGGTGCTGCTCACCGGCGACAACGCCACCGTGGCGAACGCGGTGGCCGCCGAGGTGGGCATCGACGAGGTGATCGCGGAGGTGCTGCCCGCCGACAAGGTGGCCGTGGTCGAGCGGCTCCAGGGCGAGGGCCGGGTGGTCGCCATGGTCGGCGACGGGGTCAACGACGCCGCCGCGCTGGCCCGGGCCGACCTCGGGCTGGCCATGGGCACCGGCACCGACGTGGCCATCGAGGCCGCCGACCTGACTCTGGTCCGGGGCGACCTGCGGGCCGCGGCGGACGCCATCCGGCTCTCCCGCCGCACCCTGGCGATCATCAAGGGCAACCTGTTCTGGGCGTTCGCCTACAACGTGGCGGCGCTGCCGCTGGCCGCAGCCGGGCTGCTCAACCCGATGCTCGCCGGCGCGGCGATGGCCTTCTCGTCGGTGTTCGTGGTGGCGAACAGCCTGCGTCTGCGGCGGTTCCGCCCGATCGGGTGACAGGTGATTGGGCCGGCGGCCGGCGGGGTAACCAGTTGTCGTCACGCAACTGCTGAGTGGAGGTTCACCATGGGTCTCGACGACAAGATCGACAACGCGTCCCAGGACACCGCGGGCAAGGTCAAGGAGGGCGTCGGCCGGGCGACCGACAACGAGCGCCTCGAGGCCGAGGGCCGCAACGACCAGGCCGGCGCCAAGCTCAAGCAGGCCGGCGAGAAGATCAAGGACGCCTTCAAGAGCTGACGTACGACTCGCACACCCCACCGGGCCGGCCTTCGGGCCGGCCCGGCGTGCGTCCGGGTCAGCGGCGCACCCGGTAGCGGATGTGCGTGACGGTGGGTGCGGCGACCACCCGATCCTGCTCCAGGGCGACGTCCAGCGGCCCGTCGAACAACGGCGTGCCGCCGCCCAGCACGATCGGCACCACGTGCAGCCAGAGCGAGTCGAGCAGGCCCGCCGCCAGGTAGCCGCGTACCGTGCCGCCGCCTCCCGCCACGCAGACGGACCGGTCACCGGCCGCCGCCCGGGCCCGCTCCAGCGCCGCCTCGATCCCGTCGGTGACGAAGTGGAACTCCGTACCGCCCGCCATCGGCAGCGGTTCCCTCCGGTGGTGGGTCAGCACGAAGACCGGGACCCGGAACGGTGGGTCGTCCCCCCACCATCCGGTCCACCCGAGGTCCCACCGGCCCTCGCCGCCGCCGAACATGCGCCGGCCCATCACGTACGCGCCGACGCCCTCGATCATCTCCTCGACCAACTCGGCGTCGACGTCGCGCTCGCCGCCGTTCAGGCCGTGCTCCGCGCGCCAGCTCTCGGTGGCGAAGAGCCACTCGTGCAGCCGCAGGCCGCCACGCCCGAGCGGGTCCTGCAGGCTCTGCCCCGGGGCCGCCACATAGCCGTCCAACGACATCGACAGTTGACTGAAGACCTCTCCCATGACGGGTGGACCTCCCGGGACGCCGGAACTCATCGGTCGGCGGCCAGGCGGGCGGCGCGTACCTCCAGGTAGCGGCGCTCGGGCAGGCTGGTGGTGGCCCGCGCGGCGGCCAGGTAGGCGGCCCGGGCGGCGACGCGGTCGCCGGCCAGCTCGAACAGGTGCGCGCGGACGGCGGCGAGCCGGTGGTGGCCGGCCGTGCGGTCGTCGGCGTCCAGCGGCGCGAGCAGTGCGAGGCCGGCGCGGGGCCCGTCCACCATCGCCACCGCGACCGCCTGGTTCAGCGTGACCATCGGGTTCGGGGCGATCCGGGCCAGCACCCGGTAGAGCGCCACGATCTGCGGCCAGTCCGTGGTGGCGGCGGTGGGCGCCTCCGCGTGCACCGCCGCGATGGCCGCCTGCACCTGGTACGGGCCCGGCGCCGACCAGGTCAACGCCTCGGTCACCAGCGCGATGCCCTCGTCGATCCCGGCCCGGTCCCACCGGGTGCGATCCTGCTCGGACAGCGGTACCAGCTCCCCGTCCGGGGCGGTGCGCGCCGCCCGGTGCGCGTCGGTGAGCAACATCAGGGCCAGCAGCCCGGCCACCTCGCCGTCGGTCGGGAGCAGCCGGTGCAGCTCCCGGGCCAGCCGGATCGCCTCCCCGGTCAGCTCGACCCGGTGCAGCGCGTCGCCGCTGGACGCGGTGTAGCCCTCGTTGAAGATCAGGTAGAGCACGCGCAGCACCGCGCCCAGCCGCTCGTCCCGGTCGGCCGGCGAGGGCAGCGTGAAGCGCGCCCCGCTCGCCTCGATCCGCTGCTTGGCGCGGCGGATCCGCTGACTCATGGTGGCCTCCGGCACCAGGTACGCCCGCGCGATCTCGGCGGTGCTCAGGCCGCCCACCGCGCGCAGCGTGAGCGCCACCTGGGCATTCACCGGCAGTGCCGGGTGGCAGCAGAGGAGCAGCAGCCGCAGCGTGTCGTCGCCGCTCGGCGGCTCCTCGTCGGCGGCCGGCGCGACGGCGGCGTACGCCGGTTGCCGGACCGCCACCGCGACCTCGCGCTCCCGGCGGGCGTGCTCGCTGCGCCACTCGTCGGTGAGCCGGCGGGTGGCCACCGTGACCAGCCAGGACCGGGGATGGTCCGGGACGCCCTGCGCCGGCCACTGGGTGGCGGCGGCGAGCAGCGCCTCCTGGACCGCGTCCTCGCAGGCGTAGAACTGGCCGTGCCGGCGCACGAGCACGCCGAGGACCTGCGGCGCCAGCGTGCGCAGCAGATCCTCGACCGCCCGGTCGGTCACATCTCCGTCCCGGCCTGCTCCATCACCGCGCGCACCTCCAGCACGCCGAAGCCGTGCCGCACGTCCGGCCAGCGGGCGGCGATCTCGGCGGCCCGCTCCGGGGTGTCGCAGTCCACCGTCAGGTAGCCGGCGAACTGCTCCTTGCTCTCCACGAACGGCCCGTCGGTGATCTCGGTGCCGCCGGCCGCCGGCCGCACCGTCCGGGCTTGCGACGGATGGGCCAGCGCCTCCCCGCCGACCAGCTCACCGGACTCGGTCAGCTCCTTCATGATCTCGTCGACCTCGCCGAAGATCGCGGTGCGCTCCGCCTCGGACAGCTCCTCCACGAAGCCGGGCCGGTTCCAGATCAGCAGCATGTACTTCACGTCTCACTCCTCGGATCGGGGCCACCGTCGGTGGCGCCTCGCAGACGGGTCGGAGCCGGGCCGCCCGATCCGACATCATCGCCGAGAAAGTCAGCGGGCCCCGCGAAGCGGCCGGCGCGCGGGGGCAGTCGGGTCGAGGGAGGCGCGGTCGGCGGCGCTGGTGCCGGAGGTCCAGCCGTCCGCGTCGCGGACCTGGAGCCGGTGCCGGGTGGTGCCGGGGAAGAGCTGGTCCAGGCGCTCCCGGACGGCGTCCGAGCGGGCCGCGAGCACCGGCAGCAGACGGTCGTCGTCGCGCTCCTCGGCCGCCGCCGTGCTGGCCGCCCGCAACCGCTCGCCGATCCGCAGCGCGAACGCGTTGAGGAACGACTCGTCGTAGACCTTGGTGCGCCGCCCACCGGCCCGGCCGCGTTCCGCCCGCCCGCGCAGCATCGCGGCGGTGGCCTGCACCAGTAGCGAGGTGTGCAGCAGCTCCACCGCCGCCAGGTCGGCCGGGAAGCCGAGCACGGTGGCGAAGCCCAGGTCGTCGGACCACACCGACTCGCACCGGTTCGCCGCCGCCACCTCCTGGATCAGCAGCGCCTTCGCCGCCGCGTACGGGGCGTCGGTGCCGATGCGTACCCCGCCCGGGCGGTCCGGCCGGTCGGCCGCGGCGTCGAGCAACGCCGCGTCGATGCTGTGCCGGGCCATCAGCTCCTGCGCCTTGGCGGTGAACGCCTCCGCCTCCGCCGGGTAACCGGTCGACTCGGCCTTGGCCAGCAGCGCGCGTACCCGGTCGAGCATCCGGGAACCGGTGGCCGGGACGGCGGCGCGGGAGACGGCGGCCGAGCCGGGCGGCGGGCGCAGCGACGCGATCGGCGGCAGCCCCTCGACCAGGACGAGCGCGTCGACGGCATCGCGCAGGGCGGTGATCCGGTCGCCGTCGGCGCGGCGGTCCAGCCAGCCCGCGTCCGTGTCCCAGCGGGCGCCGAGGTCGGTGACCTGCTCGTCGAACCAGGCCGGGACGGGGCCGGGGAGCGTCCGCCGCTGGGCGGCCACGCCGTCGCGCAGCAGCCGGGCGCCGCGCGGGGTCAACCGGCGTACGGCGAGGCGGTCCAGGTCGACCGGTTGCCAGCCGCGCGGCCAGAGTCGGCCGACGGCCCGGGTGAGTCGGGCCAGCAGGGCCGCGTCGACGTCCGCGCCGGCGCCCACCACCAGCCGGTCGAGGGCCCGCTCGGCGGCGCGTACGTCGGTGCCGCGCGCCGCCGCGAGGGCGTCGTCGAGCAGCTGCTCGGCTGATGACACGGGTGGCTCCCCCTGACTCCGACAGGCGGCAGGTCGCTCACCCCACCACCGACGGTACCCGGCCCGCGGGTTCAACCGTCGGGCCCTGGCATCCGTACTCCTGCCCGGAGCGGGGGCGGCGCGACGGACGGAGATCGACGTGGGCGGGTACGACCGGGGTCTGCACCGACGGCGACGGCGGTCCCGGGCCGGCGTCCCGCTCCTGGTGGCGGCCCTCGTCGCGGCCGGTCTCGCGGCCGGCGGCGGATACACCCTGCGCCGGCACCCGGACCTGCTGGCCTCGGCCGGCGTGGAGCGGACCGTGCCGGCGCAGGTGCCCGGCCCGCGCCCGACGGCGACGGCTGCCCCGGCGTCGCCGGTCCCGGCGGCCGGTCGGGTGCCGCCCCGCATCACCTACCCGCTGCGGGGCGGCGGCGGCTTCCGGACCGCCGACACCACCGGCGCGGTGGCCGGTCGCTCCGGTGAGCTGCTGCGCTACCGGGTCGCGGTCGAGGACGGCATCCGCAACGTGGACGTGGAACGCTTCGCCCGGGAGGTCGCCGCGACGCTGGCCGACCCGCGCGGCTGGACCGGGGACGGCCGGTGGCGGTTGCAGCGGGTGGGCCGGGACGGGCCGGCCGACTTCACCGTGCTGCTCACCACACCGCTGACCCGGGGTGGGCTCTGCGGCGACCCCACCGACCGCTACACCTCCTGCCGCAACGGCGACCGGGTCGTGATCAACGTGGCCCGCTGGGTGTACGGGGTGCCGCACGTGGCCGACCTCGACCTCTACCGGCAGTACCTGCTCAACCACGAGGTGGGCCATCGGCTGGGCCGGGGTCACGAGCGCTGCCCCGCCGCCGGCGGTCCGGCGCCGGTGATGGTGCAGCAGACGCTCGGGCTGCACGGCTGCGCACCCAACGCCTGGCCGCTGGTGGGCGGGGAGGCCCTGGTCGGCCCGTCCGGCCAGTACGACGACCCGATCCCGGCCGAGGACCACTGACCCACGCGGACTGCGGTCGCCGCCCGTCGGTGATGGGATGGACGCCATGGATTACGTCAAGTTCGGGTCCACCGGCCTGGAGGTGTCCCGGCTCTGCCTGGGCTGCATGAGCTACGGCGAGCCGAGCCGGGGCGGCCACCCGTGGTCGCTGCCGGAGGACGCCGCCCGCCCCTTCATCCAGCAGGCGCTGGAGCTGGGCGTCACCTTCTTCGACACCGCGAACGTCTACTCCGACGGCACCAGCGAGGAGATTGTCGGCCGGGCGCTGAAGGACTTCGCCCGCCGCGACGACGTGGTGATCGCGACCAAGGTGCACGGCCGGATGGGGCCGGGTCCGAACCGGGGCGGGTTGTCCCGCAAGCACATCATGAGCGAGATCGACGCGAGCCTGCGCCGGCTCGGCACCGACTACGTGGACCTCTACCAGATCCACCGCCTCGACCCGGGCACGCCGATCGAGGAGACGCTGGAGGCCCTGCACGACCTGGTCCGGGCCGGCAAGGTCCGCTACCTCGGCGCCTCGTCGATGTACGCGTGGCAGTTCGCCAAGGCGCTCTGGCTCGCCGAGCGGCACGGCTGGACCCGGTTCGTCTCGATGCAGAACCACTACAACCTGCTCTACCGGGAGGAGGAGCGGGAGATGCTGCCGCTCTGCCTCGACCAGGGCGTCGCGGTGATCCCGTGGAGCCCGCTGGCCCGGGGGCTGTTGACCCGGGACCCGCAGGAGCGGACCGCGCGGGCGGAGACCGACGAGTTCGGTCGCACGCTCTACGCGCGTACCGAGGAGCACGACCGGGCGGTGATCGACGCGGTGGCCCGGGTGGCCGAGCAGCGGGGTGTGCCGCGGGCGCAGGTGGCGCTGGCCTGGGTGGCCCGCAACCCGGCGGTGACCGCGCCGATCGTGGGCGCCACCAAGCCGCACCACCTGACCGACGCGGTGGCCGCGCTGGACCTGGAGCTGACCGACGAGGAGGTGGCGGCGCTGGAGGCGCCGTACGTCCCGCACCCGGTGGCGGGCTTCTAGTCCGGCGGGTCCGTCGGCGGCTCGGCGTCGGGCGCCGGCGGGCCCACCCACCGCGCCGTCCCGTCGACCGGCCGTGGCCACCTCACCGGGAGAACGACGCCCAGATGTTCTTGGTGGTGGCGGTGGCGTACCAGCCGACGTCGAGCGAGATCGACTGGGCCAGGAACAGCCCTCGCCCACCCGAGTCCAGCGGATGGATGTCGGACAGCTCCGGCACCGAGCTGACGTCGTGGTCGGCCACCTCGAGCAGGAAGCAGTCGTCGGTGGCGCGCAGCGTGACGATGGTGGGCGGTCGGCCGTGCCGGAGGGCGTTGCTGGCCAGCTCGGTGACGACGAGCAGCACCATGTGCGGCACCTCGTCCAGGTCCTCGCCCTGCACCAGTCCGTGCCGGTTCAGCGCGTCGCGCAGCGAGGCGCGGACGTCGCGCAGTTGCTCGGGGGTGTCGAGCACCCACCGCTCCAGCTCGGTGGCCTGCGGCGGCGGCGGCGAGGTGCGCAACTGTCCCATGATCTGGCTTTACCCTCCGTAGCGATCCGCTAAGCCCGGCCGACGCGCGTCGGCGCGTCGACCGGGCGTCGGGCGGCGTCAGCGACGAAGCAGCGCGAAAACTCCCCAACCCAGATGTTCGCGTTGGAACCGGACGTACCGCAGCGGGTCCTCGGTGAGTTCCCGCCGCAGCTCCGCGGCCAGTTCGTCGTCCGGGTTGGCGTCCAGCCAGCGGCGCAGGTTCAGCCAGTGCGCGGCGGCGTACCGGTCCCAGCTGTCCTGGTCGGCGAGGACCATCTCGACCAGGTCCCAGCCGCACGCGCCGAAGAGCGCGACCAGGCCGGGCAGGTCGCGGAACTCGTCCCGGGACCGGGCGTGCGACCCGGCCACCGTCTCCTCGTCGGGCGGGTCGATCCGCCAGTACGGCTCGCCGACCAGCGCCATGCCGCCCGGCCGCAGCGCGCGGTCGAGCAGCTCCAGGGTGCCGGGGACGCCGCCGCCGATCCAGGTGGCGCCGACGCAGCAGGCCACGTCGACCGGATGCTCCGGAACGTACGCGGCGGCGTCGCCGTGCACGAACCGGACCCGGTCGGCGACGCCCAGCTCGGCGGCGCGGTCCCGGGCGGCGGTGGTGAAGACGGTGCTGACGTCGACCCCGGTGCCGGTGATCCCGTGGTCCCGGGCCCAGGTGCAGAGCAGCTCGCCCTTGCCGCTGCACAGGTCGAGCAGCTCGGCATCGGGCACGAGGCCGATCACCCGGCCCAGCGTGGCCAGCTTGGCCTCGTCGATCGGGTTGAGGACGCGAAGGTCACCCTCGCGGATGGTGAAGCTACGTGGCAGGTCCATGGTGGTCGCTCCGAGTGCGGAAGAGGGTTGCGGGCGGGTCGATCCGGTTCGGCGCGGTCGGCACGGGCACCAAAACACCCTCTTCACGGTCTCGAAGTGACGTCGTCCGGGACGCTAGCCCGCGCGACGGCGACGATCCAGGAGTTTTCGGGGTGGTCGGCCCACACCGCCGCCTCGGGCGAGGTGTCGACGGTGCGGATATCTGCTGTGGTCAATGTCACGCTACGGTGCCGGCACGCCGGTCGTCCCACCGGCACTCCGACGGGAGAACACCATGAAGACACCGTGGAAGGCCGTCACCACCCTCGCCGCCGCACTCCTGCTCGTCCTGCCCGGCGGCGTCGCCGCCCGGGCCGCGAGCACCCCCTGGACCAAGACGCCGGTCGCCGGTTCGCTGCGCTCGTACCCGGTCTCGGCCGTCTACGTCGCCGGGGTCTCCTCCGGCGGCTACATGGCCACCCAGCTCCAGGTCGCCTACTCGGCCCGCGTCCGGGGCGCGGCGATCTTCGCGGCCGGGCCCTACTACTGCGCGCAGAACACCATCCCGCAGGCGCTCTACGGCTGCGGCGACAACATCTACCCGACGTACCTGGGCAACCTGGAGACGTACACCCGCGCCTGGGCCGGGTACGGCTGGATCGACGGCACCGGCAACCTCTCCGGTCAGCCGGTGTACGTCTACCACGGCAACAACGACGCCACCGTGAAGAAATCGGTCACCGACGACCTGGTCCGGTACTACCAGGACTTCGGCGTCAGCGTCCGCTACGACTCCGGCAGCGCCGCCGGGCACTCCTGGGTCACGCCCTACGGCACGGTCGGCTGTACCGCCACCGCCTCGCCGTACCTCGCCGACTGCGGCACCGACCCGCAGGGCGCCTTCCTCGGCAAGCTGCTCGGCTCGGTCGCCGCGCCGAACACCGGCCCGCTCGGCGGCACCCTGATCCGCTTCGGCCAGGACAGCTTCGCGGTCAACGGCTGGGCCAACGGCCTGAGCATGGACGGCAACGGCTTCGCGTACGTGCCCAGCTCCTGCGCCGCCGGCACCACCTGCCGACTGCTGGTGGCCCTGCACGGCTGCGCCCAGGGGTACGCCAAGGTCGGCACCGCGTTCGTCGACCGGGCCAACCTCAACCAGTACGCCGACACCAACCGGCTGATCGTGCTCTACCCGCAGGCGACCGCCACCCCGGTCAACCCGAACGGCTGCTGGGACTGGTGGGGATACCTCGGCGCCACGAACTACCCGATCAAGGGCGGTGCCCAGGTCGAGACCATCATGAACATGGTCCGACGGCTGGACGGCTGACCCCGGCGAGGTCCGGCCCGCGGATCTGGTGTGGGCCGGACCATACCGGCTGCGGTACGGTCACGTCATGGTGGTGGAGGAACACTGGTGGAACGGCGTCAGCAACCCGCGTGGTCGGCGCGACGTCTACATCCGCACCGACGGGAGCCAGTGGCAGGTGCAGGCGCAGATCGGCGGCGCCGCCGGCCGGTCCAAGATCCAGCAGTGCCCGAGCCGGGGCTCGGCGAGCATCCTCGCCGGGGCGTGGCGGGCGAGCGGCTCCGGCTGGCGCGCGATGCCGCGCTGACCGGCGACCGCCGCTCAGTCGCGACCGCCGTGCACCGCCCGGTCGACGAGTGACTCGGCGACCTCCCGCAGCTTCCGGTTGGAGTCCTGCGACACCCGGGCCAGGATGGCGAACGCCTCCTCGGCCGAGCACCGGCGCTGACCCATGATGATGCCCTTGGCCTGCTCGATCACGGCCCGGCTCTGCATCGCCTCCTGCATCTGCTGCGCCAGCGTGGCGGTGCTCTCGTAGAGGTGGACGTTGGCCAGCGCGATGGCGGCGTACCCGGCGAGCGTCTGCGCGAGGTCGACCTGCTCGTCGAAGACCCGCGGGGCCGCGCCGTAGATGTTGAGCGCCCCGACCATGGCCTCCTGGATGGGCAGGCCGATCGAGAGGGAACTCGCGGCGCCCGCCCGGTGGGCCCGGACCGCCCACTCCGGCCACCGGCTCTCCGCCGCCATGTCCGGCACCAGCATCGCGGCGCCGGTGGTCGCGGCGTCCAGGCAGGGGCCCCGGCCCTGCTCGTACTGCCACTCGTCCAGGGTCAGGGCCAGCTCGCCGGTGTGCGCGGCGGTGTACGCCGTCGCGCCCTGGACCAGCGTGACCGAGACCTCGGCCGTGCCCGGGATCGCATCCTTGGCGACCTGGGCGATGATCGACAACACCACGTCGACGTCGACCTCGTCGTACTTGATCCGCCCGAGTCTGATCAAGGCTGCGGCGAGGTCGGGGTGGGCCTGCGGCATGAGCTGTGACGTCCTTGTGGGAAGCGACGCCGTCGACCCCGAACCCGGGGGACGGCTGGTGGCGGGACGGCCCGCGACAACGGACCGCTGTCCCGATCCGGGAAGGATCGGGGCCGGCGCCGCTTCTTGACGCTCGTTCGTGACGCCCCGCTCGGGACGTCAGCTACCGGACAACTCTACGACCCCCGCTCGGTCGGGGGCGACCGGACGTGCCGGCCGCTGGTCGACCCCGTCCGGCGGGAGACGGGTGACGATCTCGAAGCCGGGAAGCGTGCCGGTGACGTCGAGCACGCGGCGCACCGCCCGGGAGGGGCGGTGGAGCACCAGTTTTCCGCCCCGCTCGGTCAGCAGCCGCCGGGCCCGCACCAGCGCCTCGGTGCCGTGCGCGCCGAAGAAGGTGACCTCCGCGAGATGGACCACCACCAGCGGGGCCCGCACCCCGGCGACGTTCTCCAGCAGTTCGGCCAGCAGGTGCGCGTTGCTGAGGTCGACCTCGCCGGCGACCGAGACCGTGGTCACGTCCCCGTGGACCTCGCAGCTCAACCACATGATCGGCTCGTCCGGTCGCCACGATCCGGACGCGGTGGGAACGTGATGACGGCCGAAAACCGGCAAATCCTCCAACATGGCACCTCCCACACGACGAACTCGCGCGACGCTCCCGGCCGTGATGCGGCCGTGAGCGGGTGGAGGGCACATGTCTTGACCCGGTCTCCGACGTTACGTCGGTCCGCGCGGCTTCGCACGCCCGGGTTCCCGTGCCGGCGTCCGGCCCGGCGGGTAGCTTGGCGGTGACAGCCGTCCCCGCATCGACAAGGATCGCCATGGCAGCCCCGAGCACGGACCCCGGCGAGGCGCTCGCCGAGCTGAGCCGGATCAGGCTGGACGAAGTGAGCCTGGAGGACGTCCTGCGGCGGGTCGCCGAGCTGGCCAACCAGACCGTCCCGGGCAGCGCCCACGTCACCGTGACGCTGGCTCAGGGCGGCCGGAACTCCAGCGCCGCCTGCACCAGCGACCTGGCCCGGCAACTCGACGAGTGGCAGTACCGCAACGAGCGGGGACCCTGCCTGGACGCCGCCGCCAGCGCGGCCAGCATCTCGCTGCCCGACCTGGCCGTGGAGGAGCGCTGGCCGGAGTGGGCCGCACACGCCCGGGCGGCGGGCATCGGCAGCTCGCTGTCGGTCGGGCTGCCGATCCAGGAGGCGGTCACCGGTGCGCTCAACATGTACGGTGTGGCCCCGCACGCCTTCGACAGCGTGGCCGTCCGCAGCGCCGAGAACTTCGCCGCGTACGCCGCCGTCGCGCTGGCCAACGCCCACCTCTACGACAGCGCCGCCACGCTGGCCCGGCAGATGCAGGAGGCGATGCGCAGCCGGGCGGTGATCGAGCAGGCCAAGGGCATCATCATGGGCGAACGGCGCTGCTCGGCGGACGAGGCGTTCGCGCTGCTGTCGAAGCTGTCCCAGGACGCCAATCGCAAGGTGCGCGAGGTCGCCGAGGCGCTGGTCGCGAACGCCGGCCGCTGAGTGCCCGCTGCGCCCGCCCGGCGTGCCGCAGGATTGCTCCGCCGGGGAGCGGGTACGCGCGGCCGTGGCCGGTGCGGGAACACGGGGAAGCGGTGGGCTGGCCGCCGGTGACCGGCCGCTCTTCCGCCGGCTGCGGTCCGCGCCGGCGCTGCTGGTCGACCGGTTCCGGCGGGTACGCGCGGGCGCCGGGCTGGCCGCCCAGGCCGGGCTCGCGGCCGGCCTCTCCTGGTGGGTCGCGGACTCGCTGCTGGACATCACGCAACCCGTCTTCGCCCCGATCTCGGCGGTGGTGGCGCTCGCCGCCTCGGTCGGCCAGCGGGTGCGCCGCACCGTCGAACTGATCATCGGCGTGGCGGTCGGCATCCTGATCGGAAACCTGCTGATCAGCGTGGTCGGGGTCGGCGCCTGGCAGCTCGGTCTGATCGTCGCGCTGGCCGTGGTGGTGGCGGCGTTCGTCGGACGCAGCCCGGCGCTGGTGGTCCAGGCCGGGGCGACGGCGGTGCTGATCGGCACGCTGACGCCGACGGTGCCGGACCTGGAGGCGCCCCGGGTGCTCGACGCGCTCATCGGTGGCGGGGCCACCCTCCTGGTGACCGCGGTGCTGCTGCCGCTCAATCCGTTGCGGATCATCAACCGGGCCGCCGGCCCCGCCCTGGACCTGCTCGCCGAGCAGCTGGACCGCACCGCCGACGCGCTGCGCGAGCGGGACGCGGAGGCGGCGCGCGCCGCCCGGGACCGGTTGCGGGACAACAAGAAGGAGATGGGCTCCTTCGGCGAGGCGGCGCAGGGCGCACGGGAGGCCGCCACACTCTCGCCGGTCTACTGGACCTCCCGGGAGGGGCCGCTCGGCCGGTACGCCAAGGCGGTCGAGCCGGTGGACCGGGCGATGCGCAACAGCGGCACGCTGATCCGGCGGGCGGTCACGTTGATCGCGGACGGCGAGCGGGTGCCGGAGCCCATGCCGGACGCGGTGTCCGCGCTGGCCGACGCGGCCCGCACGCTGCGCAAGGAATTCGCCCGGGGCACGCCGGAGCCGACCCGGTGCCGGGAGTCCGCGTTGCGGGCGGTCGCCGAGGCCGGTCACGCCTACCGCGCCGGCGTCGACTTCTCCGGGGCGGTGGTGGTCGCCCAGGTGCGGACGGCGGCCAGTGATCTCCTGGTCGCCACCGACGTCGACCAGGAGGAGGCGAACCGCCTGGTCCGTTCGGCGTTCGGCCCGCTCGACCCGCCCGGGACGGGCGATCGCACGTCGCGTGCCGGCGGGTGACCGCCTCCACCCCCGCCCACACGGGTGGCGTGAAAAGCGCGTCAAGAATCCCCCGGCCGGCGTGATGGTCGCGTTATAGCCCCTGTCCGTACGCCCGACCTGGCGTTTTGATTGCCCGGCGCGACCGGGAGGCGGTCGCGAGGACATCGCCCGCTAGGAGAGGTCAGCCGTGTCTGACGTGCTGTTCGTGTTGCTGACGGTGGGGCTGTTCGCGGCTCTCGCCCTCGTGGTGAGGGGTGTGGAGAAGCTGTGAGCGCCGTCAACGCCGTCGGCCTGGTGCTGGCGATCGGACTGGGCGTGTTCCTGGTCGTCGCCCTGCTGTTCCCGGAGCGCTTCTGATGAGCATGACAACAGCCGGGGTGCTCTTCGTGCTCTCGCTGGTGGTGGCGCTGGTCGCCGTCTACCGGCCGTTCGGCGACCACATGTACCGGGTGGTCTCCGGCACCCGGTCCGCCCGGGTTGAGCGGGGCATCTACCGCCTGGTCGGGGTCAACCCGGCCGCCGAGCAGACCTGGGGCGTGTACGCCCGCAGCGTGCTCGCCTTCTCGGCCGTCTCGATCCTGTTCCTGTACGCGTTCCAGCGGCTGCAGAACCATCTCTGGCTCTCGCTGGGCCTCGACCCGGTGGTCACCCACGGCGCCTGGAACACCGCGGTGTCGTTCGTGACCAACACCAACTGGCAGTGGTACTCGGGTGAGTCGACCATGGGTCACCTGGTGCAGATGGCCGGCCTGGCGGTGCAGAACTTCGTCTCCGCCGCGGTGGGCATCGCCGTCGCGGTGGCGCTGGTCCGGGGCTTCGCCCGCAGCCGCACCGGCGAGCTGGGCAACTTCTGGGTCGACCTGACCCGGATCACGCTGCGGATCCTGCTGCCGATCGCGGTGCTCGGCGCGCTCGCCCTGATGATCGGCGGCGCGGTGCAGAACCTCTCCGGCGGCACCGACGTGACCACGCTGACCGGCGGCACCCAGACGGTCACCGGCGGGCCGGTGGCCAGCCAGGAGGTCATCAAGGAGCTGGGCACCAACGGCGGTGGCTTCTACAACGTCAACAGCGCCCACCCGTTCGAGAACCCGACCACCTGGACGAACTGGATCGAGATCTTCCTGATCCTGCTCATCCCGTTCAGCCTGCCCCGGGTCTTCGGTCGGATGGTCGGGCAGAACCGGCAGGGCTACGCGATCGCCGCGGTGATGGCGATCCTCGCGCTGGCCAGCATCACCCTGACCAACGTGTTCGAGCTGACCGGTCACGGCACGGTGCCGCAGGCGGTCGGCGCGGCGCTGGAGGGCAAGGAGGTGCGGTTCGACGTGTCGAACTCGGCCACCTTCGCCGCCGCCACCACGCTCACCTCGACCGGCGCGGTCAACTCGTTCCACGACTCGTACACCGCGCTGGGCGGGATGATGACGCTGGGCAACATGATGCTCGGCGAGGTCGCCCCCGGCGGTGTCGGCGCCGGCCTGTACGGGCTGCTGATCCTCGCGGTGATCACGGTGTTCGTCGCCGGCCTGATGGTCGGCCGCACACCGGAGTACCTGGGCAAGAAGATCGGCTCCCGCGAGATCAAGTTCGCCTCGATGTACTTCCTGATCACCCCGGCGCTGGTGCTCACCGGCACCGCCGCCGCGTTCGCCACCGGCAACAACTCGACCGCGCTCAACGTCGGCCCGCACGGGCTCTCCGAGGTGCTCTACGCGTTCACGTCGGCGAGCAACAACAACGGCTCGGCATTCGCCGGCATCACCGTGAGCACGCCCTGGTGGAACACCGCGCTGGGCCTGTGCATGCTGCTCGGCCGGTTCCTGCCGATCATCTTCGCGCTGGCGCTCGCCGGTTCGCTGGCCCGCCAGCAGCCCACACCCGCGTCCGAGGGCACCCTGCCGACCCACAAGCCGCTCTTCGTCGGCATGGTCGTCGGCGTCACGGTGATCCTCGTCGCGCTCACCTTCCTGCCCGCGCTCGCGCTCGGCCCGCTGGCCGAAGGGCTGTGACCACCATGAGAGACAAGGACATGACGGCACCTTCCGACACCGCCGACGCGCCGACCCCCGGCACGCCGGCCACCCAGGGCGACCGGGTCGGTGGTGGCCTGCTCGACCCGAGGCAGCTGTTCCGCTCGCTGCCGGACGCGCTGCGCAAGCTCGACCCGCGGACCCTGTGGCGCAACCCGGTGATGCTGATCGTCGAGATCGGCGCGCTGTTCACCACCGTCCTCGCGATCGCCGATCCCTCGGTGTTCGCCTGGGCCATCACGATCTGGCTCTGGCTGACCGTGGTCTTCGCCAACCTGGCCGAGGCGGTCGCCGAGGGCCGGGGCAAGGCCCAGGCCGACACGCTGCGGCGAGCCAAGCAGGACACCATCGCCACCCGCCTGCTCGGGTGGTCCCCGGGCGCGGCGGCCAACGGCTACCGCGACGAGGCGGTGCCCGCACCGCAGCTCAAGCAGGGCGACATCGTCCTGGTCGAGGCCGGACAGATCATCCCGGGCGACGGCGACGTCGTCGAGGGCATCGCCAGCGTCGACGAGTCGGCGATCACCGGCGAGTCCGCTCCGGTGATCCGGGAGTCCGGCGGCGACCGCAGCGCGGTCACCGGCGGCACCCGGGTGCTCTCCGACCGGATCGTCGTGAAGATCACCCAGAAGCCGGGGGAGAGCTTCATCGACCGGATGATCGCCCTCGTCGAGGGCGCCAACCGGCAGAAGACCCCGAACGAGATCGCGCTCAACATCCTGCTGGCCGCGCTGACGATCATCTTCCTGCTCGCGGTCGTCACGCTCCAGCCGCTGGCGATCTTCGCCAAGGGTTACCAGGCCGCCGCGCCGGACACCCAGGCGATCACCGACTCCGGTGTCACCGGCATCGTGCTGGTCTCGCTGCTGGTCTGCCTCATCCCGACCACCATCGGCGCGCTGCTGTCCGCCATCGGTATCGCCGGCATGGACCGCCTCGTCCAGCGCAACGTGCTCGCCATGAGCGGGCGGGCGGTCGAGGCGGCCGGCGACGTCAACACGCTGCTGTTGGACAAGACCGGCACGATCACCCTGGGCAACCGGCAGGCCGCCGAGTTTCTGCCGGTGGCCGGCGTGGACGCGGCCACGGTCGCCGATGCGGCGCAGCTGTCCAGCCTGGCCGACGAGACCCCCGAGGGGCGCTCGGTGGTGGTGCTGGCCAAGAACGAGTTCGGGCTGCGTGAGCGCGAGCCCGGCCTGATCCCGCACGCCACCTTCGTGCCGTTCACCGCGCAGACCCGGATGAGCGGCGTCGACCTGGCCGGTGACGGCGGCGTCGGCGACCGGCAGATCCGCAAGGGCGCCGCCGCCGCGGTGATGAAGTGGGTACGCGAGAACGGCGGCCACCCGACCGAGCAGGTCGGTGAACTGGTCGACGCGATCAGCGGCACCGGCGGCACCCCGCTCGTGGTCGCCGAGCACACCGCCGGCGGACCGGCCCGGGCGCTCGGCGTCATCCACCTCAAGGACGTCGTCAAGGCCGGCATGCGGGAGCGTTTCGACGAGATGCGCCGGATGGGCATCCGGACCGTGATGATCACCGGTGACAATCCGCGGACCGCGAAGGCGATCGCCGACGAGGCCGGCGTGGACGACTTCCTCGCCGAGGCCACGCCGGAGGACAAGCTCGCCCTGATCAAGAAGGAGCAGGAGGGTGGCCGGCTGGTCGCCATGACCGGTGACGGCACCAACGACGCGCCGGCGCTGGCCCAGGCGGACGTCGGCGTCGCGATGAACACCGGCACGTCGGCCGCGAAGGAGGCCGGCAACATGGTCGACCTCGACTCCGACCCGACCAAGCTGATCGAGATCGTGGAGATCGGCAAGCAGTTGCTGATCACCCGGGGCGCGCTGACGACGTTCAGCATCGCCAACGACATCGCGAAGTACTTCGCGATCATCCCGGCCATGTTCGCCGGCATCTACCCCGCGCTGGACACGCTGAACGTGATGCGGCTGGCCAGCCCGGCGTCGGCGATCCTCTCCGCGGTCATCTTCAACGCGATCGTCATCGTCGCGCTGATCCCGCTGGCCCTGCGGGGCGTCCGCTACCGCCCGGCCAGCGCGTCGGCGCTGCTCAGCCGCAACCTGCTGCTCTACGGCCTCGGCGGCATCGTGGTGCCGTTCGTCGGCATCAAGCTCATCGACCTGCTCGTCCAGTTCATTCCGGGGATCTCGTGATGCGCCTTCCCAGTTGGCTCTCCCAGCACCTGGCCGCCCTGCGCGCCGTGCTCGTCTTCACCGTGCTGCTCGGTCTGGTCTACCCGCTCGCCCTGGTCGCCGTCGGTCGGATCCCCGGCCTCGACGGCAAGGCGGACGGGTCCCTGATCGAGGTCGGCGGCAGGACCGTCGGCAGCTCGCTGATCGGTCAGTCGTTCACCGACGCGGACGGCAACCCCGTGCCGCGCTACTTCCAGTCCCGCCCGTCCGCCGCCGGCGACGGCTACGACCCGACCTCCACCTCGGCCAGCAACCTCGGCCCGGAGAGCGTGGTGGACACCATCACCGGTGACGAGGAGACCTCGGCGCAGAGCCTGCTCACCCAGGTCTGCGCCCGCAGCAAGGCGGTCGGCGAGCTGGACGGCGTGGACGGGCGGCGCCCGTACTGCACGCCGGACGGGGTGGGCGCGGTGCTGGCCGTGTTCCGCGCCGACGGCCTGACCGGCAGGATCACCCGCGTGGTCAGCGTCAACCAGGTCGCGCCGGCGACCCCGTTCGTGTCGACGTGGCAGGGCGTACCGGTCGAGCTGGCCCGGCCCGGTCAGGACTACGTGGCCGAGGGCGGGGTGGTCACCCCGGTCCGGGGGGACGCCCCGGCGGAGCCGGCCGTGCCGGCCGACGCGGTCACCGCCAGCGGCAGCGGCCTCGACCCGCACATCTCCCCGGCGTACGCGGAGATCCAGGTGGCCCGGGTGGCGCGCGAGCGCGGCGCGGACCCGGCGGCGATCCGCCGGCTGGTCGAGGAGCACACCACCGGCCGGTCGCTCGGCTTCATGGGCGAGCCCGGGGTGAACGTGCTGGAACTCAACCTCGCGCTGGACGGGGCGTTCCCGGCGCGCTGACGCCGGCAGCTGTTAAGAAGGGCCCCCGCCTCTACCGCAGGCGTTAAGCGGGGGCCCTTCCTTTCACTCAGGGAGGATGGGGGCGTGGGCAGAGGCGAGCTGCGGATCTACCTGGGCGCCGCCCCCGGGGTCGGCAAGACGTACGCCATGCTCGAGGAGGCCCAGCGTCGGGCCGAGCGCGGCACCGACGTGGTGGTCGGCCTGGTCGAGACGCACGGCCGGCCGCACACCGCGGCGATGGTCGGCGACCTGGAGGTGGTGCCGCGCCGGGCGATGACCTACCGGGGCGTCGACCTCACCGAGATGGACCTCGACGCGGTGCTGGCCCGCCGTCCCGAGGTGGTGGTGGTCGACGAGTTGGCGCACACCAACGTGCCGGGCTCCCGCCACGACAAGCGCTGGCAGGACGTCCAGGAGCTGCTGGACGCCGGGATCAGCGTGCTCTCCACGGTCAACGTCCAACACCTGGAGTCGCTCACCGACGTCGTCGCGCAGATCACCGGCACGATTCAGCGGGAGACCGTGCCGGACCAGGTGGTCCGCGCCGCGGAGCAGGTCGAGCTGGTGGACATGACGCCGGAGGCGCTGCGCCGCCGGATGGCGCACGGCAACATCTACCGGCCCGACAAGATCGACGCCGCGTTGGGCAACTACTTCCGGGTCGGCAACCTCACCGCGCTGCGCGAGCTGGCGCTGCTCTGGCTGGCCGACAAGGTCGACGAACAGCTCGACGCGTACCGGGCCCAGCAGGGCATCTCCGACACCTGGGAGGCGCGGGAGCGGGTGGTCGTCGCGCTCACCGGCGGCCCCGAGGGCGAGACGTTGATCCGCCGGGCCGCCCGGATCGCCGCCCGCAGCAAGGGCGCCGACCTGCTCGCCGTGCACGTGGCCCGCAGCGACGGGTTGGCCGACGCGGACCCGGTCCAACTGGCCCGGCAGCGGGTGCTGGTGGAGAGCCTCGGCGGCACCTACCACCAGGTGCTCGGCACCGACATCCCGGCCGCGCTGCTCGACTTCGCCCGGGGGGTCAACGCCACCCAGCTCGTGCTCGGCGCGAGCCGGCGGGGGCGGTTCGCGCAGATCCTCTCCCGGGGCGTCGGCGTGACCACCACCGCGCTCTCCGGCGCCATCGACGTGCACCTGGTGACCCACCCCGAGGCGGGGCGCGGGCGGCGCGGGGCCGGGGTGCCCGCCGCGCTGTCCCGCCGTCGCCGGCTGCTCGGGTACGCGCTGGCCGTGCTCGGCATGCCGCTGCTGACGCTGCTGCTGGAAGCGCTGCCCGACCTCACCCTGACCAACGACATCCTGCTCTTCCTGGCCGGCGTGGTCGGGGTGGCGCTGGTCGGCGGGCTGTGGCCGGCGCTGGTCGCCGCGCTCGGCGGATCGTTGCTGCTCAACTGGTTCTTCACCCCGCCGTACCGCACGCTGACCATCGCCGAGGCGGACAACCTGCTCGCGCTCGGCGTGTTCGTCGGCGTCGCCGTCGCGGTGAGCTGGGTGGTGGACGTGGCGGCCCGGCGTACCCGGGAGGCGGCCCGCGCCTCCGCCGACGCGCAGACGCTGGCCACCGTCGCCGGCAGCGTGCTGCGCGGCGAGCGGCCGCTGCCCGCCCTGCTGGACCGGCTCCGGGAGACGTTCGGGCTGCGCGCGGTGAGCGTCCTGGAGCTGACCGCCGAGGCGGAGGGGCGGCCGGCCCGGTCCCGGGCGGAGGGCGCCTGGCGGGTGGTGGCCGGCGTCGGCGACGCCCCGCCGGGCAGTCCGAGCGCCGGGGAGACCGTGGTGCCGGTGGACGACCGGCTCAGCGTGGTGCTCGCCGGACGGCGGCTGGAGGCGGCCGACCGCCGGGTGGTCGAGGCGTTCGCCGCCCAGGCCGCGCTCGCGCTGCGCCAGGAACGCCTGGCCGAGGAGGCGGCCACCGCCCGCCCGCTGGCCGCCGCCGACCGGATGCGGACCGCGCTGCTCGCCGCGGTCAGCCACGACCTGCGGACGCCGCTGGCCTCGGCCAAGGCCGCGGTGAGCAGCCTGCGCAGCCACGACGTGGAGTTCGACGCGGACGACCGGGAGGAGCTGCTGGCCACCGCCGACGAGTCGCTGGACCGGCTGGGCCGCCTGGTGGCGAACCTGCTCGACATGAGCCGGTTGCAGGCCGGCGCGCTGGGCGTCACCGCCACCGCGGTCGGGCTGGAGGACGTCGTACCCCGGGCTCTGGACGAGCTGGGTGCGGCGGCGGCCGAGGTGACCACGGACATCGCGCCGGACCTGCCGGCGGCGCTGGCCGACCCCGGCCTGCTGGAGCGGGTGCTGGTCAACATCGTGGCCAACGCGCTGCGGCACAGCCCGCCGGGGCAACCGCCGACGATCACCGGCAGCGCGCACGCCGGCCAGGTCGAGCTGCGGGTGATCGACACCGGGCCGGGCATCCCCGAGGACCAGTGGGAGCACGTGTTCCTGCCGTTCCAGCGCCTCGGCGACCGGGACAACCAGACCGGGGTGGGGCTGGGCCTGGCGCTGTCCCGTGGTCTCGCCGAGGCGATGGGTGGCAGCATCACCCCGGAGACCACGCCGGGCGGCGGTCTCACCATGGTGCTGCGGCTGCCGGCCGCCACCGAGCCGGAGGGGCCGCAGGAATGACCCGCATCCTGGTCGTCGACGACGAGCCGCAGATCCTGCGCGCCCTGCGGATCAACCTGCGCGCCCGGGGCTACGACGTCGAGGTGGCCGACACCGGCGCCGCCGCGCTGAAGGCCGCCGCCGCCCACCCGCCGGACCTGGTGGTGCTCGACCTCGGCCTGCCCGACCTGGACGGCACCGAGGTGATCCGGGGCCTGCGCGGCTGGACCGGGGTGCCGATCATCGTGCTCTCCGGCCGGGCCGGCAGCGAGGACAAGGTGGCGGCGCTCGACGCGGGCGCCGACGACTACGTCACCAAGCCGTTCGGGGTGGACGAGCTGCTCGCCCGGATCCGCGCGGTGACCCGGCGGCTCGCCCCGGCCACCCCGGCCGTGCCGGCGCTGCGGATCGGCCGCAACGCCGTCGACCTGGCCGACCGCACCGTCACCCGGGACGACGGCGCCGAGGTCAAGCTCACCCCCACCCAGTGGGCGATGCTGGAGAAGCTGCTGCGCAACCCCGGCAAGCTGGTCAGCCAGCGGCAACTGCTGCACGACGTGTGGGGGCCGGAATACCAGCAGGAGACCAACTACCTCCGGCAGTACATGGCCCAGTTGCGCCGCAAGCTGGAGGACGACCCGGCCCGGCCCCGGCACCTGATCACCGAGCCGGGGATGGGCTACCGCTACCGGCCCTGACGTTTGCGCCGGCCCCGGCGGGGGACTCGGCGAGCCGGCCGAGCAGCGGGGGAGGGGCATGGCGGACAACCGGTCCTCGGAGGGGTTCGGCCGGCAGCTGGACGAGCACGCCATCGACGCCGGCGCGGCCGAGCCGGAGCGGCCCGCCGGGCTGGTCGACAGCGGGGTCTACGTCGACGGGGTCCGGCGGGCGTCGCCGGTCAGCCTCGCCGACACGTTCCGCTGCCTCCAGCAGCTCGACGCCGCGATGGCCTGGATCGGGCTGCGCCGGCCGAGCCGGGAGCAGGTCGCCTCGCTGGCCGCCGAGTTCCAGCTCCCCGAGCTGGCCGTCGAGGACGCCATCAACGCCCACCAGCGGCCGAAGCTGGAACGCTACGGCGACACCCTGTTCGTGGTGCTGCGCGCCGCCCGCTACCTGGACGCCCGGGAGGCGGTCGAGTTCGCCGAGCTGCACCTCTTCCTCGGGCCCGGCTTCGTGATCACCGTCCGGCACGGCGGCACGCCCGACCTCGTGGCCGTCCGCCGGCGGTTGGAGGCGGAGCCGGGCGTGCTGGCGCTCGGCCCCGAGGCGGTCCTCTACGCCGTGCTCGACCGGGTGGTCGACGGCTACGCGCCGGTGGTGGCCGGGCTGGAGAACGACATCGACGAGATCGAGACCGAGGTGTTCGGCGGCGACCCGAACGCCAGCCGCCGCATCTACGAGCTGAGCCGCGAGGTGATCCAGTTCCAGCGGGCGACCCGGCCGCTGCTGAAGGTCGTCGACGCGCTCACCCACGGCTTCGACCGCTACGGCACCGACGAGGAACTGCGCCGGCGACTGCGCGACGTGGCCGACCACCTCACCCAGGTGGTGGAGCGGATCGACGGGTTCCGGCACCTGCTGCAGAACATCCTCACCGTCAACGCCACCCTGGTCTCGCAGGCGCAGAACGAGGAGATGCGCAGCCTGACCGCGGCCAGCTTCGAGCAGAACGAGGAGATCAAGCGGGTCTCCGCCTGGGCGGCGATCCTGTTCGCGCCCACCCTGATCGGCACCGTCTACGGGATGAACTTCACCCACATGCCGGAGCTGGGCTGGCGGTACGGCTATCTCTTCGCGGTCGTGCTGATGCTCGCCGTCTGCGGCGCGCTCTATCTGCTGTTCAAGCGTCGTGGCTGGCTGTGAGCGACGCCGTCGTCCGGTCCCGCAGCGCGATCGCACCCAGCGCGGCCGTGCCGAGCAGCGCGGCGACGGGCGCGACCAGCAGCCCGTACCGGACGCCGGCCGACGCGCCGGCGAGCGCCGACCCGGCGGCGCTGCCCACCACGAACGCCGTGCTCACCCACGCGAACGCCTCGGCCACCGTGCCCGGTCGGGCCAACCGCTCGGCGGTGAGGAAGACGGCGGTCAGCACCGGGGGCAGCGCCAGCCCGCTCACCGCGAGCAGCGCGGCCATCGGGGCCGGCGCGGGCGCCAGCAGCAGTGGCAGGAACCCGGCGGTGAGCGCGGCGGCCAGCAACGGCAGGCGGCCCGGTCCGCCCGGACGGACCCGGGTCCAGAGCAGGCCACCGACGAGCGCGCCGCCCGCCTGCGCCGCGAGCAGCCAGCCGCTGAGCCGCCGGTCGCCGGCCGCCTCGGCGTAACCGGTCACGGCCACCGCGATGCTGCCGACCGCCGCGCCGACGCCGACCACGCCGAGCAGCATCACCCCGAACCCCGGTACGCGCAGCGGCCCGGCCCAGTGCCGGACCGCGGCCACCCCGCGCCAGGCCCGGGCGGCCGGGCTGAGCGCGTACAGGGCGGTGCCGGCGAGCTGCGCCACGGCGGCGGCGAGCAGACCGGCGGTCGGCCCGCCGACCGTCACCGCGAGCAGGGTGACCAGCGGCCCCACCACGAAGATCACCTCCTGGAGGGCGATGTCCAGGGTGTACGCGGTGGGCACCGTCGCCGGCGGCAGCAGGGCCGGCCAGAGCGTCCGCAGGCACGCCTCCAGCGGCGGCGTGCCGAACCCGGCGACCGCCGCGCCGGTGATCGCGCCGGCCAGGTGCCCGCCGGTGAGCGCCACCGCGCCGAAGCCGAGGCCGGAGACGGCGGCGGCCGCCCACAGCACGGGCGGCTGCCGCCAGCGGTCCACCGCCCGGGCGAGCAGCGGCGTGCCGGCCGCCATCCCGGCCGTGTACGCGGCGACGAGCAGGCCGGCGGCGGCCAGGCTGAGCGACTGGCGGGCGAAGAGCAGCAGCGCGAGCGGGCCGCTGGCGGTGGGCAGCCGGCCGATCTGGCTGCCGAGGAGCACCCGGGCGACCTGCGGCGCGCGCAGCACCGCCCGGATCGAGGTGTCGACGGACATGGGGCATCGCTCCCGGAGAAGGGGTCGGGTGAGAGAGGCGTGGCATCGGGGCACGCGTCTCAGGGAGCGAAGTCGGCCCGCTCGTGGTCGTCGCCGTAGAGCGGGAGAGCAGGGGTGATCCACTGCGCGTACGTCTCGGCCCGGATCACCCGCCGACGGTAACCCAATAGGGTGTCGGGATGGTCGACCGGCGAACCGACGTGCCGACCCAGCGGGGTGTACGCCGCCCGGGCGGCGCGGAACGGGGGCCGGCGGCCCGGTGCGCCCGGATCGTCGCGTCCCGGCCGTTCGAGATCGCGATCGTCGTGCTGATCATGGCCAACGGGGTGGTGCTGGGCATCGAGACGTACCCGCACGCGGGCACCACCGCGTCGGTGCTGCGCTGGACCGAGTGGATGTTCCGGCTGGTCTTCGTCGTGGAGATCACCATCCGGGTGCTCGCGTACGGCCGCCGGCCGCAGGACTTCCTCCGGCACGGCTGGAACGTGTTCGACCTGCTGGTCACCGTCGCGATCTTCATTCCGTGGCTGCACGGCGACCCGGCCGTGCTGCGGTTCGTCCGGGTGGCCCGGGTGCTGCGCCTGGTCCGCTTCTCACCCGGCCTGCGCACCATCGTCACCGCGCTGTGGCGCAGCCTGCCCGGCGTGGCGGCGTTTCTCGCGCTCGCCGGCGTCACGCTCTACGTCTACGGCATGGCCGGCTGGCTGATCTTCGGTGACCGCTATCCCGAGCAGTACGGCGACATCGGCCGCTCGCTGGTCACGCTCTTCGTGCTGCTGTCCCTGGAGACGCTTCCCGACCTGCTGGAACAGGGCCTCGAGGTGTCGCCGTGGACGCTGCTCTACTACGTCAGCTTCGTCATGATCGCGGTCAACCTGCTGCTGAACATCCTCATCGCCGTCATCGTCAACTCGATGGAGGAGGCGCGCCGGCTGGAGATGACCGAGGGGCTGTCGCCGGACTACGACTCCGACGGCGACGGCGTGCCGGACGAGGTGGACCGGATCGCGATCAGCCAGCGCCTGGACGACCTGCGTACGGTCATCGCCGAGTTGGAGCGGGAACTGCGGATCGACCGCGAGGACACCCCCGGCGCGACCCGCCGCCGGCACCTCACCGAGCGCTGAGGGCTGCGCCGCTGTGCCACAGTGGCGAGTTGTGGACCTCCTCAGCGTGCGCGGCCTGACCCGGCGGTTCGGACAGTTGGTCGTGCTGGAGGACGTGTCCTTCGACCTCGCCGCCGGGCGGCTCGCCGTGGTGGTCGGGCCGAACGGCAGCGGGAAGACCACGCTGCTGCGCTGCGTGGTCGGCGCGGACCGCCCCGACGCGGGTGAGGTGCTGGTGGACGGACGCCGGTGCTACGAGACCGATCCCGAGATGCGCGCGCTGCTCGCCGCCGCGCTCGACGACATCGACTTCTTTCCGGACCTGTCCGTGGCGGAGCACCTCGAACTCGTCGCGTACGCCCACGGCGGCTCCGGTCGGGCGGTGGCCGAGGTGGTCACGGAGCTGGGGCTGGACCGGGCCCGCGACCAGCTCCCGTCGACGCTGTCCAGCGGGCAGCGCCGCCGGCTGGCGTTGGCCTCGTGCTTCGTGCGCCCCCGCCGCCTGCTCGTGCTGGACGAACCGGAGCAGCGCCTCGACGCCCGGGGCCGGGAGTGGCTGGCCGATCGGCTGTTGCGCGAGAAGGCCGAGGGCACGGCCGTGCTGATGGCGACGCACGACGCCGAGCTGGCGGCGACGGTCGCGGACGACCGGCTCGAGATCGGCGTCGGTGCGTGACCACCGAGCTGCGGATCCGGGTTGGTGACCGGCCCGACGCCCGCCGGCTGCGGAGCTGGTTGCGGCGCACCCGGCGGCGCCACCGGGAGAGCTCGCTCGGTGACCTGTTCACCGACGCGTACGTCCTCGTGCTCTTCTGCGGCATGTACGGCTGGGCGCTGTTCGACGGGGTCCGCGACTACCTCGGCTCGCCGTCGGGACGCCAGGGCGACCCGGGGGACCGGTACTGGATCGGCGTCGCCGCCGCGCTGACCGTCGTCGGGCTGGCCTGGCGGGGCCTGCGGGCGGTGGGTCCGCTGGTGGTGGCGCCGGCCGCGCAGTCCTGGGTGGTCAGCTCGCCGGTCGACCGCCGGGCGTGGCTGCTGCCCCGATTCGTCGGGCTTCTGGTCGCGGCGTTCGCCGGTGGCGGCCTGCTCGGGCTGGCCTCGGCGGCGGCGACCGGTGGCGGCGGGGCGCACCGGCTCGCCGGTTCGGCGACGGCCGGCGCCGCCTGCGCGACCGCGGCCGTGGCCCTGGCCGTCGTCGCCCAGGCCAGCCCGCGTACCTCGGGGTGGGTCCGGGTTCTCGACCGGGCGCTGTTCGGCGTCGGCGCGGCGGTGGCGGCGATGGTGGTCGCGGGTCACCTGGCCGGTTGGTCCGTACCGCCGCCGGCCGGCTCCGTCATCGGGGTGGTCGCGCTGGTGGCGTGGCCGCCGACCGTGACGGTGGTGGTCCTGGCCTACCGGGCGCTGCCGTTCGTGGACCGCGCCTCGCTCGCCTCGGGCGCGCAGGCGGCGGGCGCGGCGGCGGGCGCCACGGTGATGCTCGACCCCTCGATCCTCACCGACCTGGTGGAGAGCCGCCGCTGGCGGTCGATCGGCCGGGTGGCGAGCCGCCGGTTCCGTCCCCTCGGCCGGTTCGGCGTGCTCGTGCAGGCCGAGCTGTGGCGTCCGGTACGCCATCCCAGCGCGCTCGTGGTGTGGGCGGCGCTGCTGCTGACGACGTACGCGGTCGCGGTGGCGCTGCCGGCGTCGGCCGGCCCGGCGCAGGTGGTCCTCGGGTTCCTGGCGGCCGGCCGGCTGACCGGCGGGTTGCGTGCCGTCAACCGGTCCGCCGGGCTGCGGCGTGCGCTGGGCGGCGGCGACACCCTGGTGACCCTGGCCCATCTCGTGGTGCCGGCCGTCGCCGTGGTGGTCTGGTACGCGGCGACGCTGCCGGCGGTGCGGTCCGGCGTCGGCGTCGGCGTCATCGACGGCGTGCTCGTGCTCGGCACCGTGGCGGCGGCCTACCGGGCGGGCACCCGGCCACCCATGACGTACGGCGGCGCCGCGGCCGACACGCCCTTCGGGATGATCCCGGTCGATCTGGTGCGGCAGGTGGTACGCGGCCCGGACGTGGTCGGCGCGCTGGTCGTCGCGCAGATGCTCTGGGGCTGAGGTCCGCGCCGACCCGCCGCCCATGACAGTTCCGTGAAGAATCGGCTCTCGCGTTTCGTGCGGTGGTTGATCGGGGCAACCACCTTGGTGCCAACACATCCGAGGGAAAAGGACGGCTCTCGTGGAAGTCACGGGTTTCTTCACCGCGATCGTCATCGGCCTCGTCATCGGCGCGCTCGGCCGCCTGGTGGTGCCGGGCAAGCAGAACATCCCGATCTGGCTCACCCTGCTCATCGGTGTGGTCGCCGCGATCCTGGGCACGTTCGTCGCCGGCGCGTTCAACGTCGACGACACCGCCGGCATCGACTGGATCGAGCTGGCGCTCCAGGTCGTCTTCGCCGCGATCGGTGTCGCCATCGCCGCGGGGGCCTACGGCCGCCGCCGCGTCTGAGGTGTAAGGAAGGGGCCCTTCTTAACGCATTCTGCATAAGAAGGGCCCCCTCCTAACGTCTACTCCCGCCAGCCGGTCAGCTCGACCCCCTTGGCCAGCTCCACCCGGAAGCCCAGGGCGATCTCGCCGCTCTCGCCCGGCGCGAGCGACAACCGCCAGGTCAGTTCCCCCAACTCGGTCCGCTCGGCCGGCGACGGCGTCACCGTCGTCTCCCGGACCACCACCGCCTCGTCGCGGGACACCGGCACCTGGTCCCGTACCTCCACCGTCGCCGGCCGGGGCGTGTGGTTGGCGACGGTGATCCGGTAGTCCACCTCCCGCCGCCGCGTCGACCCCAGCGCGGCCCTGGTCTCCGACCGCCGGCGCAGTTTCCGCTCCACCCGCAGCCGGTCGTCCACCCCCAGCGCCAGCTCCGTCTCCTCGCCCGGCGCCCAGGTCGGCAGTCGGGTGGCCGCCACGAAGTCCGCCCCGTGGAACACCGCCGCCGCGCCGGGGAGCAGCGTGTGGTCCGACGTGTTGCGTACCGTCGCCCGCAGGTGCGCCTCGGCGGCGCGCACCGGAACGGTCACGTGGTCCAGCCGGGCCGGCAGCTCCAGCACGGCGATGGTGGCCCGGTGCTCGCTGCCGTCCGCCGGCACCGCCACCGCCCGGGCCGGGCGGTAGGTGGCCGCGGCGACGCCCTGCTCGACCTCGGCGACGCTCTCCCGCATCCGCGGGCGGGGGGCCGCGGACCGGGCCGCCCCGCCGCCACCGGCCGGCGCCGCTCCCGGCGCCGGCGGCGGCATCCCGACCGGCATGGGCGCCGCCGCGGCCCGGGGTGTCGCGGGCCGGAACCGATCGAGATACCAGGGCGACAGCTCGGGTACGCCGACGGTCGCCGCCGGCCGCGCGGTCGAGAGCGCCAGCTCGCACTCCGGCCAGTCCTCCCCGGTGCTCTGGCTGACCAGCCCGAACCAGGTGACGGTCACTGTGTCGTCGACGAGCCGCAGGTCGTAGGAGGACTGCCAGCGGGCGCCGTCCACCAGGTAGGTCAGCTCCAGCTCCACCTCCGCGTCGGCGGCCTCCACCGCGACGGTCACGTCGGCGGCCAACCGGTCCGGGGCGCGCTTGCCGTGCGCCGCGTCGAGGTCGCGCTCGACCGCCGCCATCTCCTCCGCCAGCTCGTCGCGTCGTCGGGCCAGGCCGCGCCGCCGGCGGCGTGACTCGGCGAGCTGACCGGCCACCGAGTCGGTGAAGGCCGCGACGTCGGCCGGCGTCAGGTCGCCGGCGGCCAGCGCGCGGGCGTACGTCCCGCCGGCGCGCTCGGCCAGCCGGGTGAGGAAGTCCCCGCGCTGGTCCTCGATGCCGTCGGCGTCCTCGATCTCGACCAGCTCGTCGGCCAGCTCGCGCCGCCGCCGCTCCAGGCCGACCACCTGGGCGTCGGTGCTGCGGGGCTGCCGCCAGGCGCTGACGTCGACGCCGAGCACGGTGGCCGCGCCCCGCCCGCCGACCCGGATCGAGTCGCGGCGCAGGCCGAGGGGGAGGGGGGCGACGCGTACCCGGTGTTCGCCGGCGGTCAGCCGGATGCTGCCGCGACGGGTGACCCGGGCGCGGTCCGGATAGACGGTGACGCCGACAACGGGGGCATCGATCTCCGTGGTGTCCACGCCGGCGAGGGTAGTTCAGACGCGCTCAGGTGCGGGCCCACCGGATTTTGCACTCGCAGTGCACTTGTCTCCGGTCTCGCGGCTGCCTACCGTCGGACCATGGCTGAGTCGTGGACGTTCGCCGTGGCCCGTGACGACCGCGCCCGTACCACGCTCGCCGACGGTCCGGTGCCGGCCCTCGTCGACGGGGAGGCGTTGCTGCGCGTGGACCGCGTCGGGCTCACCGCCAACAACGTGACCTACGCGGTGCTCGGCGAATCGATGCGGTACTGGGAGTTCTTCCCGCCCGAGCGGCGCGGGCTCGACCGGCAATGGGGGCTCCCGCCACTGTGGGGCTTCGCCGAGGTGGCCGCGTCCGCCGTGGCCGGCGTCGAGCCGGGTCAGCGCGTCTACGGCTACCTCCCGCCCGCCGGCCACCTGGTGGTACGCCCGGAGCGGGTGGACGCTTCGGGCTTCCGCGACGCCAGCCCGCACCGGGCCGACCTGCCCTCGCCGTACAACGCCTACCGGTCGACCATCGGCGACCCCGCCTACCGGCCCGAGCAGGAGGACCTGCTGATCCTGTTCCGGCCGCTGTTCTTCACCTCCTTCATGCTCGCCGATCAGGTCGTCGACAACGACTGGTACGGAGCACGGTCGCTGGTGCTGTCGTCGGCGTCGAGCAAGACCGCGTACGCCGCCGCGTTCGAGCTGCACGGCCGCGGCCCACGCCTGGTCGGGCTCACCTCGCCGGACAACCTCGGGTTCACCCGGTCGCTGGGCTGCTACGACGAGGTCCTGCCCTACGGCGACGTCGCGGCGCTCGACGCCGTCCCCACGGTCTACCTCGACCTGTCCGGCGCACCCGCACACCGGGCCGCCCTGCGCGCCCACCTCGGCGACCGGCTCGTCCGGGACATCGCGGTCGGTCTGACCCGGCAGACGCCGAACGCCGACGCCGCCGAGGAGGTCTTCTTCGCGCCGGTGCAGATGCGCAAGCGCGGCCGGGACTGGGGCCGTGACGGCCTCGACCACCGGTTCGCCGACGCCTGGCAGCGGTTCTCGCGGGTGGTGAGCGGGTGGCTCGACGTGCGGGTCGGCCACGGCCCCGAGGCGCTGCGGGACGCGTGGCTCGACGTCCTCACGGGCCGTACGCCGCCCCGGGTGGGTCACGTCATCCAGCTCTGACGCGCCCGCCGTCGGCGGCCCGGTCGCCGACGCAGTGACAACTTTGCATATTGGCAGCGGCCCACGCCTCCGCTACCGTCTTGGGAACGCTCCCATGAAGACAGACACATCTATGTGATCAGGAGGAAACACGTCGTGGCTATCCTCTCCCCCCGGCGCCGCCGGTCGGCGGCGGTCAGCGTGGCGGCCGTCGCGGTCACCGCCGCGGCCGGCGTCGCCTTCGCCGTCGGCGGCGCGTCCGCCGGCACGGTCTCCGGCACGCTCTACCGCGATCCGAGTTCGGCCGTCGTCCGCTGGGTCGCGGCCAACCCCGGCGACTCGCGTGCCGCCGTCATCCGCGACAAGATCGCGAGCCAGCCGCAGGCCCGCTGGTTCGCCAACTTCAACCCGTCGACGGTGCAGTCCGAGGTCTCCGGGTTCGTCGGCGCCGCCAACGCGGCGCAGCAGATCCCGGTGCTCTCGGTCTACGAGATCACCAACCGGGACTGCGGCGGGGCCAGCGCCGGCGGGGCCCCGGACCTCAACCAGTACCAGACCTGGGTGTCCAACTTCGCCCGAGGACTCGGCAACCAGACCGTCCTGATCATCCTGGAGACCGACTCGCTCGCCCTCCAGACCTGCCTGAGCGGCGCCGAGCTGAACGCGCGCAACCAGGCGCTCACCACGGCCACGCAGACCATCAAGTCGGCCAACCCCAACGCCAAGGTCTACCTCGACGGCGGCCACTCCACCTGGAACAGCGCGAGTGACACGGCCAACCGGCTCCGCGCCGCCGGCGTGCAGTACGCCGACGGCTTCTTCACCAACGTGTCGAACTTCAACCCCACCTCCAGCGAGGCGAACTTCGGCCGGGCGGTCATCTCCGCCCTCAACGGCATGGGCATCTCCGGCAAGCGCCAGGTCATCGACACCAGCCGCAACGGCGGCGCCAGCGGGGACTGGTGCGCCGACGACAACACCGACCGGCGGATCGGGCAGTACCCGACGACGAACACCGGTGACAGCAACATCGACGCGTACCTCTGGGTGAAGCCGCCGGGTGAGGCGGACGGCTGCCGCTACGCGGCCGGCTCGTTCCAGCCGGACCTGGCCTACAGCCTGGCCAACGGCGCGCCCAACCCGCCCACCACCGCGCCGCCGACGACCACCCCGCCGACCACGACGCCGCCGACGACGACGCCGCCGACCGCCACCCCACCGACGACCACCCCGCCCACCACGACTCCGCCGACGGGCAACGGCTGCTCGGCGTCGGTGTCGCTCAACCAGTGGGCCGGTGGCTTCACCGCGAGCGTGAACGTCACCGCCGGCTCCGCGGCCATCAACGGCTGGACCGTGACCATCACGCTGCCCGGCGGCGCCGCGATCACCGGCGCCTGGAACGCGCAGGCCAGCGGCACCAGCGGGACCGTCCGGTTCACCAACGTGAGCTACAACGGGCGCGTCGGCGCCGGCCAGACGACCAACTTCGGCTTCCAGGGCACCGGCACCGGCCCCGGTGCGACGGCCAGCTGCACGGCCAGCTGACCCGGCCCCCGGCCCGGCGCGGAGATCGACACTTCGCGCCGGGCCCGGGCGCGCCCGGCCGGCGCGTCAGTAGCGGCCGAGGCTGTCCAACGGGGACAGCACGATGCGCGGCTGGGCCGCCGGGTCGAGCCAGCGGAGCACGCCGACCAGGTCGGCGTGGGACAGGCTGACGCAGCCGGCGGTGGGCCCCGACGGCGTCCGGCTGAACTCGTGCAGGAAGATGCCGCTGCCCGCGTTCGGCACCGGCTTCGGCACGTTCGGCGGCATGTTGTAGGTGATCACCGCGAAGTGCGTGTAGGCCGGTTTCTCCTTCCACAGCGCCTCGCTCAGGCCGCCGGGACTGGTGGCCGTGTGCTGGAAGGTGTTGTAGCCGGCCGAGTTCGGGTTCTCGTTCCACCAGTCGTCGGTGACGATCCGGTGGTAGGGGTGCTTGACACCCGGGTTCGCGGCGATGCCGTAGATCGTCGGACCGAACGAGTAGACGCCCGTCGGCGTGGTCGGCACCCCCTCGACGTGGTGGTCGCTGAAGAACTGGGAACCGATCCGCGCGGACAGCGCCGTGGAGACCGGGACCCAGCGACCGTCGGTCCTCGTGAACGTCTCCAGCGTGGCGTAGCTCGTGCTCCAGCTCGCCGCCGTCACGATCACGACCTGACGGGTGGCCGTCGGCAGGGTGGTGAGGCCGTCGGCCTTGTTGGCCGGCGTCCAGGTGCGCGGCCGGGGGCGCGGCGGGTCGGTGCCGACGCCGGGTGCCGCCGCCGCCGCGCCGGAGGCCACGACGGGCGCGGCGACGCCCGCCGCCGCGCCGATGAGCAGGGATCTCCGTCGCATGGACAGATCCTCCCACCCGGCGCACCGCAGCGGTGCCCCGCTGCGACGCACGCTCAGCCGGGCCGGCCCGCCACCGACGCGCTCACGCCGTCGCGCACGGCCGCGGCCCGATCGGCTCGGACCCGGGGCCGGCCCGTCACTGAGCGGGAGGGCTCGGATTCTGGCACCGTGGACCGGTACGCGCAGTGGCGGAACCACGCGGCATGTCGCGGGAGGGAGGTCGGATGGACCTGGTGCTGTCGACCCGGCAGGGAAGTGTCGGCACCGTGATCGAGGTCGCCGGTGACCTGGACATGAGCACCACGTCGCGGTTGCGCGACCGGTTGGACGAGGTCGTGCGGGGCGGCGCCCGGGCGGTCGTGGTCGATCTGGCCGGCGTGGGTTTCATGGACTCCAGCGGCCTGGGCGCGCTCGTGGTCGCGCACAAGGACCTGCGAGCGCGGGACGGCTGGATCGCGCTGGCCGGCGTCGGCGGATCGGTCCGGCGGGTGCTGTCGGTCACCTCGGTCGACCGGGTCATCGGCGTCTTCGACACCGTGCGGGACGCCGAGGAGGCGTCGCCGGTGGTCTCGTGACGCCGTCACCGCTGTCCGGTGCTCGCGCGTGCGGTGTCCGCGCCGCCGGTGCTGCGTCGCCGCCCGGGCGTGCCGTACCAGTCGATGACGAGCAGGGTGGCGTCGTCGGCCAGCGTCGGCCCGGTCGCGGCCAGCAGCGCGTCGGACAGGGCACGCACCGCCTCGCGGGGATGCAGGCCGGTGATGCCGAGCAGGGCGGCGGACAGGTCGAGGTCGGCCGCGTTGCGTTCGCGCATGCCGTCGGTGACGACGACCAGCCGGTCGCCGGGTCGGAGGGTGATCTCGCCGGCGCGGCAGGGCTCCTCGGGGAACATGCCCAGCGGGAAGTTGGCCGGGAGATCCACCTCGGTCACCCGGCCGTCGCGGACCAGTAGCGGCGGGATGTGCCCGGCGTTGAGCAGCTCGCAGCGTCCGGTGCCCAGGTCGACCCGGCCGAGCACGGCGGTCACGTAGGCCCCGCGTACGTTGGCGTGCTCGGCGACGGCCCGGTTCGCCTCCTCGGCCTGCACGACCAGGGTGTGACCCCGGCGTCGGGTGTTGCGCAGGCTGCCGACGCCGAGGGTGGCGGTCAGCGCGCTGGCCACGCCGTGGCCCATGGCGTCGGTGACGCTGAAGTGCAGCAGGTCCCGGGCCAGGCTGTAGTCGAAGGTGTCCCCGCCGACGCTCGCGGCGGGCTCCAGCCAGCCGGAGAGGGTGAACGCACCGGATTCGCAGGTGAAGGCGGCGGGCAGCAGGCGGCGTTGGATCTCGGCGGAGAGCGTGAACGGGATGCTGCGCTGCCCCCACTCGAACAGGTCCGTGTGTCGGCGGTTGGCGATCACCACGAACGCCAGCGCGTGCGCGGCCTGGGCGATCTGGGCGACCACTGTGGCATCCGGCTCGGCGGGCAGATCGATCTCCAGGAGCCCCATGGCCTCACCGCGTTCGGTGACCGGAGCGAGCACCGTCCATCGTCCGTCAGCCGGGAGTACCTGGCTGGTCTGATGGCGCAGGGCCTGCTCGTAGGGCCCGCCGTCGAACGGCAGGATCTCGGCGGCCTCCTCACCGTGACGCCGGTCCGGCCCGTCGGCCGCCGGGTGGTGGGTCAGCCGGACCAGCGCCCGTCCGCTGAGGTCGGCGACCAGCAGCGAGACGGCGAGCGCGTCCAACGCGGTGGCGAGCACGCCGGTGACGGCCTCGACGGCCTCGACCGGGGCGAAGTCCTCGGCCGACTGCAGCATTCCGGCCAGCACGGCCTGCTCGCTGTGCTCCACCCGACGAGCATAGGCATCCCGCCCGACGAAGGCCTCGCAGGCCGGTGCCGGGTGGTCGGTCAGCACCGCCGGCGGAAGACGGACGTTTCACCGTCGCACGGTGGGTAAGCAGCCGGCCCGGTACAGGTCGAGCGGACGCACACGGCTCCGCCGAAGCCAAGGAGCGGATGTCGTGCCAGATCAGGAACTGACCCTCGTCCTCGTACACGGCGCGTTCGCCGAGTCGGCCAGCTGGAACGGCGTGATCGAACGGCTCGGTGCCGACCGGGCCGTCGTGGCCGCCGCCAACCCGCTGCGCGGCGTGGCCGGCGACGCCGCGTACGTGCGGGACGTGGTGCGCGGGATCGGCGGCCCGGTGATCCTCGTCGGTCATTCGTACGGCGGCATGGTGATCACGGAGGCGGCGGCGGGGGAGTCCTCGGTGCGTGCCCTGGTCTACGTCAACGCGTTCTGCCCGGACACCGGCGAGTCGGCGCTGGCGCTGTCCGGGCAGTTCCCCGGCAGCACGCTGGCCGACACGCTGGTCTCCTACCCGGTCGCGACCGGCGGCAAGGAGACGGCGATCCGGCAGGACGCCTTCCACGCGCAGTTCGCCGCCGACGTGTCCGACGACCTCGCGGCCCTGATGGCGCGGACGCAGCGGCCGGTGACCGAGCAGGCGCTCGGCGACGGTCTCGCGGCGACCACCCCACCGTGGCGGTCGCTGCCCACGTGGTTCGTCTTCGGTGACGCCGACCGGAACATCCCGGTCGCCGCGCACCGCTTCATGGCCGAGCGGGCCGGCGCCCGTGGGGTCCGGGAGGTCGCCGGCGCCTCCCACGCGATGGCGGTGTCCCGGCCCGACGAGGTCGCCCAGTCCGTCGTCGAGGCGGTGCGGGGCGTCGGATCCGGGCCGTCCTGAGGCGTCGGCGGGCCACTCCCGGCGTTCCCGGTCGCTAGACTCAGCCCGCACGCCCTCTCCGCCGGGTGAGCGCGGTGGACCAACCCTCTTCGTCGGCGCATGCGCAGGCAGCGCAGGTCGGGGCAGACCAGGCCCGGCGCCACCCAGCGACGTCGAGGGGAACCATGGAGTCAGCGACCACCCGGCCCGCCGCAGCGGACGATCCCGACGCGGGCGGCCCGCCCGCGGCACTGCGACTGTCCGGCCTGCACAAGACGTTCGGCGCGAACACAGCCGTCGACCACGTCGATCTCGTGGTGCCGCAGGGTTCCTTCTTCGGGCTGGTCGGCCCCAACGGCGCGGGCAAGACGACCTCGTTGTCCATGGCGGTCGGGCTGCTACGCCCGGACGAGGGCACCTCGCAGGTGTTCGGCGTGGACGTGTGGTCCGACCCGGTCGAGGCCAAGGCGCTGATCGGCGTGCTGCCCGACGGGCTGTCCATGCCGGAGCGGCTGACCGGACGCGAACTGCTGACGTACATCGGGCAGTTGCGCGGCATCGAGGCCGGCGTGCTGGCCGGCCGGGTGCAGGAGCTGCTCGACGTGATGGAGCTCGGCGCGGCCGAGCGCACCCTGGTGGTCGACTACTCGACCGGCATGCGCAAGAAGATCGGGCTGGCGACCGCGCTGTTGCACGGGCCCCGGCTGCTCGTGCTGGACGAGCCGTTCGAGGCGGTCGACCCGGTGTCCGCGGCGGCCCTCAAGGCGATCCTGACCGGTTTCGTGGCGAGTGGCGGCTCGGTGGTGCTGTCCAGCCACGTGATGCCGCTGGTCGAGCAGCTGTGCGACACCGTGGCCGTGATGGCCGGGGGGCGGGTCGTGGCGGCCGGTCCGCTCGCCGAGGTCCGCGGCGGCGGCACGCTGGAGCAGACGTTCGTCCGGCTGGTCGGCGGCGACGAGCAGGGGCGGAGAGGGCTGTCGTGGCTGGCGTCCTGATCCGGATGAAGCTGACGGTCGTCAAGAACTCGATGACCGGTGGCCGGGCCGCGTGGATGCTGGTCGGCGCGGTTCTCGGTCTGATGTTCGCGGCCGCCACCATCTGGCTCTCCCTGGTCGAGCTGCCCAACCCCGTGGTGCTCGGCGACCTGCTCGCGGGCGTGTTCCTGATGTGGACGCTCGGCTGGCTGGCCGGCCCGCTGTTCGGCGGCTCGGCGGTGCTGCGCGCCGACCACTTCACGCTGCTGCCGGTGCCGCGCCGCCGGCTCGCGCTGGGGCTGCTCGGCGCGGCCTTCGTCGGGATCACCGCGGCGGTCACCGCGCTGGGCTTCGTCGGCCTGATCACGTACGGCGCCCGGCAGGGGCTCGCCCCGGCGCTGCTGGCGGTGCCGGTCGCGGCGCTGCAACTGGTCTTCGTGGTGCTGCTGTCCCGGGTGGCCTACGCGCTGTTCGGCGTCGTCGCGGCGTCCCGGGCGGGCGCCGCGGTCACCGGCGTGCTGTTCGCGGCGATGCTCGTGCTCACCCAGTCCGGCTGGATGATCGTCGTGGCCGTCATGTACTCCGACATCCTCGAGACCGGGTTCTCCCACCCGACCACCGTCGCACTGCGGTCGATCCCGTCGAGCTGGGGCGTGGTGGCGGTGGACGCCGCCGGCCGGGGGGACTGGCCGCTCGCGATCGCCGCGCCGGCCGGGCTGGCCGCGCTCTGCGTCCTGCTGCTGCTCGTCTGGTCGGTCGAGCTGGGCACTCCGCGCCGGGCCCGGGCCACCATCCGGGGCAGCGCCGACCGCCCCCCGGTGAGCGGCGGCCCGCTCGGCGGCACGACCGGCGCGGTCGTCCGCAAGGAGCTGCGCACCTGGTGGCGCGATCCGTTGCGGACCACCACGGCGGTGGTGCCGATCGTCTGGGCGCTGGGCACCGTGCTGCTGCCGCTGACCTTCGACGCCCGTCTCCTGCTGCCCTGGGCCGGCCCGGCGCTCGCGCTCTTCGCGATCACCTCGGCCTGCAACCTCTACAGCCAGGACGGCACCGCGCTCTGGCAGACCCTGACGATCGGCTCCCAGCGCGCCGACGTGCGCGGCCGGCAGTGGGCGTACCTGATCGTCTTCACGCCGCCGGCGATCGTCCTGAGCATCACCCTCACCTGGTGGAGCGGCTCCACGTGGACGTGGCCGTGGGTCGCCGCGGCGGTGCCCGCCCTGCTCGGCGGCGGCGCCGGCTTGATCGTCCACTCGTCGGTGTACGGCCTGGTCCCCGGCCCCGACGCGCACAAGCGGCCGAGCAACCCGCTGGAGCGCGCAGACACCACCGGCCGGTCCAACGTGCTGTTCTGGATCGGGCTGGTGCCGCCGGCGCCCGCGCTCGCCGTGGTCTACCTCGGCACGCGCCTGGACCAGCCGTGGGTGAGCTGGGCCGGGCTGCCGGTCGGCGTGCTGACCGGCGTCGCCGTCGCCTGGGTGCTGGGCGGCCTGGCGATCCGGAAGCTCACCGAGGACGGACCCGACCTGCTGCACACCATGCGCACCGGTCGGCCCACCGTGGTCCGGGCCGCCGACGGCGCCGTGGCCAGGACGGGCGGGACGGTCGAGGGACTGAGCTGGGCCCTCGGCTCGATCCTGCTCATCCCCCAGGGGATCGTTCCGCTGGTCTTCATCCTGTCCGACATCGACGTCAGGTCCTGGTTCCTGGCGATGTACGTGCGGCCCCTGCTCGGAGTGCCGATCGCCGTGGTCAGCATCCTGGCCGGCGTCACGCTGTATGCCCGGGCCGTCATGACCAGGGTCGACAACCGGGCCGGACGGGCCGTCGCTCCCTCGCCGACCGAGGATCGCGAGCTGGAGTCGGTCTGACCGGCGAGGCCGGCGCGATCATCCCCGCCCGCGTGTCCGCACGGCCAGCATGAGCAGGTCGGGGAGCCAGGGCTGATCGGTGAGCAGAAGCACGGCGGCCTCGGCGACCGGCACCGCCCGGACCTCGACGATCTGTTCCGCGTCCGCCGGCATCGTGGGCGCCTGGACGATCGCGGCGTCGGCGGCACACCACAGCCAGGCCTTCTCCGGATGCGGCTGGTGCGGCCGGTACGGCAGCGGGCGGTCGGTGACGCAGTGGTGCGCGCCGACCACGGTCAGCGGGCCGGTGAGCACCGCACCCGCCTCCTCCAGCAGCTCCCGCCGGGCGCAGTCCTCGACGCTCTCACCGGGCTCGCGCGTGCCTCCGGGCAGGAACCACACGTCGCGGTCGTCGCGGCACAGGATGACCTGGTCGCCGCTGAACCCCACGAGGTGCACGTTGGTGACCAGCTCGTCCGGTGGCGCTCCGGTGCTGAACTGGGCGTCGAGCCCGCCCCACTCCCATCGCTGCGGGGCGAACAGCCGGGGGTACGCGGCTTCGAGGCCGGATTCGGTCGGCATGGGCTGAAATCCCCTTCTGGCCGGTGGGTCAGCGACTCGGCGCGTCAGGTCGCCGCGGACGCCCGGGGTGCGACGCGCCGGCGGGGGCCCGCGGAGGAGCGCCGCCGGGCGTCCGCTGGGCAGGCGGCCGGGCCACCGCGCCACCGGCCGCGGGCGTGATGCCCCGCAGCCACGGCTGACCGTCCTCGGCCCGGCGGTGCGAGGCGTCGACCTCCCCACGCGGCGTGCCCGCGCCGTCCGGGGCCTGCTGCGTCGCGTTCCGGAACCGCTCGATGAAGTCCTTCTTGTCGTCGAGCGAGGACACCTTGTCGAACGTCGTCCAGAACTGGGATCTGGTGTCCTCGGGAAGGCGCGCCTCGTGCATGAGATCGTCCAGGCGGCGAACGAGGCGGTGGTCGTCCCGGTGGACGAAACTGTCCAGGATGCGGTTCAACCGCGGGTCCACGTCGGTACCGCGGTTGATCCAGGAACGCACCTGCGCGGTGAACTGCTTGCGCACCGTCGCGGTGTCGAGCGGGGCGCCGTCGCGTACGTCGACCGCGCTGTCGTGCACGGCGAGCAACGCGGCCACCTTGCTGGCCTCGCGCACGGCGGGATCGCGGTAGGGCTCGGCGATCAGCACGGGATTGCAGCCCCACGTCCGGTCCGGAGTGTCGATCAACCGGGTCTGGTCCGGCGCGTCGTCCCGGATCCTCTTCGGACTGCTCAACGGGCCCTGCAACGCGTTCTCGATGACGCGGATAGCCGGAATGCTGCCGAAGGTCAGATCCGGATCGTCCGGCAGCGTCTTCAGGCCCCCGCCGAGGGCGCCCTCGCGGTGCAGGGCATAGCCCTTCTTGCTCCCGGGATGCGGATCGCCCTCGATGCCGTAGTAGAACATGTAGCGGCCGGTGAACTCGCTCTTGGGATAGATCGCGGCGCACAGTTCCTGGATGGTGCCCTTCAGGCAACTGTCGACGAAGGTGATGCGGCTGCCTTCCCGGCCCACCGGGATCCCGTTGCCCCGCAGGTAGCGGGTGAGCCGCTGGTAGGCGCCGTCGATGTCCCGGTCGTCGACCGACCCGGAGATCTCCCGGTAGGGCTGGAGCTGGGGATACTCGGCCCCGCTGTTGCGCTCCTTGTCCTGCACGGCGGCCTCGGCGAGCGCCCGGGAGAGCACCACGTTGTGACAGTGCGCGTCGAAGAAGTCGGGGTCCATCGCGCGGACGGCCACGCCGAGGCTGAACCCGTCCCGTCCGACGAAGACGATCCGCTCGTTCGGGTCGGCGTCGACGGAGGCCCGCAGGTCGTCCAGCATCTCCGCGGCGATGGAGGTGACATAGGGCCCGTGGTGCTCACGGAAGACGTCGTACGCCTCCGCGACCGCGGCGCGGTCGCTCGCAGTCTCCAGCCCGTACGCCTCGTAGATCGCCTCGAGCCCGGTGAACTCCTCGGTGGCCGACACCCGGGTCACGCCCCCCGGTCCGGCCGCGACGGCTCGATGACCCGGCTGAGCCAGCGGACCAACGGGTCATGGTCCTCGATCGTCCCCCACCACAGGGGCACCCCGTCGTGGCCGCGCCGGAAGACGCCCTCGCCGTCGACCGCCGTGCCGGCCTGCTCCACGTCGACGAAGGGCAGCATCACGGCGGCGCTCAGGACGACGGAGCCGCCGAGCACGGCAGCCGCGGCCGACGTGTCCACGGTGTCGTCCAGCGCCTCGACCAGCACCATGGCCTGCCGGCGGCTGTGGTCGACCGACGGCTCGTCGTCGCCCGGCCCGGTGACCACCAGGTCGAGCCCGGCGATCCGTCCCTCCCGCGCCGCGTCCAGCACCGTTCGCGCGGCGTCGGCGCTCGCCGACCGCTCGCTGCCGGCGGCCGACTGCGTGACGCGCAACCGGCCGGCGAGGTCCGGAGCGTGCTGGATCACCTGCGCCAGGTGACGAGGCTCGCCGAGGCTCGCCCAGCGGATCGGCTGCCCGTCGGCGCCGCAGGCGGACCGCACGGCCGACGGCACCTCGGCGGGCCGGTACGCGACACCGACCTCGGGGCGGCCCACGCGGTCCAGGAGGCGGCGTGCGGCCGATCCGGCCGTCTCGTCGCCCACGACCACCAGGGCGAGCCGCGGTACGCCGCGCGCGGCGGCCGCCACCGCGAGGACGGTGCCCGGGCCCCAGGCCGAGCCGGCGTCGACGACGAGCGGGGCGTCGCGCAGGTTCTCCGGCCAGTCGCCACCCCGTCCGAGTTGCCGGCTGCTCTCCGCCAGTGCGGTGCCCGGGAACAGCTCGCCGACCGCGCGCAGAGCGTCGTAGTCCTGTCGCGCCTCGTCGATGGCCTTGCCCTCGTGCGTCGGACTCTCCGATGTCATCGTCTGCCCCTCGATGGCTGTGGTGACGTCGGCGGACGGACCGCCGCCGTCGTCGGCTGGTACGGCTGCTGCTGGTGCCGGCGCGCGGCGGGCCCCGGCAGGTAGGCGACGGCGGCCGGCCGTCGCTCGTGCAGCTCCGCCACGGACCTGCTCACCCGCGTGACCCGCTCGTACAGGGCGTCCGGGCCGTCGCGTAGCAACTGATCGTAGGGGACCCGCTCGGCCTGTCCGTCGTGACCGAAGGCGACGGTCAGGTCGCTGGACGTGTCGCGGCGGTCGGCGCGGACGGAGACCTGCACCAGCGGGCCGGACGGGCCCAGCTGGATCGAGCGGTGGGTGCGTTGGATGTCCGGGCTGATGCCGAGGTCGGCCACCGCGGAGTCGACGAGCAGTTGGATCCGCGGGCCGGCGTCGCGGTCGGGTGTCTCCCCGAGGACGAGGCGGTACGAGTCCTTGGCGTGCGCGACGTCGCCGCGCTCGGGCCGGGCGGCGCGCAGGGCGGCCCGGTCGGCCCAGACCGTCGCCGCCGCGCCGTCGCCCCGGAGGAACCGGCGGAAGGACTGGCGGACGAACTCGTCGGTGGGACGCACCCCCGACCCGCCCCCGTGCTCGGCGGTGACCGCGGTCGCGCAGCGGTCCCACAGCGAGACGGTCAGGTCCCTCCGGTCGAGACCGGCGGCCCGGTCGGGCAGAGCGTTGCAGGTGCGCGCGAACCAGTCCGCCCGCTCCCGCGCCACCGGGTCCGCCGACAGGTGCGGGGTACGCCGCAGCAGCTCCCCACCGGTGAGGACACCGGGGCCGCTGGTGCTCCGCGCCCACGAGCGCACCTGGTCGAGGTGGTCGGGAAGCAACCCGACCGCCGGGTCGACCGGCACGAGCAGCGTGGGGACCCCGTTGTCGAGGACACGCGCCTCGGCCCACCGCCGGTCGGCGTCGGTGAGGAAGTCGTCCAGCCAGGCGAAGGGCACGCCGTCGGCCTCGGCCAGCACGCTCGCGGCCTTCCAGTTGACGCCGAACGGCACCGGACCGGCCAGCGCCCGGTCGATGACCAGGACGGGCAGCGGACCGGTCAGGCCGACGGCGGGCGCGACGTAGGCGTTCGCGGCGTGGTTCCAGGTCGTCGCCCACCGCAGGTCGACCAGTCCCTCACGGTCGAGCTCGTTCAGCATCCGCCCGTGCTCGCGGCTGAGCTGCACCCGGTAGCCGTGCAGGTGGTGCGCGGTGAAGCCACGGTCGGCATGGTCGCCGGTGGGGTTGAGGACCCCGTCGATGTCGAGCAGCAGCCACGGCTTCGCGGTCCCGCTCACCGGCCGCGCCCCGGCGGCCGGAGGCCCTCCTGCCAGGCCTGCGGCCGGCGGGGCGGCACGGCCGGGGGACGGGTCTGCTGGTGCGCGGCCTGCAACGCGGCCGTCGCGGCGGTGGTGCCGCGCGTGGATGGCGCCAGGGCCCGGATGTGCTCCGCCACCCCTTCGGCGGCGTGCCGCCAGGTGTGGTTCTGCCCGAGGTGCTCGCGCAGCTCCGTGGCCCGACGCCGGGTCTCCGGCAGATCCTTCAGGACGGCCTCGGCGTGGTCGGCCCACACGGTGGGCAGCGTCGCCTCCGAGCGCCCCCTGGTGTTCACCACCGACGGTGCGCCCAGAGCCGCCGGCACCCGGTTCGGGTCGCCGAGGAACATCCCGACCCCGGTGTGGTTCCCGACCAGGACCGGCACGCCGTAGCCGGCGGCCTCCAGCGGGGCCAGGCCGAAGTCCTCGTGCCGGGCCGCGTGGATCACCAGGTCCGCCCCCCGGAGTTCGGCGGCCATGACGCCCGGGTCGGAGGTGTAGCCCCGCACCCGCACCGGGAAGCCGGCGATGTCGGACAGCACGCGTTCCTGTTCCGCGACGTCGGACTTGTGCGCCCCCAGCATCGTCAGCCGTACGTCCAGGCCGCGGTTGTGCAGTTCGCCCACCGCGGCGGCGGCGATGTCGGCTCCCTTGAGGCGGTCGTCAGTGCGCGTGAACACCAGCAGGTTCAGCCGGGTCTGCTCGGGGTCGTACCGGGGCGGCGTCTCCAGGACCACGCCAGGCGTCATCTCCACCACCGGGGGCGGCTTCTCGCACATCCGGGCCAGGCGGCGGCCCTCGGCGGTCAGCAGCGGGCCCACGCCGACCACCAGGTCGGCCCGGGACACCAGGGCGCGCTCGGTCTCGGTGTGCTGGTTCGACTCCAGCGGCTCACCCCGGCCGCGGTCCATCTCGTCCGCCGTCACGTGGACGAAGTGCACCACCTTCGCGTGCGGATAGAAGTTGTCGCGCAGGTAGGAGGCGGCTCCACCGGAGAACCGACCGTGACCCATGATGACGTCGACGTCAGCCGGAAGCCCGTCCGCCCGGAGCAGTTGCGCCCGGGTGTCCGACACCCCCGGGACCGGGTCGAGCACCTGGACGTCGACCAGGGGATGCGACGGCGACGGCACACTCACCCGGGTGGTCACCCGGTGCCCGAGCTCGGCGAGCGCCACGGAGATCTCCCGGTTGACGGCGATCGGGCCGCCGCCGATCCACTTGTCGCACAGCGTGAGCACGTTCAACGGCCGGGCCTGCGCCTCCGCCCGGGCCGGCGGCAAGGGCACTGTCATCTCTGCTGCCTTCTTCTGGTGTCGCTGCGGATACCTGGTCGGCGGTCAGGGCGCCGGAACCGTCCGGCGCTCGGCCACGCCGGGTCGACGGCGTCAGCCACGCATGCCCGTCGCCGAGTAGAGCCGGCCGACGAGATCGTCGGTCACGTCGGCCAGCTCCGCGGCGTCCGGACTCACCGCCCCGGTGCTGACGCCGTGGCGGAGCCGGGCCGACAGCTCCCGGAGCAGGGACGCGGCCACGAGCGCCTCGGTGCTGGCGATCTCGACGGTGCGCGGCGGCTCGGCCTCACCCGCACCGGCCAGCGTGCTCCGGGACGTGGCGGCCTGGTCGGCGAAGGTGACGTTCTGCCGTACCGGTTCCTCCCGCTCGTCCCACCGGTAGCGGTGGGTGCTGAGCATGCATCCCCAGGAATCCGACACCTTCGTCACGTCTGTCATCTCCATGTGCACATCCTGACGGCAGCGGAATCGTCACGGACTCGTGAGTCACGGGGCGCCGAGGCGCGCGACGAGCGGGGGGAGGCCGGGGGCACGGCGACACCGGCGACGGCTCCGGCGGCCCGGACGTCCACGCACGGCGAACTCATGCAGTGCCCTCCCCCGAACGCACGACTGCATCGGCACGCCCGAGCGGCGGGCAGACGCCGATGCCGCTCACGATGCGTACCGGGAGCAGCATAGATCGCGCTGTCCACTGAGAACAGACCGGTTGGTCCACCGCGACACGCGCCGGTCACCGACGGTCGCCCGCCCGATCGATGCCCGTTGCTACGCTACGGGGCCGGACGGTCGCGGAAACGGGGGATCCAGTGGTGCGAGCGCGGCTCCAGGCGGCGGCGGTCATCGTTGCGCTCGCGGCGACGGTCGCCGGATGTGGGGACGACGACCCGCCGTCAGCGCCGGCCTCCGCTGCCGCACCGTCACCCGCCGCCACCCCGTCGGCGCCGGCGTTCGACCCGCCGACCCGGTTCGGGCCCACCGGCACGGCTCTCGGCGAGGCCCGCCCCGGGGACGTCCTCCTGCGCGGGACGACCGCATTCGTGGCCGGCGACGCCCGGACCACGGTGGTGGACGTGGCCGGCGGACGCCAGCTGTCCGTGCTCACCCCGAAGCAGGCACCGATCACCCGCAACCCGGCCGCGGCCGGGCACCGACCGGTGCTGATCGACCCCTCCGGTCGGCCCACCGTGGTGGTGCCGTACGCGGTGGAGATCCCCGCCTCCGGCACCGTCGCGTCCCGGCAGGCCGTCGAGCTGCTCGTGATCGACGCGACCGACGGCCGGCTGACGACGACCGTGACCGTGGACGCCAAACCGGCCGAGGGCGACTTCAGCCTGGTCGCCGCCGATCCGGTACGCGTGGTCGGCGGCCGCGGCACCGCTGTGGTGCTCGGCATCGGCAAGCAGGTGACGGTGGTCGTCGACGTCAGCACCGGCAACACCCTGTGGCGCGACGACGACTTCGCCGCCTCGGCGCTGCTGGGGGACACCGTCGTCGGCCTCACCGCTCCGGACGCCCGCTACCGCCGGTCCGTCACCGGGCTCGCGCTGCTCGACGGCGCCGAGCGCTGGTCGGCGGTCTCCGTCGCCGACGCCGAACTCGCCGCCGCCGGTCCGTCGTTCGTCGTCGCGGTGGGTCGGCAGAACGACGGCAAGCGCTTCTACGCGCTCGTCAAGAAGGACGGAGCCCTGGTCAACCGCACGACCGGCGAGTACCGGGTGGGACTGCGCTGCGCCTACGACGAGGCCGCGGTCACGGTCTGCGCTCTCGGCAACTCGGAGCCGCTGTTCGCCCTGGACTCCACCACCGGCGACGACCTGTGGCAGTTGCCCGCGACCGGTCGGCGCGCCCCGCGGATGACCGCGGCGTGGCACGGCGCGGTCTACGGCACGGTGAACGGGGCCGCCGTCGTCCTCGACGCGCGCACCGGCCTGGACCGGTCGGTGTCTCCCGGGGTGGCGCCGGTGGCCGTCACGGCCCACGGCGGCCTCGCCGCCGACCCGTCGGACGGCAACGCGATGGTTTTCCACCCGGCCGTCGGCTGAGGCTCTCGCGGTCGTCCTCAGTCGCCCGCTGGGAGGCGACAGGCCCCACTCCCTTGCCGGGGACAGCAGCCTCGGCCTTGTGGTGCAGCAGTTGCGGCTCGCGTGCGTCGGGCAGCGGGCTGACCTGATCGCCCGGCACCTTGGGCCAACGAGCAATTCGTGCAGCCCGGATTGCGGCCAGGTGGCGGGCGAATGAATTCATTATCGCCTTTCTGTTGAGTGGATCATTTTCCAGATACGCTCGCGTCTCATTCGACCCGGTCATTGGGAGAGCAAATGCGGGGAATCAGAACAGCGTTGGCGTGGCGCAAACTCCTCCTTCGCGCGGCGGTCGTACTCGCTGCTTCAGCGGTGATCCTGCCGACGTCAGGGGCTCCGGCCCAGGCAGCTGAGCAGTCCTACTGTGGAGCGCTGTCCGGCAGTTACGCGAACGGCAACCGGATCGGGTTGTGCATGAACATCTTTTGGTACGTACCGTCCGGAGGCGGGCAGGCGTTCTACCTGACGTCTGACGTTTTGATCGATCCGGCAGCAACGGGCGCGACCGGCTGCAAGGTCACGGCGTGGGTTTCGTTGGACAAGCCGAACTCCAACCAGTGGCAGTCACCGAAGAACACGCAGAGTTGCACTTCAGCGCTAAGTGAGCGAGGAACCTGGCAGAACTCCTACCACTTCTCGACCGGAACGTCCGCGACCGAGGCCCAGCGTCATGCATGCATCGATCTGTACTACAACGGCTCATCGAGCTCTGGCTGGCAGCGATGCATGTCGAGCGGCTGGGAGCAGATGCAACTGGGGTGAGCGTCGCTGAACCAGGCCCCGAAGGATGTCCTCCTGAGGGGCCCGGTTCCGGCTGAGCCATACGCGCCGGTGGGACGGACGGGCGGGTGACTCAGGATCACCGCGCCGCCCACGAGCTGCCGGTCAGCGGACGCCAGTGCCGGTGACCCGGCGAGCACACCACCGCCGAGAAGCACCATCGTCGCCCCGCGCCGGCGGCGATCACTCGGCCGCCCGACGCTCAGCCCTCGGGCAGCTGATCGAGGATCTCCCGTGGAGCGGGGAGGGTCGGCAGGGTGCTGGGCTCGCTGTGCCGGCCGGGTTCGCACTTGGCGAACGGCCCGTACTCGGTGGTCATGGCCATCAGGTGCGGATCGAGGTGGTGCAGCCACCACGTGCTCATCGTGTCGTCGAGGCGGGCCTTCTCCCACTCGCGCCACATCGCGTAGAGGCGCGAGATCGCCTCGGGGTGCGCCCACCACCGGTCGCACCAGTGGATGCCGCTCTTGGGCCCGCTGAGGACGCGGCGCTCGACGACCTCGCCCAGGTACAGGCGCATGAACTCGTCGAGGTTGCGGAACGCCGGCTCCGGCACCTCGTCGGCGGCCGGCTGCGGGGTGGCTGCCGTGGCCGCCTGCGGATCCGGCGGCGGGTCGCCGGGCGGCATCGCGCCGGACAGCTGCTCCAGCAGAGCGGACAGTTCGGCGACGGCCCGCTCCGAACCGCTCCGGTCGGTGGGCGTGGTCATCGCGGCTCCTGCACAGCGTTGTCGAACGACTGCAGTTGAGAGGTGTCGGCCTGGAGATTCCAGTCGTTGCGGCGGTCCGGATCCCAGCGGGCGATGGAGGCCCGGACGGCCTCGGCGTACGGGCCGGTCTGCCAGGGCGCGGTGCGGGCCAGCACCGGCGGCGCACCGGAGCTGTAGACCACCATCCGGCCGCGGGGCAGCGCGTGCAGCTCCGCGACGTCGAGCACCCGCTGGCGGCGGGTCTGCCGGGACACGGACCGCTGGCCGAAGCCGGAACCGCTGCTCGACGTGGATCGGGTCATGACGTCGTGCTCACCGATGAGGCGGGACAGCTCCTCGAGGAACTCGGGGTCCGCGACGCCACCGCCGTAGGTGCGCACGTTCGCCGCCGACCACAGCTTGCGCATGCCCTCGCGGCCCCACACGTCGACGCCCTGGGCGTACGACTGCAGCACGGTGATGATCGGGAGGCCGTGCGAGCCGTAGTAGGAGTACAGGGCCGGCAGTTGCCGGATGCGGCAGATGTTGGCCGCCTCGTCGAGCACCGACACCAGCGGCGGGTCGAGGCGCCGGCCCGGCGAGGTGCGGGCGCGCATCTCGCCCGCTCGCAGCACCGCGTCGGTCAGCGCGGCGATCAGTGGTGCCGGTGATCCCGGACCGCCCTGGCTGAGCAGGTAGACGGTGTCGCACGTGGCGACGAAGTCCTCGGGGCGGAACTGCCGGATCATCGGTGAGGACGGCGGACTGACCCATGCGGTGACACTCGGCTCGGTCAGGCACATGAGCATCTTCTGGGCGCCGGCGTAGACGCCGCCCCGGGTCTGTTCCGGCATGTTGATCACACCGACGATCGAGTCGGCCGGCAGTTGGAAGCCCGCACCGGTCAGGATGTCGGCCGGCGACTCGTCGCGCGGGTTCACCGCCCAGCGGTAGACGTCGAGGACGGACCGTCCGCCGACCGCGGCCGCCAGCAGCAGGTTGGCCACGAGCTCCTCGGAGCTGGGGTCGAAGAACGCGTCGCGCTGCATGCCGGGTTCACGCTCGGCCGAGGCGAAGTGCTCGGCCAGCCGACGCGCGTCGGTGATGGTGGCGATCCCGCCGAGCGGGTTCCACCACAGCTGCTGCGGCTGCCCCCAGACCTGCTGCGGGTCGAACACCCAGATCTCGCCTCGGGTCGCGCGCAACTCCCGGGTGGCGTCGATGATGTCGCCCTTGACGCTGGTGACCAGCGTCGGCCCGGGGTTGGACACGGTGGCCGGGATCGCGCGGGCGGTGGTCTTGCCGGTACGCGGCCCCCAGATGTCGACCGCCATGTCCTCCCAGGACTGGCGCAGCTCCATCCCGCCCACCACGGCGTGTCCGATCAGGACGCCGGCGTCGTCGGGGGCGACGGTCCCGGCGTCGGCCAGACTGGCCCGCAGTCGCCTGGCGGACGCGGTGACCCCGTCGGGGCTCAGGTGCGCCAGGTCGCCGCGGCGGGCCATGTGCCGCGCGGCCCGGTCGACCCGGCTGCCCCGGAGACGGCGTCCCCGGACCAGCAGCGACACACCCGCGCCCAGTGCCGTCACCACCAGCACCTCGGCGACCGCCACCAGCGTGCACGCGACGGTCCAGGTGATCGTGCCGGAGATCAACCCCGCGGCGGCGCTGAACAGCCCCTCGCCGTCGTAGCCGGGCGGATCGGTCAGCCGCAACGGCAGCCACACCGCCCCGGCCGCCGCCAGTGCGAGCCCGGCCAGCCCGCCGGCGACCAGGCCCGAGGAGTCACTGCTTCCGCCCGGTCCCACCGCCCGGCTCATGTGCGCCGCCACCGGAAGTCGGTGTTGCCCAACTGCTTCTCGATCTCGGTGGGTTCCAGGTGCACCGGGATGCCGGGACGGGTCCCGACCTTGATGAGGAAGTTCCCCCGGCCGATCAGGACCTCCTCCTCGTCCGGTCCGGTCGTCCACGACGGCGGCGCGGACCACGACAGCACCTCGGCGCGTTCGGCCTGCGCGAGGGGCCGTACCCGGGCGACGGCGTCGAGCTCCTGCTCGGAGCAGGCGCCGATCATGAGCACCGCGCACCGGTCGGCGAAGCCGCGCGCCTTGGCGCGGTCCTCCTCGTTCGGCAACGCCTGCAGGTCACCCAGCGAGTGGGTGATGAACGCGGTGCCGGTGCCCTTGGAGCGGTTCAGCCGGGTCAGCGCGTCGATGCGGTCGACCATGCCGTGCCCGACCCGCAACGCGCGCCACATCTCGTCCAGGACCAGGAAGAAGCGCCGCGGCGGGGCCAGGCCCAGGTCGGACATCCGGTGCGCGGCCTCGACCTGACCGAAGCCGGCGGCCCACGTGGTGACCAGGGTGGCGGCGGTCAGCATCTGGTTGGTCTCGCTGATGCCGGAGATGTCCACGCAGAGCGCGGTGGTGTCCAGGTCGATCGAGGCGGTGGTGTGACCCTCGACGGTCGAGCCGAGCGGCCCGTGGATCAGCGCCCGCAGCGTACGCCGCAGGTTCTCCGTCTCCAGGCGGTAGCGGTCCAGGTCGTGGTCGTCGTGCCACAGCGTCACCCACCGCACCGGCATGGGCGCCTCCTCGATGACCCGCAGCACGTCCGACAGCAACGGCTGGGCGGCGCTCTCCCGCTCGGTCAGGAAGCGCAGCGCGGCCGCCAGGACGGTGATCTCGTCCGACGCGAGCGGCGCACCCCGAGTCAGTGTCGCCAGCACCAGGGCGGCGTTCAGCCGACGGTCGACGATCTCCGCGTGCAGCTGCTCGATCTCCTTGGGATCGCGCACGTGCGCCAGCACCTGCTGCCACGGGCCGATGTCGAGCGGGTTGATCCGGTGCAGCCCGGGGCCCACCCGCAGCACCCGGCCGCCGAGCGCGGCGACCAGCTCGGCGTAGTCGGGTTTGAGGTCGCCCAGGATCAGCGGGGTCACCCCCTGGGCGACCAGGCTCAGCAGCATCCGCCGCACGCTGGTGGACTTGCCCATTGCCGGCTCCGCCTGGATCCACACCGACGGGTTGTTGATCAGCTTGGCGCGTTCGTACCAGGAGATCGGGTCGAAGCACACCGTCGCGTTGGTGTAGCGGTGCCGGCCCAGCGGGGCGCCGATCGTCGGGGTGGACGAGCCGGTGCCGAACGGCCACAGGCCGCACACCTGCACCGTGGTGCCGCGGTATTCCGTGGGCGACTCGACCCACGACATGTAGCCACCGCCGGGGCCGGTGTAACCCAGTCTGCTGGGACGTCGGATCGGGATGACGGAACGGGGCATCGGGGCCGCCTCCTAGAACGGCACGGTGGCGTGCACGGGCAGCACCACCCCGGTCGGCAGGGTGGCGGCGAAGGTCGCCGCCTGGGCCCCGTACATCGGGCGGAGCATGAGCCGGGCCTCGGCGGCGCGCGAGTCGATGATCCGGGTCGCCTCGTCGAGCTGCTCGACCGAGGAGACGGTGGCGGTGACCAGCACCGTGAACCGCACGACGCCGGCCCCGGAGGCCTCCTCCTGCGCGGCCTGCTCGGCCGCGTTGAGGTCGGCCAGGTCCCGGGCGGTGGCCTGGGCCTTCTTCGTCGCGTTGAACCGGGCGTCGCGCTTGTCGGACTCGACGAGCTTGGCCGACTCGGCCGGCGAGTACGGCCGGTAGATCAGCGACACCCGCTTGCGCAGCAGCTGCGGGTCGGGATCGGTCAGCCGGGCGAACGTGTTGGCGAAGGTGACACCGCGCGGGGCCTCGACCATTCCCCAGGTCCGCGAGACGCCGGAGTCGTGCCGGTAGTAGTCCCAGCTCTCCCGCGCCGAGACCGGGCCGGCGTTCTCCCACGTGAGGTCCAGGTCTGGAGTACGCGACAGCTCGATGCCCACGCCGGGGTCGTACGCGGCGCGCACGGCCCGGACCAGCGAGCGCGGCATCATCGGGCGCACGCCGCCGGCGCCGGCGGCCGAGAGCCCGGAGTGCAGGTTCGGCAACCGGGCGGCCACCTCCCGGCACATGTCCTCGTGCGAGAGCTGCCGCCGGTTCGGCGGCAGCGTGTAGGTGAGCGAGACCCGGGTCTCCACGGTCGCCGACCCGGCCGGGTAGCTGCGTACCACCTCCGCGAGGACGCGGCGGGCCAGCTCCGGCGCCTCCGGCGACATCGTGTCGTCGACCTCGGTGGCCAGCTGCGTGCCCGGGTCCGGGGTGCTCTCCACGGTGACCGCGGCCTGCACCAGGCCCGGTTCGCGGCTGAGGTTGGACAGCCAGGCCGCCAGGTGCGCCACGCGGGCGTCGATGGCGCTCTGGTCGACCAGGTCCATGCCCTCCGGGTAGCAGCGCAGCGTGACGGTGTAGTGCCGCGACTGCGGGATGACCACCACGCCGATGCGCCCGGAGCGGCCCGTCTCCACCTCGTAGACCTGTGAGCGGGCCAGGATGCCGGGCAGCTGGTGGGTCTGCGTCACCTTGGAGGCCACGCCGGACAGGTAGAGGTGCTGCCGCCGTGAGCGTCCCCGCCACCAGGCGAACCGTGCCGCCATGACCTGCAGCCCGGTGCGCCCGTTGACCCGGACGGCCAGCGGGACCAGGACGGCGGCGCCACACAACGCGGTCACCAGGGCGGCCAGGAGCGACACGGCGAGCATCAGCACGGTCAGCAGCGCCAGGCCGAACATGATGAGCGTGCCGACGGTGCCCAGACCGAACAGTCCGGCCGACACACCACGGCGCCAGTTGCCGTACGCGCGCTGCTGCGGCGGGTTCGGCGGCGCGGCCGTCGTCGTCACTGCTCAGCTCCTGTCGGTCCGGTCGCGCCCGCGGCGGCGCCACCGATCTTTCGGACCGCCGCCGGCCCGGCCTTCGCGGCGGCCTGCCCGACCATGATTCCGGCGCCGATGGGGCCTGCCGCCGCGGCCATTCCGCCGGCCGCCGCCGCGCCTCCGCCCGCCGCCGCGCCTCCGCTGGCCGCCGCGCCTCCGCCCGCGGCCGCGCCACCTCCGCCGGCCGCCGTGCCTCCGCCGGCCGCGCCTCCTCCGCCGGTCGCGGCGCCGCCGCCTCCGGTGGGCGTCCCACCGCCGGACGGTGCCGGTGCGGCGGCGGGTCCGGTGCCGGCCCCGGAGGGGCGCACCGGGGCGCCCGGTCCGCCCCCGTCACCACCGCCGGCTCCGCCACCGCCACCGCCACCGCCTCCGCGGGTGGAGTTGAGCAGCATCGCGCCGGTGGCGATGGTTCCGGAGGCCGCCATGCCCCCGCCACCGCCACCGCCCATGGCGATCTGGCTGGTCGCCGGAGCCAGCAGCTTCAGCAGGGCAGGCATCGCCACGATGCCCATGCACATCAGCACGATGCCGGTCAGCACGGTGGTGAGGTCCTCGCCGTCACCGATCATCCAGAACGCGGCCGCGTACACGGTGGCGGCGGCCGGCTTGTAGAGCAGGGCCGCCATCAGCCAGCTCAGGTAGCGCGCCAGCACGGCACGGCCGGTGCCGGTCATGGCCGCCGCCGCGGCCAGCGGCATCAGCCCGCTCAGCAGCACCTTGATCGCGGCGATGCCGATGCTCAACAGGATCTGCGTGAACGAGATGAGCAGCAGCATGAACGAGACGGTGATCAGCGCGATGGACGTGAGTCCGTTGAAGGCGGCCGCGCCGGCCACCGGCGCGAACATCAACAGGCGCTCGCCGAGATCACCGCCCGTCGACGCGTCCACGATCCACTTGGAGTAACCGTCGCCGAACTCGCTGAGCAGCGCGACCGTCGGCACCCCCGCGGCGCTGATCAGCGTCAGTTGGACGAGGCCACGCCCGGCGTCGGTGGCGGCCTTGGCGTTGCGCTCCCACACGATTCGCCCGGCCGCGACGAGAAGGGAGAACACCGCGACGGCGCCGGTGATCCAGTAGGTGTACTCGCGCAGCCGGTCGACCGATCCTCCGGTGAGCACCGGGGACGGCACCGCGATCCAGCCGGCGATCAGGGTCTTCAGGGCCCAGGCCGCGGTGTCGCCCATGGCCTTCGCCAGACCGTCGAGCATGGATTCCGCGACGTTGCCGGCGACCGAGTTGGCGACTCCGCCGAGGAAGTCTCCGACGCCGCAGTCCGGCTGGGTGATCGGATTGCACATCAGCGGGCCCCCCACTCCACGACGCCGCTCAGGTCGGTCACGGTGCGGCTCAGCGATGTCCAGGCGCCGCCGGGCGGTGCCACCATCTTCCAGTCCCCGTCGCTCCACCGGAGGGTGGTCGTGACGATGAACCAGCGTGCGGTGGCGCCGTTGACCGCCCGGTAGGCCAGACCGATCACCGCGGTGTCCGGTGAGTAGCTCTGGTACAGATAACCCGCCAGCGGCGCGAGGTCGCCCGGCTGGGCCGGCTGCTCCGGCTCCGCCTCGAGTGCCCGCTGGAGCCTGTCCCGGTCGGCGCTGGGCAGGAACTGCCGGGTCAGGGTGGGCTCCCACGATGCCCGGCCGGCGGCGGCGCCCACACGGCTGGTCAGTTGCGCGGCGGCGATCAGCGCGCCCTCCGGGGCGTGGGCGAAGCCCTTGGCCTGGGTGTCGCTGTGGTCCCGTGGCCCGGCCCGATCGCTGAACGGCAGCGCGGTGCCGCGGACGACCTGCCAGGTGACACCCGCCGGTGCGGTCGTGGGGACCGCCGTGGGCAGCTCGCCGGTCGTCTGCGGCTGTGCCGCCGGCGTCTCACTGACGGCGGCCACCGGGGGCGTCGCCGGGCCGGGTTCGTCGTCGTCGCCGGACCGCACGGCGACGACGACCCCGAGTGCGACGATCACCAGCAACAACGCGGCGGCCAGCACGAAGCCCGGCCGGGTCCACGGCGACGGCTCCTCCGCGTAGTCGGCCTCGTAGTTCCTCGAACGCATGGCGGTCCTTCCCCCCGGTGAGTGCCGCGCTCAGGTCAGTGCGTCGACCAGCTGCGGCCCCACTCCGAGCAGCACGCAGCCGGCCAGCCACCAGCCCAGCGCCGAGGTGTTGGTGTCGTCACCACGGCGGTGGGCGATCGCCATCTTGGCGCCGATGAACATGGCGCCGCCGACGGCGACGGCCGTGACGATCCACTTCACCCAGCCGAGGATCGTCAGGATCTTGTCCGATCCGGGGGGCGCGATGTTGCCCGGGTCCGGAGCGGCGATGACATCGGTCGCAACGCCCTGCACGCTGGCGACCGCGGCGTGCAGATGCAGCAACATCGACATTGGTAATTCTCCTAGGTCGAGACGACTTCGACAACGGAATCGCGGAGCGCGGCGATGTCGGGTGGGGGAACGCCCAGATCGGTGGGTAGGTCGGCGGCCAGCAGAACCTCCTGCCAGCCGACGCGCCAGACGTTCGGCACCCATCCGCCCAGCAGTTGCAGGCGCTCGTTGACGATTCTGGGCGGTCGTTTCGGCGACGCGGCGACCGCGACGACTCCCTGCACCCGGACGTGCGCCGGGACGGCCCGCCGACGCCACTGCTCCACCGCGCCCGTCGCCGCCAGCGTGCCCGTGGCGCTGGCCCGACAGACCAGGACGACGTTGATCATCGGGGCGTGCTGCGGCAGTAGCGGCCACGCCGAGCCGTGGTCGTAGCCGACCCGGGTTAGCGCCGCCAACGTGCTGGCGCCGCTGCCGCCGTGACAGCCGACCCACCACACCGGGGGCCACCCGTCGGCGAGAGCCTGCGGCGGCACCGGCACCGCGGAAAGAACCGGCAGCGCGTCGTGCCGCGTCCGAATGGGCGCATTGACCGATGGCACGTCAGAATCCGCCCTGCACTCGACCGTACATGTAACTTTCCCCCGTACCTGACCTGCTCCGCGGCGAACAGTAGCACCCGGCTGCACGCCGATCGATATTGTGATTCCACATTGGCACGTGCGGAGCCGGGCCATGACCAGCCGGTCCATGATGGACGCGAGACGAATGGTTGACACGGGGGTAGAACGGTCATGGGCAATGAAATAGGGATACGGGCACTGGTGTCCGCGATCGCGATACCGATGCTGCTCGCGACGCTGTCCGGATGTTTCCGTTCCGGGGACCCGGACAACGCGGCACCGCCGACCACCGGCCCCGCGCCGACCGTCGGCGGCGCGGTCGCCGGCGTGCCGACACCGGAGGCCCTCGGTCGCGACGACGAGGACGACGAGGGACCCACCGCGCCCGTCGCCGGGGCGGCACCCGCGGCGGCCGCCTTCGCCACCGCGTGGGCGAGGCCGCGGCTCGACGCGGCGAGCTGGCTGAAGGGCGTCACGCCGTTGTGCGTCCCGCGGTTCGCCGCGCAGCTGCGCACCGTCGACCCGGCCAACCTGCCGGCGTCCCGGATCACCGGCCGCCCCGAGGCGACCCACCCCGTCCGCGACGGCGGCGGGCAGTTCGCGATCCCCACCGACCGGGGCACGCTGCTGGTCAGTGTCGCCGACGTCGAGGGCCGCTGGCTGGTCACCGGCAACGACTTCGTACGGGCCCCGCGATGACCGACCGGAAGACGTCAGGTCTGGTGGCCGCCTTCGTCGCGATCACCCTGGTGCTGGCCGGGTGCGTGGTCGGGCTGCCGCTGTTCCTGATGGCCGGCTCGGTCAGCGCCTCGCCGTGCGGGACGCTGCCCGCGCCCGACCTCTCCGGAGGTGGCACGGCGACCACCGAGTGGGACCAGAGCCAGGTCGCCAACGCCGCGATCATCGTCGCGGTCGGCCAGGAGATGCAGGTACCGCCCCGTGGCCTGGTGATCGCCCTGGCCACCGCGATGCAGGAGTCGACGCTGCGCAACCTCGACTACGGCGACCGTGACTCCGTCGGCCTCTTCCAGCAGCGTCCCAGTCAGGGCTGGGGAACCGTGGCCCAGCTGACCGACCCCCGGTACGCCTCCGGCAAGTTCTACACCGCGCTGCTCAAGGTCGAGGGCTGGCAGGGCATGCGGCTCACCGACGCCGCCCAGGCCGTGCAGCGCTCCGGCCTCCCCGAGGCCTACCAGAAGTGGGAGGACGACGCCTACGCCCTCGCCGCCGCCGTCCTGAACATGGGCAGCATCGACGAACTGGGCGGCGGGCCACCCGGCGCACCCTGCGGTCCCGGTGCCTTCGAACCCGTCCCCGTCGGCCCGGGCGGCTGGGTGCAGCCGGTACGGGCGGGCATCGTCGCGCCGTGGGGCCAGGACCGCGGCGACCACAAGCACGCCGGCGTCGACCTGGGCGCCCCGAAGCTCACGCCCATCCGGGCCGTCGCCGCCGGCGTGGTGTCGACCAGCACGTGCAACGCCCCGGAGTGGCACGGCTGCGACACCGACGGATATCCCGGCCTCGGCGGGTGTGGCTGGTACGTCGACGTCCGCCACGACGGCGACATCGCCACCCGCTACTGCCACATGGTCCGGCAGCCCTTCGTCCGGGTCGGGCAGAAGGTCGCCGCGGGTGAGGTCCTGGGCCTGAGCGGCAGTTCCGGGAACTCCTCCGGCCCGCACCTGCACTTCGAGGTGCACCGCGGCGTCGCCCCCGGTCAGAGCCTGAACTTCGGCAACTCCGTCGACCCCGTCGCGTTCATGGCGGCCGTGGGAGCACCGCTGGGCGGCTGACCGCCGGCGCGGCCGGTCGAGCGGACGCGCCGGCGACCCGTCGTCGTGCCGGCGCGCCTCAGCGGACGGCCTGTCGGGGCGTCCGGGCGGGCACCCGTGGCGGCTGCGCGGGCCCCCGGGCGGCCGGGCGGGCCGTGCCCCGACCCAGCGCGCCGCGTGTCGGAGCCGGGTAGGCCCTGGCGGCGGCCTGCGCGCCCCGGCCCTCCGCGGTTCGCGGCACGGGAGCGCCGGCCGGCGCGGCAGCCTGGCCGGCGACGGCCGCCGTCCGGCCGGCCGCGTCGGCCGCGTCGGCCATCTGGTCGTGGTGCGTCGCCTCGGCGGTCAGGTCCTGCTCCCGCGCGGAGGCGTGGTCGGCCCGGGCCTCGGCGTGGGCGGGCACGTCGGTGCCGGGCGCGAGCCCCTGCTCGGCGTCCAGCCGGACGTCGCGCCACACGCCGGCGAGGTTTCGGTCGTCGTCGGCCGCCGCCCGGTGCCGGTTCGCGTCGGCGTCGGCACCGGTCCGGCGCTCGTCCTCCTCCCGCCGCCGCGACGAACGCTCCGCGGGACCCCGGCCGTCGGCCGCGGCGCGCTCCGCCGTCGGTCGCGCCGCGCGCGGGCCGGCGGTGTGTCCCTGCCGTTCCGCGGCGTCGCGCACGGCCCGGGACAACGCGTAACCGGTGTGGATGCGTCCGCCCGGGGCGGGCACCCGTACGCCGCTCGCGGCGAGTCGCTCGCCCGCGGCCCGACGCGCCGTGTCGGCGGCCGGGTCGACGCCCTGCCAGGCGGTGGAGGCGCGCCAGACCTGGGCGACGTCGGCGTCCGTGGCGTCCTGCCACCACGTCGGGTCGGCCGCGCGGCCCCAGGTCGCCGCGTCCTGCCGGTACTGCGCGTACAGCTGGTCGTGCACGTCCCGGGCGCGGTGCGGGTCGAGCCGGCCGGCCTGCGCGGCCAGCTCACTGCGGACGTCGAACTGCCGGTCGCCGACGGCCTGCGCGAACTCGAGCTGCCGCTCGGTCACCTCACGCTGCTGGAGCAGTTGTCGCTGCCGCTGCTCGGCCAGGAACCGCCGGTACTCCACGATCGCCGCGACGAGCTGCACGACGCTGCCCGCGATCTCCGAAACCGCCACGTGTCCGCCTCCGCCGCGACCGAATGGTGTGACCGCCCGTGCCGGCGGCGTCAGGAGCGCCGGGCACGCCTGGCACCGTAGCGTGCGGGATCGAAACGCCGCAGCCCCCGGACGCCGACGGCCAGGCACCGGTCACGGGCCGCCCCGGGGGCGACTCGTCCCGTGGTCACTTGCGGTTCCAGACCGCTTCCTGGCCGGTGCTCGGGTCCTTGACCGTGAGGGTCTTGCCGTCGGCGCTCAGGACGCCGTCGGCCGAGATCTTGGTGATGCCGCAGTCCAGCTCGAGCCGGTATTCCCGGTCGCCCTGGTCCGTCGTGGCGCCGGTGCAGGGGACGTCGATGTTGGCCGACACGGAGCCGTCGTCGCGCACCGTCATGGTGCGGGACTGGTTCTCCGCCATGATCCATGTGCCGGTCAGCGACGGTCCACTGCCGCAACCCGCCGCCAGCAGAGCGAGCCCGAGCGCCAGCCCGGCAGGTCCCCAGCGCTTGACCACGTTCCCTCCCCGGTGTGCCACGTACCACCCTAACGGGCGGCACCGCCCCCGGCCCGCCCGTGGGCACCGGCCGGGCGGCGGACCCCGACCCGGCGCCGCGCGGCCCCTCGTCCCGGAGCTGCGCCGCCGCGCACCGGCAGCGCCCGCACGGGACTCCACCGTGGAGGGCGATGGCGTACCGTATGTCGACCGCGCCGCACCCGGTGCTTCCTGGGGCGGCCGACGGGCCGTCACACGGGGGAGGTCTGATGGCGCAGTTTCCCATGGGCGACTTCGCCGCCTCGACCGACCGCTTCGTGGCGTCCTGGGTCGCGGGCATCTCCGAGCGCGCCGCCCGGGCGCAGGCGTTGTCCGACGAGGTGGCGGCGATGTCGGCGACCGCCGAGGGCGCGCAGGGCGCGGTCCGGGTGACCGTCGCCGCGTCCGGCGCCATGACCGACCTGCGGCTCGACGACCGGGTGCTGCGCTGGCGGCCGGACGAGATCGCCGCCACGGTGCTGGCCGTGATGCGGCGGGCGCAGGGCCGGCTGGCCGCGCAGGTCGCCGAGGCCGCCGCCGGCACCGTCGGCGCGGACTCCGAGACCGCGCGCGCCGTCGTCGGCAGCTACGCGGCGCGCTTCCCGGAGGTGCCCGAGGAGGACGACCCGGGGTACGCGGGCTGGAGCGGAAATGGGCGCTGAGGCGCGCGGCTTCGAGGTCACCGCGGCGGCGCTGACCGGGCACGCCCGCTCGGTCGACCGGATCGCCGGGGAGATCGGCACGGCACACGACGCGGGCGCGCACGTCCGGATGGGCGCCGAGGCCTACGGGCAGATCCCGGTCTGCCAGGCGATCCCCTTCCTGCTCGACTTCCTCCAGGGTCCGGCGGTGGACGCCCTCGCGGCGGCGCGGGAGGCGTTGCAGAGCGCGGCCGGGGCGCTCGACACGACGGTCACCGCCTACCACGACACCGACGGGACGGTCTCCGCCCTCTTCCAGCGGCTGCACCGGTGAGCACCGCGGCGGCGAACCCGCTGGTCGCGGCCCGGCAGGACACGACCACCGGCTACAGCGGCATCGGCATCGTCGAGAGCCTCGTCGACCTGCGCGACGGCATCGAGAGCGGCTCCTGGATCGATTCGACCATCGGCGGCGTGGGGACGTCCCTGGAGGTGCTGGCGACCTGCGTCGACCCGATCGGGTCGGTCGTCTCCTGGGGCGTCGCCTGGCTGATCGAGCACGTCAAGCCCCTCTCCGACGCGCTGGACTGGCTGGCCGGCGACCCGGACCAGATCACCGCGTACGCCCAGACGTGGCACAACGTCTCGCGGCACGTCGCCGGCCAGGTCACCGCCCTGTCCGAGGCGGTACGCACCGAGATCGCCACCTGGACGGGCCCCGCCTCCGAGGCCTACCGCCGCTACAGCGACCAGCACGTGCGTCACCTCGCCGGCCTGGCCGACGCCTCGGGCCTGATCGGCACCGTCGTCGAGGGCGCGGGACTGCTGGTCGCCCTGGTCCGGGAGCTGGTCCGGGACCTGATCGCCGACTTCGTCTCCGTCCTCGCCGTCCGGCTCTGGCAGTGGCTCGCCGAGGAGGCCCTCACCCTGGGCGTGGCCACCCCGCTGGTCGCGGCGCAGGTCTCCGCGCTGGTCGCCAAGTGGGCGGCGAAGGTCGCCGGGCTGCTCACCGCGTTGGCCCGCAGCGTCAGCCGGCTGCGGCCGATCCTGTCCAAGCTCGGCGAGCTGCTCGACACCCTCCGTGCGGCGTTGCGGGGCCTTCGGCGTACCCCCACCGGGACCGCCACCCCCGACACGCCGGCTGCCGGCCCCCGGCCGCGGGCTTACGACGCCCCCGCCGGTGGCGGCGGCCAGCCGCCGCCTTGGGCCTGGGCGAACCCGCCCACGCACGGCGGACCCGCCAGTGGGCCGCCGCACGACGGGCCGCCCGCGTCGCCCGGACCCGCCGGCGGCCCGTCGCACGACGGTGGGCCGCCGCACGCAGGCGGCCCGGCGAACGGCGGTGGGCCGCCGCACGCAGGAGGCCCGGTGAACGGCGGGCCGGCGCACGACGGCGGTTCGGGGAGCGAGGGCGGCTCGGGGAGCGACGGCGGTCCGGCGCACGACGGCGTCGATCCAGCGGAGTCCGGGTCCGGCTCCGATCCGGCCGTGCCGCATCATGCGAGCGAGGCCGAGTTGCGGCTGCTCGGCAGGGAGGTGCACAGCATGGTCGAGCTCAAACCCGGTGAGCACGTCAACGACGCCTACGACGTGACGTTCACCGACGGCACGCACGGCGTCTACAAGCCGAACGTGCCGGAGAACGAGTTCGTGCAGGTGCGCTCCACCATCCCGGAGAACCAGCTGGCCGCCCGTGAGGTCGCCGCCTCCCGCCTCGACGAGGACCTGGGCTTCGGCCTGGTGCCGACCACCGCGCGGTGGGACGGCCCGCACGGCGCCGGTTCGATGCAGGAGTTCGTGGAGAACGCGCACCCCGGCCGTCCCGTCACCGACTACTCCCTCGCGGAACGAGAGCGGATGGCGGTGCTCGACTACATCAGCGGCAACACCGACCGGCACATGGGTAACTACCTGACCGGTCCGGACGGCCGCCTGGTCGCCATCGACCACGGCTACTCCTTCCCGGAGTCGAACGCCGAACCGCTGCGCTCGGACTTCGTCGCGCAGCAGCGGAACCAGCCGCTCAGCCCGGACACGATGGCCCGGCTCCAGAGCACCGACCCGGCCGTGCTGGCCGACCGGCTGCGCGCCACCGGCCTGAACGAGAGCGCGGTCTCCGGGGCGATGGACCGCTTCAACGAGATACGCAGCCGAGGCATGATCACCGGCGAGGCGTGGGGGGCCTTCCGCCCGCCGAGCCCGTGGTGAGCGCAGGACCGTCGGTGAGCGGAGGAGTCGTGGTGATCCAGGAGGCAGGCATGACCGAGCAGGCACCGACCCGCGTGGGGCTGTACACGTTCGCGCAGCACACCAGCCGGCGGGTGGCCGAGTTCCGCTGGGAGCCCGGCCGGCCGGTGACGCTGTCCGTGCTCGACCCCGAGTGGGGGGCGCTGGCGCAGGACTTCTACGACAACGGGGTACCGGCCGGGGCGGAACGGGTGCGACCGGAGACCGGCGCGGAGTTCATGCGGGCGTTGCTGCAGCGCTTCCGGATGAGCTACTACAAGTTCGTCGACGAGAGCGACTGAGCCGGCTGTTCCCGTTTCGTCTCCCGGCGGGTCGACTCAGCAACGGCGCCAGCCGCCCACACGAAGCCGTCGGGGTCGACGAAGGTGCCGGCGCTACTGCCGATGACGAGTCGGTGTGATCCGTCGCCGTCGGGCGAGACGCCCGCGTCCTTGGCCGCGGCACGGCGGCCGTACAGCGCCAGCTTGATGTTCGAGGTGGCGAACTCGACGTACTTGCGGCCGAAGCTCTTGGCCACGGTCAGGCCGCGATCGACGTAGAACCGTTTGGTCACGGCGACGTCCCGCACCCCCAACAGGAGCACGATCTCGTCGACGTGCCGGCTGGCCGGTCCGGTGTCCTTCTTCGACGATGTCGCGATCTTCCAGATCGTGCCGTACGGGTCGCGCAGCACCCCGCCATAGCCCCAGAAGCTCTTCGCGGCCGGCTTCAGGGTGGTCGCTCCGCCGTCGAGGGCGGCGCCGAAGAGGCGGTTGACGGTTCCCGGCTGGGACACCACGAGCGACACGGCGAACCCGCGAAAACCGGTCGTGGGTTCGCGTGACGCGTCGACGCGCAGGCGGGGGCCCAGTCCGAAGGCTCCGGTGTAGAAGTCCTGGGCGGTTGCCGGATCCGGCACTTCGAGCGTGACGGAATCGATGGCGAGCATGGTTGTTTCCCTTTCGTGTGGTTCGGAACGTGGTCGGCGGCTCGGGCGAGCCGGTCGCTCAGCTGTCCTGGATCAGGCCCAGCAGGTTGCCGTCGGGGTCGGCGACGGTGGCCACGAGGCGACCGCCGCCGACATCGTGGGCGGGCTCGGTCACGGTGGCGCCGGCGGCGCTCAGCTCGGTCAGCTTCGCTTCGACGTCCGGAACGTGCCAGTAGGCCACCGGCGAGGTCAGGCGCTGCGGTCCACCGCCCGGCACCAGGCCGATGTGCTGACCCGCGGCGTCGAAGCCGACGTAGTAGGACGAGTCGACCGTGGGCGGCACGCCGAGCAGGGCCGCGTACGTCGCCTTGGCCCTGCCCAGATCGGACACCGGATGCAGCACGGTCCTGATCCCCTGCGCGGAAGAACTCCCCATGATCACTCCTTCGGTCCGCGGGCCTCGGCCGGCCCGGACGGGTGTGTGCGCACAGCATCTCCTCGGGCAGGTCCCGCCCGGATCCGTGCCGGCCACGGAGTCGACCACGGAACCGGCACACGGAGAGACGTGCGACAGAATGGGGTGATGGTCGACGTCTCCCCTCGCGAAGCCGAGGTGCTTGCGCTGGTCGGAGACCACCTCAGCAATGCGGAGATCGGAGCGCGACTCTTCATCTCGGTGCGTACCGTCGAGACGCACGTCTCCTCGCTGCTGCGCAAGCTGGAGGTCCCGGACCGCCGTGCGCTCGCGCAGCGGGTGCCGGAGCTGACCGGCAGAGGCGCCGCTCTTCAGGCGCCGGTCCTACCGGCCCCGCTGACCCCGTTCGTGGGGCGGGCGCGCGAGTGCGCCGAGCTGACCGAACTCATCCGGGCACACCGTCAGGTGAGCGCGGTCGGTCCGGGCGGAGTGGGCAAGACCCGGCTCGCGCTGGCGGTCGCCTCGCGGGCCGGTGGCGAGTATTCCGACGGTGTGTGGTTCGTCGATCTGGTCCCGGTGGCCGACTCCGGCATGATCGCCGCCGCGGTGGGCGTGGCGCTGGGCCTGGGTGAGCAGCCCGGCCGGGACATGACCGAGTCCGTCGTCACCGCCCTGGCCGACCATCACGCGTTGCTGGTGCTGGACAACTGCGAACACGTGCTGGACGGGGTGGCGCTGTTCCTCGAGCGGCTGTTGGCGGCGTGCCCCGATGTGACGGTGCTGGTGACCAGCCGGGCACGGCTGATGGTGCCCTTCGAGCGGGTCTATCCGGTGCCGCCGCTGTCGCTGGCCGTCAACGGCGAGTCGGACGCGGTCGCGCTGTTCGTGCAGCGGGCGGCAGCGGTGGGCTGGCCACTGGATCCTCCGTTGCGCGACCAGGTCGCCGCTATCTGCGAGCGGCTGGACGGAATGGCGCTGTCGATCGAGTTGGCCGCCGCGCGGTATCCGACGCTGGGGCTGGACGGCATCACCGCCGCCCTGTCCCATCCCCTGCGGATGCTCACCGGGGGCGCCCGGGCCGACGACCGGCACCGATCGGTGCGCGCGACGCTGGACTGGAGTCACGCCCTGTTGGAGCCGGCCGACCGGACGCTGCTGCGCCGGGTGTCGGTCTTCGTGGCGCCCTTCTCCACATCGGCGGCGACGGAGGTCACCGGCGCGGAGGAGGGCATCGTCGCCGACGGCCTGGCCCGGCTCGCCGAACAGAGCCTGCTGACGGTGCGGGCCTTCCCCGGCGGAACCGAGTACCGGCTGCCGGAAACCATCCGCCAGTACGGCACGGAACGGCTCGCCGAGGCCGGCGAGTTGACCGACACCCGGTCCCGGCACCTTCGCTGGTGCCTGACCAGGGCCACCGACCTGGCCGAGGTGCGGGCGGACTGGCGAGCCCGGTTCGACCCGGTGGCGGACGACCTCCGCGCCGCCCTGTCGTGGGCGGCCGACCGTCCGGAGCAGCGCCCGGACGCCTACCGCCTCGCCCGTCACCTGGCGGAGCTGACCTTCGTCCGAACCCTGATCGGCGAGTCTCAGCTGCGCTACGAGCAGGCGGCCGCGCTCGCCGGCGAGCCCACCGCCGAGGCGGCGATGCTCAGACAGGCCGCAGCCGTGGCCGGATGCCGCATGCGCGGCGACGACATGTACCGCCTCTACCGGGCGGCCGCCGGGGCCGCCCGCCGAGCGGGAGACGACGCCGGCGCCGCCGCCGACCTGGCGACCGCCGCCACCAGCTCCTACCGGTTCTGGAGCAAGTTCGCACAACTCCCGCCGGCGCAGGAGGCGATCGCGCTCACCACCGAGGCGCGGGACCTGGCCGGCGACGACCCGGCCGCCCAGGCCGCGGTGGCGCTCGCCGAGGCCGGGGTGCTCACCGACGCGTTCGGCGCCGCGCAGGGCCCGCCCGACAACGACGTACCCGAAACGATCGCGCGTGCCGAGCGGGCGGTCGCACTCGCGCACCGCACTCGCGACCCGCTCGCCGAGTCCGCCGCGCTCGACGCGCTCACCGGCGCCCAGTGCTGGGCCGGCGAGACGTTCGCCAGCGCGGCCACGGCGCGGCGCCGGGTCGCGCTGCTCGCGTCCCTGCCGGCAACTCCGGCCACCACCCACGAACTACTCGACGCTCTCGGCAATGCCGCCGAGGCCGGCCTCGGGGCGGGAGACCTGCCGGCCGCCCGCGGGTGGGCGCGGCAGATCGCCGACCACCCGCTGCTCGCGGAGGTCGGTCACCGTGCCACGAGTTGGCTGCTGGTTGCCGACGCGCTCGCGGGCGACACCGACGAGGTGCTCGCCGGCAGTGTGCGGTTCCTCGACGCGTGGCAGCGGGCCGGCCGCCCCGCCAGGTCGGTGCTCGGTCCCGCGGCAGCCGGTGCCGCGATGATCCACGGGCTCCGCGACGACCGGGAGTCCCGAAGTGTCTGGGTCGATGTCCAGAGTCGGCTCGGCACCTCGCCGGAACAGATCCACGGCTACGGCGCGGTCTTCGATGCGATGCTCCTGCTGCACCGGGGGCAGGCGGCAGAGGCGCTGGAACGGATGGCGCCCGATCCCGGCTCGGTCTGGAAGTCGGTCACGTGGGTGTGGCTCCACTGGTATGTCGCACTACGCGCCGAGGCGGCGGTGCTCGCCGGGAGCCCGAGCGCTCGTGACCACCTGGCCGGGGCCTGGACCGTCGTGGCCGGCAACCCGGTCGCCGAAGCCATGGTGCAACGAGCCGCAGCCCTACTCGACGGCGATCAACGGGCGCTGCTCACCGCGGTCGACGCGTTCGACGTCGCCGGCTGCCGATACCAGTCCGCACGAACCCTGATGTTCGCCGGTGGCGTCCACGCCACGCGCGGCGCGGCCACACTCGGCGACCTCGGCCTCGCCCCGATGGGTTCCTGCCGATTCCCGATCGCCTCACCCTGAGTCAGTGGCGTATCCGTCGCGGTTTCACCCGTTGGTCGGCGTCGATAGGCTGTCGTTTTGTGAAGAATCACGACGACCCGATGGAATCCGAGAAAGTGCCGGCGGCGGCCGGCGGCCGGCTTTCGTGGTTCAACCGCAACGGCACAGGTCTTCAGGCAATTGCCGCGCTTACCGCCATCCCCGTCAGTGCCGTGGCGGCGGTCTTCGCCGTCCAGGCGTTCAAAGATCAACAGCAGGTCAACCGTGACCAGATCAGGTTGAACCAGATCGCCCGGGAGCGGTACGAACGGCGCTACGCCTCCCGCGTCGCTTTCTGGATCGCCGACGACGACACCTCCGCGTCCGCGAAGCCGCAGTCGTCCGGCCTCGTCGTCGTCGCGACGGTCTCGATGCTGAACAGGTCACCCGTCCCGCTCCGAGATGCCGCGATCTTCGCCATCGCGCAATCCGGGGAAGCGGTCTTCTGGCAGCAGCAGGACCTCAGACCATGCGAGAAAGTGGACGTGGAACTGCTGGCCCACGTGAGCACAGCCGGGCGTCTGAAGGATGCCGGCAACAGGTTCGTGCTGTCGCTGGCGTTCCGAGACCCCACCCGGCTTTGGCACATGACCAACGACGGCCTGTTCCCCTTGGACGGCTACGGAAGCCATGTGGAGAACTACATCTGGGAGGGCGTCAAGTCCGGGAACACGCTCACCGGATCCCCGCTCGTCTACTCGTCCCTGATCCGGAAGCGGGCCGGCGTCACCGACTGCGGCGAATCGGGCTGACTCGTCACCGCAATTCGTCGTACGTTCTCCTCGCGCGCCTGCTACCCGAGCGGCGGACGCCGTGGCGACGCCGGCTGTGGGCCAGGCGGCGGGCGGCGAGGCCGGCCCGAGCACGTGGCCCACAGCCGGCGAGTGTCAGAGCTGCCGAAGGACAGCCACCTTGTCGTACGCGACGGCGACGACGTCCGGCTTCCCGTCCCCGGTGACGTCACCGATGGCCAGGGAGTCCGCCTGGGGCCCGACCCCGTCGACCCCGTTCGTCGTGTACCCGGCGAGATTCCCGGTCGACCGCTGCAGATAGACGCTCACCGCGAGCCAACTGTTGTGTGCGACGACCAGGTCCTCGCGGCCGTCGCCGGTCAGATCGCCGACAGTGAGGCCAGAGGGACTGTCGTATGCGGGATACCTGGTCGGCGCCGTCGCGAGCCCATCGGCTCCCTGCGCGAATACCTGGACGCCGGCGTCCGGCCTGTTACCGTCGACGCTGGTCACCAGGTCGGCTCGGCCGTCGCCAGTCACGTCACCGACCGCCGCCCCGGAGCCGATGCGGCGAAAGCCGCTGTCATCGGCCGGCGTCCGGTAGGTCGTCGCCGGCCCGAAGGAACCATCCGCGCGGCGCAGCCGCACCCACGTGCCGTGACGGTAGAACTGTGCGAGGTCGATGCGGGCATCTCCGTTGAGGTCGGCGGCGAACACCTGGTTCACGGGTGCGCCGGTGATGATCGGCCCGGTGACCGTCCGATATGGCTGGAACGCATGCGCCGCAGTCTGCCGGTAGATCCTGACCTCGCCCTGTCGTGCGTCGACGACAAGATCCGGTCGTCCGTCCCCGGTCATGTCCCCGATCGCCACGTCCCCGGCACCCCCGGAGACCAGCAGCGGCGCGGCGAGGCGCCCGCCACGCTGAAACAGCACATCGACGCCGGCAGAGGACGACATCGCTACGTCCGTACGGCCGTCGCCGTCGATGTCGGCGACGGCGAGTTGCACGTTGCTGTTGTAGCCGCCGTGCGCCTTGATCCTGGTGGGAGCGCCGAAACTGTGGTCGGCTCGCTGGTCGAAGACCAGCACAGAACTCGTCTGCGAGCCGTCAACGGCATCAACGCCGACCACGATGTCGCGTCGCCCGTCACCGGTGACGTCGGCGACAGCGACGGCGTTGGTCGCGGTCGACCCCGTGGCGAGGTACGTAGCGGCCGCGAATGTCCCCGCACTCGCCGCCTCAGCGGCCATCGGCACCGCGGCCCCGGCCGCCATGGCCAGCGTCGCGGCGATACCTACTCTTGCACCTTTGTCCATCATGCCCCCGTTGCGTCATGGCCCTCGATCGATGCTTGTTCACGCGCCACGTGCCCTGATCACCGGCGCAGCAAACCCCTGCCGGCCTGGGAGACCGTGGTCACCCGGGTCGCTGTGCGAAGACCCCGATGTTTCCCTCGATCCAGATGGGTCGGGCTACCAGCCTGCTGATTCGCCATCGCTCGCCTGCGCGGCGCAGTTCGAACTCGTACGTGCCGCCGTTGTGCCACAACCGTCCGCCCGGCACGTTGTCGCGTCGTAGCCAGGCCAGCACGTTCGCGGTTGCGGTGGCGGTATCGCCCGTCACATCGGCGATCACCCCGGTGACCACGTGCTGTGTGCCATCCAACACGCCGAGCTCCCGTCGCCACCGATCTACCTGCTCGGGGCCGGGGAGAGTCTCTGCTTCGCCGCCGCTCATCGCGGTGTAGTCAACGACCACGGTGTCGGCGAGCGTCGCCACCAGGGCGTCCCAGTCTCGGCGATCCACGAACCAGGCGTACTCGGTGATCACCCGCTGGATGGCCAACTGGTCAACAAGATCCTCTTGATGCATGCCGTGACTCCTTTTGTGGTGGCCGGCGTGAAGGGGCGCCGTGACTCGAGGCGCCCCTTCATGCCGATGGGTCAGCTGGCGTCGAAGGCCGCGTACAGGCTGCTGTCGCCGGTCGCGTTGAGCGCTTCGGCCGCGACCAGCGGGTTCCAGAAGTCGACGTAGCGGCTGATTTTTCCCTCCGCCGTCTCCACGACGGAGATGTAGGTCTGGTTGTACGGCTTGCCGGTGCTCAACGCCTGGCCCACGGACGTGAACTCGGCGATGACCAGGGTGGGGTCGATGGTCTCGTGGAAGCGCAGGTCGACGAACTCCACCTTGAAGTGCTCGGGGAAGTTCCGCATGTAGTCGAACAGGGCCTGCTTGCCTTCGACCTTCTTCGGGAAGTCGGCCGGGCCGTACGGGAACTCCAGGACTCCGTCGTCGGTGAACAGGTCCACCCACTCCTCGATCCGTCCGGATGACAGGTACTCCAGGTGGTTCTTGAAGGCTTGCTGGGCGGTTTCGCGAACGCTCATGGCGTTTGTCCTCTCCTTTGTGTTTCCGATGGGTGCTGAAGGCGCCCGGGTCGCGGCGGGCCGGCCTCCTAACGCGAATATCTTCGCGTCAAACCATAGCCCGTGCGGAGGCAAACGCCAAACCCCTCGCGTTAAGATTGCTCCGTGAGTGACCAGCACCAGTCCCGCCCCGGTGGACGCACCGCGCGAGTCCGCGCCGACGTCCTACGCGCAGTCGACGACCTGACCACCGAACAACCGCTGGCCCAACTCACCCTGGCTCAGGTGGCGGAGCGTTCGGGAGTGCACCTGGGCACCCTCTACCGGCGCTGGGGCACCCTCGACGGCCTACTGCTCGACGCGGTCGCCGAACGCCTCACCACCGGCTCGCCGATACGCGACACCGGCAACCTCCACGCCGACCTGGAGGACTACGCCCACCGCGTCGCCGAAGACCTGTCCGGCCCAGATGGACAACTACTGCTGCGCACACTGGTCGCCGTCCGTCTCGGAACGAGGGCGGAACTACCACCCGCCCTCACCCGACGGTTCGACGAAATGCAGGCACTACTCGATCGGGCTCGCGCACGCGGCGAGAATCCACCCACACTCCAACAGGTCGTCGACATCGTCGTGGCGCCGCTGTACACGGCCCTACTGTTCGGCACCACACCAGCCGATCCAGCCACCCTCGTCGACCGCCTGATGAGGCTTCACCCCGACCAGTGACCCGGACGGGCGCCGCTGCGTCATCCCCTAGCGATGCCCGTCCTCGTCGGCCGTCAATTCAGGTCGCAGCGGCCTTCGCCGGCCAGGTCGGCCTCGATGCGTCGGACGCGATCAGCAGAGGCCGGTGGGGCGACGCGCAGGGCCTCGTCGCGGAGCACAAGGGCATGACGGGCGCAGGCCAGAGGCTCGAGTGGGCCCGGGCGATCGGCGACAGGCAAACGAGCGTCACCGATCCGGTTGAACGCACGCGACCGCAGAACCTGGTCGATGCAGTCGTCGACTGCTGACCGGCGACGGCGGACGAGCGGCGGCCCCAGGTCCGGGGCCGCCGCTGCCCCGTCACGACCGTGTGTGGCGTGGCGACGTACTGCGGCCCGCGGTAAGTGCTGGTCCTGTCTTTCGGGTATGCCACCACATGGTTGCGGTGATGACGACGACCGCAAAGGTGGGGACGAGCTGGTACGGCGTGCCGACTCCGGCTGAGCGGTCCTGCAGTGCGCTACCGAGGTCCACCCGCAGGGACACGGCCAGGATGAGGCTGAACGTGTTGAGTACGGCGTGCAGCATGACCGCTATCTCAAGCCCGCCGGTGCGCCAGGTGATGATGGCCAGACCGGTCCAGAGCGTGAAATACCAGACGATGATGTACGGATCCGTCGCGCCGTGTGCGGCCGTGAACAGTACGCTCGAGAGCAGCACCCCGGCGATCAGCCCCGCCCGTGGGCTACGGGTCCAGCTTCCGATCACGCGGAAGATCAAACCACGCACGCCGTACTCCTCGCCCGCCGACTGGAGCGGGGTGAGGAGGGTCGTGGCGAGGAAGATGGCGACGAGGTCGGTCTGCGACCAGGGGACCTCCTCGACGGGCGTGAGGGCTCCGAGGGCGTTGACCACCAGCCAGGCGGGACCGAAGATGAGCAGCGACTTGCCGAGCAGGTCGAAGCGGAACCGCGACGTCACGGAGTGCAGGGACGCACCGGGCACGCCGTAGAGCCACCGCTGGATGAGCATGCTCCACGGAATGAGCAGGCCGAGGGCGAACATCGAACTGGCATGGTAGAGCGGCGTGTAGTCGGTGCCACCCAGGATCGGCGGGGTGTTCCCCATCCGTACGTCGATGAGCGCAGCCGCTCTGCCGATGACCGTCGGGAAGACGACGAGCCCTGCCAGCAGGAGGAGGATCGCGAGAACGCCGCGACCGATGCGGCGTTCTTCGCCGGCGAGTACCCGGTGGTATTCCACTCCGGTGGGGACTGACGGCCCGTTGCCCGGCTCGGCCGGAATGGGTGGTGAGGTCGGCTTGTTCGTGGTGGTCATGGCTTCCTCCAGTGGATGGGGTCACTTCCCGGCGTGGTCGAGCACGCTGTGACGCAGGCGGAGTGCCCGCTCGGTGCTCCCCAGTGCGGCCCCGACGGCGAGGGCGAGGTTGAGCCAGATCGGCAGGTGAATGGGCGAGTCGAAAGTTCCGATGTTCTCGGCGATCGGGGGGATCCGCGACATCGGTTCGGCGAGTTGCAGCAGGTTCAGGCCCACGCCGATGAGGAGCATCAGCACGGAGAGAAAGCTGATCGAGCGGCTCAGCGTCGGGTGTTCGTGTTCGACGCGGGCGCGGCGTCCTTCGGCGGACTTCGGATCCGGAATGAGCGGGTGCTCCGCGCCGGCGGTGGTGACGTAGTGGCAGCGCTTGAGCCCGAATGCACTGATCGCCACTTCGATGATGCCGCCCTCGACGGGGAAGACTGCCGGGAGCTTGGACTCGGCGTGGTGTCTGCCGTCGAGATACAGGTGCGCTCTCGCCTTGCCGCCTTCCGGGTCGGTCCGGCGTGGGATGTCGACGGCGTACACCGTCTGCCGGCCATCCCCGTCGGCCAGTGGAAGGTGGAACAGTGCGCGGAAGGGTAGCTGCCACCAGCGGAGGCGTTTCAATGCCCGCCCGTCTCCGCTCTTGATGCGCTTGGCTGCCCGCCGTTGTCGCCAGTCCTCGATCACGTTCCCTCGCTCGCCGTCGACCGCCGCTTCTCACTAACACGCTGTACTAGTGGCAACGCTAGCACGGCGTGCTAGTACGATGTGACAGGAGGTGGCGGATGACACGGGACGACGGGAGCACCGGCTCGCGGGAACGGATCCTCGCGGCCGCGGCGGCGATGCTCGCAGAGGATGTGACCGCACGGTTGAGCGTGCGTGCGGTCGCGGCACGGGCCGGGGTGAGCACGGGCTCGCTCAGGTTCCACTTTCCGACCCAGCGCGCGCTGCAGGACGCCGTGCTCGCCAGAATCTACGACCACATGTTCCCTGATGACCCGATCCACGACCGATCGCTGCCCGTCCGGGATCGACTGGTCAACTGTCTCCGGCAAGTGCTCGCCCCCGCCGGCGTCGGGGAGCAAGCACGTGAGGCGTGGGGCAAGGCGTACCAGATGTTCATCGCACCCGAGCCGAGCGAGGAGGTGCGCGCGGCGTATCTCGCCCTGGAGCGAGGCGGGTGGCGCCGTATCGAGTACTGGCTGACGGTTCTCGCTGACGAAGGCGCGCTTCCCAGGGAGGACCACGCACGCCGAGTGCGATTCCTGCTCACCGTCCTCAATGGGCTCTCCATCGCACGAGCCCTGCCCACCGAGGACTCGATCCTGAAGTCCGAAACCGAAACTCTCTATACGGCCGTTGACTGCGTCCTCAGCGCCCCGACCGCATGAGCGAGTAAGCCGCGCTGTCCCTGTCCGTCAGGATGAGTTGAGGTCAGCGGCTCGTAGCAAGTCCCTCGGACAGTTCAGGATCGAGAAGCGTTGAATACTGCTGTTGACGTCGCGACGGCCCAGGACGGGGTCATGAGCCGCAAGAAGGTCCGCGTTCTGGCGGGCCGCGGGTACGCCGGTCGTTCACGCCGGGGCAGGAGCTGGAGCTGCTGGCCACATATGAGCAGGCCGTCGCGGCTGGTGAGGGCGGCGCGTTCCTACGGCGTGAGGTGGTCCTGGGCTGGGCGAACGGGGGTCGGGGGAACGTGGGCCACTCCCGCCACCCCAGGTGAACCCCAGGTCGCTAGACTGCGCCCTCGCGCCCTCGTGGCTCAGGGGATAGAGCATCGGTTTCCCAAGACGACGCTCCGCCGGTGCTCGCAGGCCGATGACCTGCGGCTTTCCTATCGTCCCCTGTTGCGTGCCGGTCGCTTCGCGGGCTCGCTGCGATCGCTTGCCGAAGATCAGCAGGCCACGCCTCTCGGTCTTCGGTAGCCCTGAGGGGCTGAGGAGCGACTTGTGAGCGGGCTCAGTCTGTTGTCGAGGCGGGAACCTGCCACAGGGCGCTGACCGGCATGGCGCGGAGCCTGTCGCCGAACGGCAGCGTTGAGGTTCCGGTGTAGAGGACGATGCCGGCGATGAAGTCCTCGCCGAGGCGGTCGGCGAGTCGGCGTAGCCCGCGGAAGTCGTCGGGTCCGACGGTCGTGGCCGCCTTCACCTCGATCCCGACCACCTGGCCGGATCTGTTCTCGAGCACCGCGTCGACTTCGTACCTGCTCTGGTCGCGGTAGTGAGAGAGGTCGACGGGCTGCTCGGACCAGGTGAGCTGGCGGGAGAGTTCGGACAGGACGAATGACTCGAGGAGTGGGCCGAACGGTGCGCCCGGCCGGAGCAGTGCCCGGGCGTCGGTCGCGATCTCGTTGGCGGCAATGCCCGAGTCGACGAAGACCAGTTTCGACGCGGCGGTGGCCCGGGTGCCCAGATTGCGGGACCAGCCCGGGATCCGCTTGATCAGGAAGATCTCTTCCAGGGCCTGGAGGTAGCGGCCGATCGTCGGTCGACTGAGCCCGAGGGCGGATTCGAGGGAGTTGGCGGCGATGATGGTCGCGGACCTGGCCGCAAGCAGGCGTACCAGTTTGCGTAGCTCGCCCTTGTGCTGGATGTCGGACAGCTGCCGGACATCGCGGTCGATGAGCGCCTGGACGTAGGCGTCGAGGAACCGTTGGCGGCGGCGTGGGTCGGTACGGGTGGTGGCCTCGGGTAGCCCGCCGCGCACTATCCTGGCCGCATAGTCGGCGCGGGTCACCTCCGACTCGTGTCGCAGGTCCGGACCGAGCGTGAAGACTGCGTCGATGAATCCGTCCGGCTCGGCGTCGAGTTCTCCTTGGGAGAACGGCCAGAGTTCCACGGTCTCCATCCGGCCGGGCAACGCGTCCGGGGCGGCAACCATGCCGAACAACCGTGACGAGCCGGTGAGCAGATACCGGCCCGGACGAGGGTCTTCGTCGACTGCTGCCTTGATGGCCAGCAGTAGTTCCGGAGCGCGCTGGATCTCGTCGATGACCAGGAGTTCGGAGGAGTCCACGAACCCGACCGGGTCGGCGATCGCCGCCGCCCGGTCCTGAGCCCGATCAAGATCGCGGCGCTCGGCGAGACGATCGCCGGCGACGAGGCGAACCAGGGTGCTCTTGCCTGCTTGGCGTGCTCCGCTGATCAAGACAACGCGGGTGTCCGCCAGAGCGGCATTGACCTGCGCGGCGGCGCGGCGGGGGATCAGATGCGGTGTGGGCACGGCTCCATCGTAGCGGCCGAATTTTCGATCTGCGGGAGCACGGGCTTTCGATTTGCGCGGGCCTTGGCGTTCCGTTTGCAGCGCTTTGATGTTCGATTTGCGGGTCTTCGGACGTCGGCACGAGATTGTCCGGCGCTCGGCGTGGAGCCGCAGTCACGACCTGGCGGTGGAAAGGGCGGCGCCGGGCCGGCTATGTCGTTCGCTGTGCCTCCGTGGCGGCCCGGACGAAGGCGCGTACAAGGGCGTTCTCGCCGTCGCCGCGCCACACCGGCGCGTAGTGCAACACCGGTCCGTCAGTGATGGGCAGGAAGGTGATGTCGCCTCGCTGTCGGGTGGATGCCACGTCCGACCCGATCGGAGACACGACGTCACCACGGGCGATCGCCCGGAAGGCCTCCTCGAGGGTGACGATGCCCAGTCCGCGCCGGATGGGTCGTCCCGCCGGGGTGGTGGACGGGGTGTGCGCCTCCCACACGTAGTCCGGAATGGGTCCCTCGGGGTAGACCACCGGATGATCGCCGAGATCCTCCAGCTGGACGCTGCCCCGGCCAGCCAACGGATGACCGGCAGCCACCGCGAGCACCAACTCCTCCCGGTGTAGGACCGGCCCGACCGTGAGGTCGGGCTCACGGATGGGCAGCCAGAGAATCCCGATGTCGACCGAACCGGCCCGCAGCGGCCCGAGCGGGTCGGTCGGCAGGATCTCGCGCAGGCGCAGCTCGCACTGCGGGTGCCGCTGCCGGAACAGGTCGAGGATGGCTTCGACCGACTGGTAGTGGGTGGCCATCGTGCCGATGGTCAGCGTGCCGGCCTGGCCGCGGGCGGTGGCGGTGGCCTCCTCGATGCCGGAGATGATCTCGCTGTAGCCGGCGCGGAGACGGTCGCGCAGCCGCTCGCCCAGAGGGGTGAGCCGAACAGCACGGCTCGTACGCTCGAAGAGGCCCCCGCCGATCCGGCGTTCCTGCTGTTTGATCGACTGACTGACCCGCGACTGGGACACGTGCAGACGCTCGGCCGTACGACCGAAGTGAAGCTCTTCGGTCAGTGTCAGGAAGATCTCGATATCGCGCAGCTCCACCGGACGGCCCTGTCTCCGATCGTCGTGGCCTGGGACTGGGCAGTCTACGGCCGCGACGAGAGCGGGCGGCGCGAGCGTGGCGCGGACCACCGGCCGTCGCGGGCCCGTCGGCGATCGATCACCGCTGGCTAATGCGGCGATGCGATCTTCTGCGTTGATCGGCCAGGGCGGCCGGGCGATGGTGGACGCATGAGCGAAAGCGTGATCGACATAGTGGCCGTGCCGGATCATCTCGGCACCCCACGCTGGCACGCTGTGACCTCGCCCGGTGTGGTGGCCGGGGTCGCCGGCCTGCGTCCGGTCATGCCGTTCGGGTACGAGCTGCCTGAGGCACCGACCGCCCTGGAGCCGGACACCCTCGAGCTGAACCTGTACGTGCAGCCGCAGTGGCGTCGTCGAGGGATCGGATCGCGGCTGCTGGCCGCCGTCGGCGCACACGCGGTGGGCCGGCGGTTGATCGTGGAGACCAGCCCGGGTTCCGCCGCGCGGTCATTCTGTGAGCGGCACGGATTCCGGCGCATCGGATCCGGGAGCCATGAACTGCTCACCTACTGCGATGTCCACCATGCATGGCTGGGTGAGTTGGTCGATGTCGAGCACCCCGGATACCGACTGCGTCACTGGACCGGGGATCCGTGCGGCGCGACCAGCGTCGAGCAACTGCTCCGGCATCCGAGCCGTCCCGGTGCCGCGGTGGTGAGCGCCGCCGAGGCGGACGGCGGGGTGGTCGCCTATGTCCTGGCGACGACAGGTGCACTGCCGCGGCGTCGCGCCCGCCAGTACGGCCCTGCTGTGCTCGTCGGTCATCGCGGACGACGCCTGGGGCTGTGGGTCAACGCCGCTCTGCTCACCCGACTGCGCGAGGTCCATCCACACGTCGAGGAGATCGAGACCCGCACCGCCGACGGGGACTCCGACCTGGTCGCCCTGCGTCGACACCTGGGCTTCCGCCCTCTCGGGCGGCGTATCCGTTACGAACTCACCCTGCCGTAACCGGCGGCCCTGACTCCGATCCACCGGTACGTCCGGGCCGAACCGTGCCCGATGAAGAGAGGTTTGTCGTGAAAAATCCTGTCCGCCTCCGGTCGTGGGTCGCCCCGGTCGGGAGCCGAGACCCGCCCGGTGATCCCGGGCCGCCACCCGGCGGTCGCCACCTGCCCACGTCAACATCAAGGAGCTCACCACCGTGTCCGTCAACCTTTCCACCCAGGACAAGCTCACGCTTCGCACGGCCGCATACGGCGCGGTCACGCTGCTGTCGGCCGCCGGAGCCGCCGGCGGCTCACCCCACAGGATCGCCACCGATGGGTCCATCGCCCTCGCCTCAGCAACCGGCCTGGTCGGGCATGTGCTCGCGGAGAAATCCACGGGCATGGACCTGAGTGGCGGCTCGGTGGCCCAGATCGCCGATCGCGTGTTGCCCGCCCTGACCGAGGCGATGCGCCAGGCTCTACGAACAGCACGGTTATGCCGTCGAAGGCCGACACGCCGGCGAGTTCCTGATCGACGGCACCTACGTCGACGACATCAGCCTGAGCAAGTGCCTGACGCCGTCCTCACGACGGAACGTCTGAACTGATGAGCAGACGCGCCAGCCGGGCGTTCTCCGCCCGTAGCCCGCTCCGCCTCCCGGCGAAGATCGACGAACTCGGCCACCGCATCCTCGCGCATCGAACTCCGAGCACCCCGACGCCGGTCCGCTGTCCTCCGCCGAAGGCCTCGAAGGGGACCGCCGTGCTGGAGGCGATGATTGAGGAGGCCACCGTCGACACGGTCGAGACTCCGTGTGTGGTCCTGGGCTGGACGAACGGCGGTCCGGGGAACGTGGGTGAACGTGGGCCACTCCCTGCCACCCCAGGTGAACCCCAAGGTCGCTAGACTGGGCCCTCGCGCCCTCGTAGCTCAGGGGATAGAGCATCGGTTTCCTAAACCGTGTGTCGCAGGTTCGAATCCTGCCGGGGGCACCAGATCAAAGCCTTGATCGGCGATCACTGTTCCCCTTTCCGGGGCCTGCGTGCCCACTACCGGCCTGATCGCCTCGTCGGCGTGACCCCGGGCGGACGAACCGGAAACCGCTCAGCCGACCTTGGAGACGATCTCCACGAGGTTTCCGTCCGGGTCCCGCAGCAGGGCGTTGCGGTTGCCGTTGCCCGAGTCGTGCGGGTCCTGAACCGTCGGTACGCCGGCGGCGGCCAGCCGGGCGAAGGCCTCGTCGACGTCGTGCGTCCACACGACCAGCGCCATGGCGGGCCGTCCCGGCTCGGCGGCGACGCCGTGGGCGCGCCGGGCCGCCTCGACGGTGCCGAGCCCGAGCGTGAACCCGCCGAGGCGGAACTCGACGTGCTCCGGGACGCCCTCGGTGGGCGTCCGGAACGTCTCGACGAAGCCGAGCAGGTCGCGGTAGAAGCGGATGCCGGCCTCGATGTCGGAGGTGTAGAGATTGACGAGGGCGCTTTCGAACATGCGTCCGACTCTACCCGCCGGCGAGGCGCTCCAGGTGCCCCACGACGCTCTCGACCGGCGCCGACGCGTCGACCTCGGCGGTGGCGGTGGCCCGCAGCAGGGGCTCGACCTCGGCGAGGTTGCGCAGGATCTCGGCCCGTTCCTCGGCCCGCTTGCCGTACGGGTTGTCGGTGCGGTCGGCGATGCGCGTCAGCAGCACCTCGGCCGGGGCGCTGAGCAGCACGACGTGGTCGAAGCTCGGGTAGAACCGGCCCTGGTTGCTCCTGCACCCGGCGACGAACAGGTGCCCGGCGCGGTGCCCGGTGAGCAGGTCGGTTATCGCGTCCTCGCGCCAGATCCAGTCGGACGAACCGTCGGGCAGGGGCACCCACCGGCTCCAGCGGTCGGAGTCGGTGTCGACGGTGCGGTGGCCACGCGCGGCCAGCATCCGCAGCGCAGTCGACTTGCCGGTGCCGGACATGCCGGTGACGAGAACCTTCGCCATGGCCGGGAGCGTAGGTCAGCCGGGCAGTCGGTAGACCGACACGTGCGAGCGCGACTCTCCGGTGAACTCGGCGCCGGTCCAGTCGGCGTGCCGACTCTCCAGGGCGAATCCGGCCAGCTCGCCCATGAGGTCCAGCTCGGACGGCCAGACGTAGCGGTGCGGGGTGCGGAAGATCTGCGCCTCCCGGCCGGCGCCGAACCGGACGTGGTGCGACACCACCCGCTGCCGCAGCACGTCGTAGGTGTCCAGGCCGATGTATCCGTTCTCGGTGTGCCACACGGTCGCCTGCCGGCCCGGGGGGAGCTGACGCAGCTCGGGCACCCACAGCTCGATCACGAACCGCCCGCCCGGCCGGAGGTGGCGGGCGGCGTTGCGGAAGCAGGCCACCTGTTCGGCCTGGGAGAGCAGGTTGGCGACGGTGTTGTAGACCAGGTAGACCAGGCTGAACTCACCGGGCACGGTCGCGCTGGCCATGTCGCCGACCACCACCGGGATCGTGGCCGCGTCGACCTTCGTCCGCAGTCGCTCCACCATGGGTACGGAGAGCTCGATCCCGCTGACCGGCACGCCGCGTTCGGCCAGCGGTACGGCCACCCGGCCGGTGCCGACGGCGAACTCCAGGGCGCGTCCGTCACCGGCGAGCGCGGCGAGGCGGTCGACTGTGGGCCCGAGCACGTCCGGCGCGAACATCCCGGTGCCCGGGGTGTCGTAGCGCCGGGCTGCCTCGGCGTCCCAGATCTCCTCCTGGCGCATCGGTCCACCATGGTCGCGTCCGGTGTGCCTGTCGACCGGTTTACCCCGTCAGCCGGCGAGGTGCGCCCGAACGTCCCGGTGCAGGCTCGGGTTGGCGATGGCGAGGATCCGGTGCCGCCGCACCTCGCCACGCCCGAGGCCACGGACGATCGCGCCGAAGTCGATCGGCTCACCGGCCGGGTCGGTCACCCTCCCGCCGGCTCGGGCCACCAGCTCGTACGCCAGCGTCTCGTAGGACGGCTGGCCGAACTCGTGGTCGACGAAGCCGTCCACCTCACCGACGGCGATGCGGGCGGCGACGATGGCGCCGTCGACCGTACCGAGCAGCTTGGGGCCGGCGAGCAGCGTCAGCGGCGGGTGCTGGCGGCGGTTGCGCTTCAGGAGCGACACGACCAGGAACGCGTCCTCGACCCGCTGGACACTCGAGCAGGTCGCCGCCCGGGTGTCGCCGCCCAGGGTGGAGACGTGTGCCCCGGTGTCCGGGCCGGCCCAGACGACGCGCGGGATCTGGATGTCCGCGATGGCGCCGCTGAGGAACTCTCCCTCGACGGTGTACTCGTACACCGCCACCGCCGACTCCCGCACGCCGTGGAAGGTCAGGGTGGTGTTGCAGTACGGGTCGCAGACGATCATCCGGGGATCCGCGCCCAGTCGCACCAGGCCGGCTTCCTCCGAGAAGACCTGGCCCTGGAAGCCCCGCCGGCGCAGGGCGTCGAAGAGGACCTGCTCGGCGACGTCGTCGACCTTGTGGGCGGTGTGCCCACCGCCCTTGTCCTGGGTGACCTCGCCGAGGTCGGTGGTCGCGACGGCGTCGGACAGGGCCGGCCGCACGGTTTCGGCGATCTCGGCGGCCAGGTCGAACGTCAGCGGTCGGTGCGCCACTTCCTCAGCCTCTCGCCTGCTCGTCGGCTTCGATGTCCGCGAAGCATCTCTGGCACACCGTACGCCTGCTCGCGCGGTGCAGCCGGCTCCGGCGCCGCCAGATCAACCGCGTCGTGCACACGTCGCAGTAGTGCGGGGGCAGGATCTGTTCCCGCACGGCGACGAGGATCGCCGTGCCGAGCAGGCCGAGCAGCACACCGAACGCGTAGCAGACGACCTGGCTCACCCGGCGCAGCTCGCTGAGGTCGGTGATGGTGAGAACGGCGAACAGCGTGGCCGGCGCGTACAGCGCGATCGACGTGGCGAAGATCCAGGCGCCGGGGCTGCGGCTGTGGATGTCGGCCGACCGGTAGAAGCCGGTGGACGGCCGCACGGCCTGGAGGACGGGCGGCGCCAGGGCGAGCGCGAGGGTGACCGCGGCCATGTCGGTGTAGCCACCGAAGACGAGCGCGATGGTCAGGGCGGAGGAGAACAGCCCGACGCATCCGGCGAACGGCAGCATCGCCAGGTTGCGGAAGCGCGATTCGCTGTGCAGCCCGAAGAGGTACGTGATTTCGGCCCGCCCGGACGGATAGAACCCGATCTTCCGTACCGTGCCGGGCCCCACTCCCTGTGCCAGCGAGTGGTATTCGGAGGAGTCCACCCGGCACCGCAGCGACAGTTCCGGCGAGTGCTCGAGGTTGATGACGGTGCGGGGGACCGAGGCGGTGCGGACGGCGAAGCCGAGCCGCCAGGTCTGGAGCACGCCGTCGCCACCGACCAGGAAGAACAGGCTCGCGCTCGTGAAGGTGATGTGCAGTCTCCCCGGTACGCCCCGCAGTTCGCGTGACGGCACCTGGACGACCAGGCAGGAGTCCGTGGTGACCGGACGTGTGCTGAGGGCACGTCCGCCGCCGGTGACGCTCAGGTCGGTGACGCGGGGCGGCGCGGTGCCGGTCGCCCGGAGGGCGTCCAGAGGAAGGGGCACCGCCAGTTCGACGAGTGGCGTCCACGGGCTGCGGCTGCGGGCCGGCACGGGCATGTCGATGTCGACGTGAACGGTGCCGACGTAGGTGGCCGGCGCGTCCGCCACGCGAAGGCGGACCACGGCCGCTCCGCGCTCGGCGTATTCGTGCAGGAGGTCGTGCACCCGAATTCCGTCGAATCGCTGCAGATTGGCGCTGAGGTCTGATGAGACAGGGGATGACACCATCGGCCTCCCTCGACCACGGAAACAGCCGGGCGGGTATTGACGACGGTAGCGCGGGACGCAATAACGTCTTCTCGTCGAACCATTCCAAAGTGGTAGGAGAATGGCCGTGCCGGTCCGTTCCGTCGTGTTCGCCACCGCCGAGGATCTCGCGACCCAGACGGCACTGGAGATCGCCCGCGGCCTACGCGCTGCCGCTTCGGCAGGCCGGCGCTACCTTCTGGGCTGTCCCTCCGGACGCAGCGCCACCCGTACCTTCCGGGTGCTCGCCGAGGTGGTGGCGGAGCGGCGCATCCCCGTCTCCGGTCTCGTGGTGGTAGCGCTGGACGCGTACGTCCAGACCGTGGCCGGCCGCTTCGTGCCGGTGCCGGCGGATCGGCACCACAGTTGCGAGCGGTACGTCACGACGGAGGTCGTCGGACCGCTCAATCGAGGGCTGCGGCCGCCGGATCGGATTCCCGCCGCGCAGATCTGGGTCCCCGGGCCCGACCGTCCCGCCGATCTCGACGCGCGGATCCGCGAGCACGGGGGGATGGACCTGCTGATCCTGGCATCCGGTTCGGGCGACGGTCATGTCGGCTTCAACGGGCCGGGCTCGGCTCGGCAGAGCGTGACGCGTGTGGTCCGCCTGGAGGATTCCACCCGCCGGGACAACCTCCGCACGTATCCCGCCTTCGGGTCCGTGGGCGAGGTGCCCACGCACGGCGTCACGATGGGGATCGCCACCATGGCCGACCTGGCCCACCGGGCCGTGCTGCTCCTGCCCGGAGCGGAGAAGGCGGCCGCCTTCCGACGCGTGCGGCGGTGCCGGGACTACGACCCGCAGTGGCCCTCGTCGGTGGTCGCCGCGTGCGCCGACGGGGTGGTCTACGCGGACGTTTCCGCTGCCCACGGCCGCGACTGAGCGGCGGAGGCGATAGCCTGCGACCAGAAGGCTGCGTGGCGTGACGATCGGGGCTCGCGGACGCCGGAGGGTCACCGTCGGTACCCTGCTAGTCCTGGCCTGCCCGCGACGACATGAGGTGTTCGTGAACGATCTTCGAGTGGTGGCGTTCGACCTCGACGACACCCTGGCGATTTCCAAGTCCCAGATCGATCGTCGGATGGCGGATCTGCTCGGCCACCTGCTCACCGAGGTGGACGTCCTGATCATCTCGGGTGGGCGGTTCGAGCAGTTCCAGTCGCAGGTGCTGACCCACCTCGACCTCACCGAGGAGCAGCGCGCCCGCCTGCACCTGATGCCGACCTGCGGCACCCGCTACTACCGCTGGTCGGACGGGGACTGGCGGCAGGTCTACGCCGAGGACCTGACCGAGGCCGACAAGGCCCGGGTCGTCGCGGCGCTGACCGAGTCGGCGCAGGCGCTCGGCCTGTGGGAGGCGAAGACCTGGGGCGACATCATCGAGGACCGGGGCAGCCAGATCACGTTCTCGGCGTTGGGGCAGTCCGCGCCGCCGGCCGAGAAGTACGGCTGGGACCCGGACGGCGACAAGAAGAAGCGGCTGCGGGACGCGGTCGCGGCGAAGCTGCCGGACCTGGAGGTCCGTGGTGGCGGCTCGACCTCGATCGACGTCACCCGCAAGGGTGTGGACAAGGCGTACGGCATGCGGAAGCTGCTGGAGTGCCTGGACCTGAAGATCGACAACGTGCTCTTCGTCGGTGACCGGCTCGACGTGGGTGGCAACGACTACCCGGTCAAGGCCATGGGCATCCGCAGCGTCGCCGTCACCCGCTGGGAGGAGACGGCCGACTACGTGGAGAGCCTGGTCGACGACCTGGTGAAGCAGCGCGCCGAGCGCGCCTGAACGACGCGGCGCGCCTGGCCGCCGCCACGGGCGGCCAGGCGCGCCGACCGGTCCTCAGAGCGCGGCGCGGATCGCCTCGGCCAGGGTGGTCGGCTCGCGGCCGAGCAGCTTTGCGAGGTCGTCGCCGACCTCCAGCTCGCCGCGGGCGATCCCCCGGTCGGCGTCGGCGAGGACTGCCGCGTACCCCTCGGGCAGGCCGGCGGCGACCAGCGCCTCGGTGAAGCGGTCCGCCGGCAGGTCGGTGTAGCCGACCGGAACGCCGGTCTGGCGGCTGACCTCGGCGGCCAGTTCGGTGAGGCTGAACGGCGCGCCGCCCAGCTCGTACACCGGGGTGTGGTCGTCGCGGGTGAGCACCACGGCGGCGGCCTCGGCGAGGTCCGCGCGGGTGGCGGCGCTGACCCGCCCGTCGCCCGCCGCGCCGGTCACTCCGTGCTCCCGGTACGCGTCGAGCTGGCCGGTGTAGTTCTCCAGGTACCAGCTGTTGCGCAGGAACACGGACGGCAGGCCCGAGTCGTGCAGGAGCTGCTCGGTGTCCCGGTGTTCGCCGGCGAGCAGCAGGCCGGAGGTGTCGGCGTGGGCGATGCTGGTGTAGACCACCAGCCCGACGCCGGCCTCCCGGGCGGCGGTCACCACGTTGGCGTGCTGTGGTCGGCGACGGCCGACCTCGCTGCCGGAGACGAACATCAGCTTCTCGGCGCCGGCGAAGGCGGCGCGCAGGGAGTCGGGGTCGTCGTAGTCGGCCCGGCGGGTGACGACCCCGTGGCCGGCGAGGTCGGCGAGCCGGTCGGTGTCGCGGCCGACCGCGATGATCTCCCCGGCCGGTACGCCGCAGTCGAGCAGCGCGGTGACGATGAGGCGGCCGAGCTGGCCGGTGGCCCCGGTGACGGCGATGGACATGGGCGCGCTCCCTGTGGTTGCGAGTTCAACTTTCTTGAGGCGCAACCCTCGCGGCGTCGAGATCCTTCCCGGTTCCGGAACCGGCGGGCTCTGGCGGGATCGACGGCGATGAGGTAGGAACGGCCAGGAGAGCGCTCTCCCACCATCACCGAACAGGCAGGCAGATGCGATCACCCGACCCCTCCCGCCGCCGTTTCCTCACGCTCACCGCCTCGGCGGCCTCGCTCACCGCCCTCGGCCTCCCGGCCGGCGCCGCCGTCGCGTCCCCGCCGGCACGCCCGACCCGGGAGCCCGACTTCGGGCCCCACGTGCACGTCTTCGACCCGAGCACGCCGGCCGCGGAGATCCAGTCCACCCTGGACCGGATCTTCACCGCCCAGGAACACAACGAGATGGGCTTCGACCGCTACGCCGTGCTGTTCAAGCCCGGCCGCTACGAGGTGGGCGCCCGGCTCGGCTACTACACGACCGTCGCCGGGCTCGGCGCGCACCCGGACGACGTGGAGATCCACGGTGCGGTCCGGGTGGTCGGGCAGCCCGACCCGAACTCACCCGCCGGCATCTCCGCGCTGACCAACTTCTGGCGCTCGGCGGAGAACCTCGCCGTGAGCCCCACCGACTGGTCGAACCAGTGGGCCGTCTCGCAGGCGTCCCCGATGCGCCGGGTGCACATCAAGGGCGTGCTGTGGCTGGAACCCGGCAACGGCGGCTACTCCAGCGGCGGCTACATCGCCGACTCCAGGGTGGACGGGATCACCATCAACGGATCCCAGCAGCAGTGGCTCACCCGGGACAGCGAACTCGGCGGCGACTGGACCAACGGAGTCTGGAACCAGGTCTTCTCCGGTGTGGTCGGCGCGCCCGCGCAGGGTTTCCCCGACCCGCCGTACACCACGCTGCCGACCAGCCCGGTGACCCGGGAGAAGCCGTACCTCTTCGTCGACGGCGCGGGCCGCTGGCGCGTCGCCGTGCCCCGCCCGCGCCGGGACACCGCGGGCACCACCTGGGGCGCCGGCGGGGCGCCGGTGCCCTCGCTGCCGCTGTCCGACTTCTACCTCGCCCGGCCCACCGACTCCGCCCGACGGATCAACACCGAACTCGCCCGGGGCCGGCACCTGCTGCTCACCCCCGGCGTCTACCACCTGGACCGGGCGCTGCGGGTCCGCCTGCCGAACACCGTCGTGCTCGGCCTCGGCATGCCGAGCCTCGTGCCGACTGGCGGCGACGCGGCGCTGCGGATCGAGGACGTCGACGGGGTACGGATCGCCGGGGTGCTGGTGGACGCCGGGCCGGTCGAGTCGGAGGTGCTGGTCGAGGTCGGTGGACGGCACTGCCACCGGTCGCACGCCACGAATCCGATCTCGCTCCAGGACGTCTTCTTCCGCATCGGCGGCCCGTACGCCGGGCGCGCGGTGACCAGCCTGGTCGTCAACAGCCGGCACACGCTGATCGACAACATCTGGGCCTGGCGCGGCGACCACGGCCGGCCGGGCACCATCGGCTGGACCGTGAACACCGCCGCCACCGGCGTGGTCGTCAACGGCGACGACGTGACCGCGTACGGGCTCTTCGTGGAGCACTACCAGCGCTGGCAGACGATCTGGAACGGCGAGCGCGGGCGGACCGTGTTCTACCAGAGCGAGCTGCCCTACGACCCGCCGAGTCAGGCGGCCTGGCGCAGCCCCACCGGCAACGGCTGGGCCTCCTACAAGGTGGCCGACCACGTCCGCACGCACGAGGCGTGGGGGCTCGGCGTCTACGCGTACTTCAACCAGGGCGTGGACATCCGCTGCGACCGGGCGATCGAGGCGCCGCGCCGGGCCGGCGTGCGGTTCCACGACGCGATCACCGTGTTCCTGAACGGCAGCGGCGGGATCGAGCGGACGATCAACGAGGCCGGCACCCCGGTGGTCGGCTCCTACGGCACCAGCCCGGTGGTCAGTTACCCCTGACCGTGGCGGACGGCCCGGCCGGCGCGACCGGCCGGGCCGTCCGGCTCAGGCGGCGAGCTGGTCGACGCGGGAGAGCACCTGGTCGACGAGGCCGTAGTCGCGGGCCTCCTCGGCGGTGAACCAGCGGTCCCGGTCCCAGTCCCGCTGGATCTCCTCCAGCGTGTGCCCGCTGTGCTCCGCGATCAGCTCCTGCATCGTGCGCTTCACGTGCAGCATGTTCTCGGCCTGGATGGTGATGTCGGCCGCCGTGCCGCCCATCCCGCCGGAGGGCTGGTGCATCATGATCCGCGCGTGCGGCAGCGCGAACCGCTTGCCCGCGGCCCCGGCGCAGAGCAGGAACTGCCCCATCGACCCGGCCATCCCCAGCGCCAGCGTGGCCACGTCGTTGTTGACGTACCGCATGGTGTCGTAGACGGCCATGCCGGCGCTGACCGAGCCGCCCGGCGAGTTGATGTAGAGGAAGATGTCCCGCTCCGGGTCCTCCGCCGCGAGGAGCAGGATCTGCGCGCAGATCTGGTTGGCCGAGGCGTCGGTGACCTCGGTGCCGAGGAAGATGATCCGCTCCTTCAGCAGCCGCTCGAAGACCCGGTCACCGAAGGCCGGCTGCCCCTCGTCCAGCATCCAGATGCCACCACCCATGACCGCCCACCTCCGTGCCGCCGGTGGGCGGGGAACCGCCCGGCGAGCCGGCGGTCTCCAGCGTCCGTCGGGCGCACCCCCGCGGCCCAGGCTTTCTGCCCGGGGCAGATTCGCCCTGGGCAGAAGCTACGCGGCGACCGCGCGCCGCCGGCCGGCGCGGGCCCGCCGCCGGGCCACCGCCGGCGAGGTACGCGGACGCGGGCGGACGGTCGGGGCGGAGGGGGTCGGCCAGATCCGGATGCCGCCGCCGAACCCGATCGGGGTGGTGGCGTCGAGGGCGGGGCCGACCGGTGTCGGCCCGAGCCGCTCGGCGCGCCGCGCGCCACCGAGCAGGGGCATGGCGGTGACCGGCCGACGGGCGACCGGCGGGCGGAGCGAGACCGCCGGCCGCTGGGCCACCGAGGTCCGGGGCGACGTGGTGGGCCGGCGGGTGACGGACAACCGGGGCGGGCCGACCCGCAGGTGTGGGCCGGTGCGGGCGGCCGGCGCGCGGTCGAGGCGGGCCAGCGGAATGGCGGTGCCGACCGGCGTGGGCCGCTCGCGGCGCAGCTCGTCGCGCGCCTCTTCCAGCAGGTCGGCGAGGTGGATCCCGAGCGCCCGGCAGATCGCGGCCAGCACCTCGGAGGACGCCTCCTTGCGGCCGCGCTCGACCTCGGAGAGGTAGGGCAGGGAGACCCCGGCGGCCTGGGCCACCTCGCGCAGCGTGCGGCCCTGACGCAGGCGGATCCGCCGCAGCACTCCGCCGATCACCCGTCGCAGCAACGACATGCCGGCCTCCTCGCGGTCGCCGTTCGCCGACGCCACCCATCATGCCCTGTCCCGGCGGGTCGGACCGGCCCGGTCGGCCCCCGTGGTGCCGACCGGACCGGTTCCGGTCACCGCCAGACGACCGCTCGGCTGTGCCAGCTCGGCGAGACGAAGTTCGCCTGCCCGGCGATGACACCGGCGTCGTTGACGTTGATCGCGACGCTGCTCACCGCCCCGTCCGGCAGCGGCAGCAGCTGCGAGCTCGCCGTCGGCGACGGCCAGATCATCGCCCGGCTGCCGGTGCCGTCGGTGCCGATCACCAGACCCGAGTCGTTCAGCGACTGTGCCGTCGGGGAGGCCGAGCTGGTGGCCAGCCGGCGCATCGTCGCGCCGTCCCAGAAGAACGCGGCGAACTGGCCGTCGGCGGTCCAGCTCGTGCCGACCACCTGACCGAGATCGTTGATGCCGTTCGCGACGCTGGTGGGCCCGCCGAGCGTGCCGAGCGACCGGAGGACGCCGTCGCGCCAGACGAACGCCTGGTTGACGAACGGAGGGTCGGTCCACTCCTTGAAGCCGTAGGTGCCGGTGACCGTACCGGCCTCGTTGACCGCGGCGGCACTCGCGCCCGGCGGCGCGTCGATCGTGACCTCGGTGTCCCCGGTCCGGACGAATGCCCGCCGTCCGGTGAAGCTGTCGGTCACGTGATAGACGCCGACGATCCGGTCCCCGGCCGTGTCGAACGCGATCGAGAAGATGCCGCCGGTCAGCCCGAGGTCCTGGATCTTCCCGTCCACCCAGGCGACGGCGTGGCTGCTGCCGTCGGCGGCCTGGGCCGTGCCGACGATACGACCCCGCTCGTCGATCGCCTGGGCCTGACTGGTGCGGCCGCCGAGCGTGCCCAGGTCCTCGATCCGCCCGTCGACCCACCGCACCGCGTGCCAGTCGCCGTTGGCCAGTTCCGCCGACCCGACCACCACCCCGGCCGAGTTGACGTCGTAGGCCGTGGTGCTCCGGCTGTCGTCCAGCCCCGGCAGCACCTCGGCGGTCCGCTTCGCCGTCGGCATCGGTGCCGGAGTGCTGGGGGCCGGCGTGCCGGACGGCGACGGCGAGGCGGTCGGCGTCGGGCGCGCGGTGGGCGAGGGGGACACCGTCGGCGTGGGCCGCACGGTGGGCGTCGGCGAGGCGGTCGGCCGGGGGGAGACGGTCGGTGACGGGACGGGGGTGGGCTTCGGCCGCGTGGGCCGGGTCGTCTCCGGCGGGCGGTCCCCGGGCCGACCCGCCACCGCGGGCGACGCGCCGGCCAGGGCCGTCCCGAGGACCACGGCCAGCGTGGTCAGTGCCGCACGTGTACGCATCCGACTCCCCCTCGTCACGATCGGTGGGTTACGAGTCTTGCCCAGCGGCACGTCGATGAATGTGACGAGATCCTTACCGCTCGTGCGGTGGAGGGCCGGTCCCCGGCCCGGCCGGCCGGTTCGGGGCGTACCCGCTATCTTGAGGGCGTGCAGGCGACGGTGGCGGAGCGGGACCGACGGTGATCCATTTTCCCGCGCAACGGCGGGGGCCGCTGAGCGCGCTGAGTCTGCGCCTGCTCGCCGCCCTGGGGCTGGTCCTCGCCACCGTCTTCGTGGTCTGGCTCGACCGCGACGGCTACCGCGACGTCAACGGGGACGGCCTGACCCTCCTCGACTGCTTCTACTACGTGGTGGTGTCGCTCTCCACCACCGGTTACGGCGACATCGCCCCGTCCAGCCCGTCGGCGCGACTGGTCAACGTCCTGTTCGTCACCCCCGCCCGGGTGCTCTTCCTGATCATCCTGGTCGGCACCACCCTGGAAGTCCTGACCGAGCAGTACCGGACCGGCCGTCGCCTGTCGCGGTGGAGGAGAACCGTGAAGGACCACGTCATCATCTGCGGGTACGGCACCAAGGGCCGCAGCGCGGTCTCCGCGCTGCTGGAGAACGGGGCGGACAAGTCCAAGATCGTGGTGGTCGAGCGGAGCGGCCCGGCCCTGCGGCAGGCCACCTCGAACGGGCTGGTGACGATCGAGGGTTCGGCGACCCGCTCGTCGGTGCTGGAGGAGGCGCACGTCCGCACCGCCAAGTCGGTCATCATCGCGACCGACAGCGACGACGCCTCGGTGCTGGTGGCGCTGACCGTCCGGCAACTGACCGCCGGTCAGGTACGGATCATCGCGGCGGTCCGGGAGGCGGAGAACGCGCCCCTGCTCAAGCAGAGCGGCGCGCACCACGTGATCGTCTCGTCGGCCACCGCCGGCCGGCTGCTCGGCCTCTCCACCTCGGCCCCGCCGCTGATCGACGTGGTGGAGGACCTGCTCACCCCCGGCCAGGGCATGGCGCTGGCGATGCGGTCGGCCGAGCGCAGCGAGGTGGGCCGGTCGCCGCGTGAACTGGAGTCGCTGGTCATCGCGCTGGTCCGCCGGGGCAAGGTGGTCACGCTGAACGACCGCGCGGGCGCGGTGATCGAGACCGGCGACATGCTGGTCCACGTCCGCGACGACCGGCCGCAGGCCACCACCACCGTCTGAGCCGGCCGCCGGGCCGGGTCACCGGCGGCGGTCAGCAGGCGTCCGGGCCGTCCGCCGAGACCACCTCGGCGCAGGACGACGACCGGCCCTGGCTCGCCCGCCGCAGCAGCTCGTAGAGCAGGTCCCGCTCGCCCGGCTCCAGCGCGCCGAGCACCTCCTCCTCCGCGCCGGCGAGCGCGCACTCCGCCTCGCGGAGTCGTGTCGTGCCCACCTCGGTCAGGCTGACCACGTGCCGGCGGCGGTCCTCCGGGGAGCGGCGCCGTTCGACCAGGTCGTCCGCCTCCAGGTCGTTGAGCAGCCCGACCACGTTCGTGCCGTCGATCTGGAGCGTGGCGGCCAACCCCTGCTGGCTGATCCCGCCCGAGTCGCGCAGCACGGTGAGCGCGACCAGGTGCCGGGGGCGCAGACCCAGCGGCGCCAGCACCGACTCGGAGCGCAGCCGCATCCGGCGGGCCAGGTGCTGCAGCAGCGGCCCGGAACGGCGCTCCGACTCCTGGGCGGGCACGGCGGACATGTGACCCAGTTTACGCGGCCCGCGGAACATCGCCCTGCTATAAATAGTTGGTCCTACACGAACGATCGATGGAGGAGGAACAACCAATGGCACACCTGTTGCACATCGACTCGAGCATCACCGGCGAGCGGTCGGTCAGCCGGCGCCTCACCGCCCGCGCGGCGGCCGCCTGGCGCGCCGCCCACCCCGGCGGCACGGTGACCTACCGGGACCTCGGGCAGAGCCCGGTGCCGCACCTGGACGCCGCCGGCGGTCTCGCCCGGATGGTGCCGCCGGACCAGCACACGCCCGAGCAGCGCGCCTCCTGGCAGCTGACCGAGGAACTGGTGGGGGAGGTGACCCGGGCCGACACGATCCTGCTGGGGCTGCCGCTCTACAACTACGGCGCACCGAGCGTGGTGAAGTCCTGGGTCGACCACCTGATCGCCCCCGGCATCGCGTACGACCCGGCGACCGGGGCCGGGCTGCTCGGCGGTCGCGAGTTCGTGGTCCTGGTCAGCCGGGGCGGCGGCTACGGCGCGGGCACCCCGAAGGAGGGCTGGGACCACGCCGCGCCGTGGCTTCCGCACGGCATCTCGATGACCGGCCTGGAGCCGCGGTTCATCTGCGCCGAGCTGACCCTGGCCCCGGTCAACCCGGCGATGGCCGAGCTGATCCCGCTGCACGAGCAGAGCCTGGCGTCCGCCGAGCGGGCGGTCGACGAGCTGTGGGTGCCCGCCGCGGCGGCGGCCTGACCGGGTGCCTCCACGCCGAAGGGCGGGCCGTTCCGCGGGGGAACGGCCCGCCCTTCGCGTCGGCGGGTCAGTGACCGGTCAGAGGATGGTCCAGGTGTCGCCGCTGCCGAGCAGCGCGGAGAGCTGCTGCTCCGGGGTCTGGTCGACAGCGGCCCGCGCCGCGGCGACCTGCTCCTGCACCACGCTGTCGTAGGACGGGCGGCCGACCGACCGGAACACCCCGATCGGGGTGTTGCGCAGGTCGAGCCCGGGCAGGCGGGACAGCGCGAACGCGTACGCCGGGTCGGCGACCGTGGCGTCGTGCACGACGATCTCCTCGGCCGGGGTGGCCGAGGTCTCCCGGACCTCCAGCCCGAAGCCGCCCGGCGGGTGGACGACGCAGAACTGGCCGTCCTTGCCGAACGTGATCGGCTGCCCGTGCTCCAGCCGGATCAGGAAGTCGTCCCGGGTGGCCGGCTCCTTGAGCGGGTCGAACGCGCCGTCGTTGAAGATGTTGCAGTTCTGGTAGATCTCCACGAACGCCGAGCCCTGGTGCTCCGCCGCCGCCCGCAGCACCGACTGGAGGTGCTTGCGGTCCGAGTCGATGGTCCGGGCCACGAACGTGGCCTCGGCGCCCAACGCCAGCGACAACGGGTTGAACGGGGCGTCCGCCGACCCGACCGGGGTCGACTTGGTGACCTTGCCGACCTCGGAGGTGGGCGAGTACTGACCCTTGGTGAGGCCGTAGATCCGGTTGTTGAACAGCAGGATCTTGAAGTTCACGTTGCGGCGCAGCGCGTGGATCAGGTGGTTGCCGCCGATGGAGAGCGCGTCGCCGTCACCGGTGACCACCCAGACCGACAGGTCCGGCCGGGACACCGACAGGCCGGTGGCGATCGCCGGGGCGCGGCCGTGGATCGAGTGCATCCCGTACGTGTTCATGTAGTACGGGAAGCGTGACGAGCAGCCGATGCCCGAGACGAAGACGGTGTTCTCCCGGGCGATGTTCAGCTCCGGCATGAAGCCCTGCACGGCGGCCAGGATGGCGTAGTCGCCGCAACCGGGGCACCAGCGCACCTCCTGGTCGGACTTGAAGTCCTTGGCGGTGAGCTTCAGGGCGACGGGCTCAGACATTCTTCAGGACCTCTTCCAGCATCGTCTCCAGCTCCGCGGCGGTGAACGGCAGGCCGCGGACCTGGTTGTAGCCGATCGCGTCGACCAGGTACTTCGCCCGGATCACGTGGGCGAGCTGGCCGAGGTTCATCTCGGGGACGACCACCCGGTCGTAGGAGCGCAGCACCTCGCCGAGGTTGGCCGGCATCGGGGCCAGGTGGCGCAGGTGCGCCTGGGCCACCGACAGCCCGCGCTGGCGCAGGCCCCGGCAGGCGGCGCCGATCGGCCCGTACGTCGAGCCCCAACCCAGCACCAGCACCCGGGCGTCGCCGTCCGGGTCCTCCACCTCGACGTCGGGCACCGGGATGGTCTCGATCCGCGCCGCCCGGGTCCGCACCATGAAGTCGTGGTTGGCCGGGTCGTACGAGATGTCGCCGGTCTTGTCGGCCTTCTCCAGGCCGCCGATCCGGTGCTCCAGGCCCGGGGTGCCGGGCACCGCCCACGGGCGGGCCAGCGTCTGCGGGTCCCGCAGGTAGGGCAGGAAGCTGGTGCCGTCCTCGCCGTTGGGCTCGGTGGCGAACTCGACCCGCAGGTCGGGCAGGGACTCCACGTCCGGCAGCAGCCACGGCTCGGAGCCGTTGGCCACGTAGTTGTCGGAGAGCAGGATCACCGGCGTGCGGTAGGTGAGCGCGATCCGGGCCGCCTCCAACGCCGCGTGGAAGCAGTCCGACGGCGACTTCGGCGCGACCACCGCGACCGGGGCCTCACCGTGCCGGCCGTACAGGGCCATGTTCAGGTCGGCCTGCTCGGTCTTGGTGGGCATGCCGGTGGACGGCCCGGCCCGCTGCACGTCGACGATGACCAGCGGCAGCTCCAGCGCCACCGCCAGGGAGATCGTCTCGCTCTTCAGCGCCACGCCCGGACCACTCGTGGTGGTGATGCCGAGCGCGCCGCCGTACGACGCGCCGAGCGCCGCGCCGACCGCGGCGATCTCGTCCTCGGCCTGCATGGTGACCACGCCGAACTTCTTGTGCTTGCTCAGCTCGTGCAGGATGTCCGAGGCCGGGGTGATCGGGTAGGCGCCGAGGAACACCGGCAGCCCGGAACGCACCCCGGCGGCCACCAGGCCCAGCGACAGCGCCGCGTTGCCGGTGATGTTGCGGTAGGTGCCCGGCAGCATCTTCGCCGGCTTGACCTCGTACCGGACCGAGAAGTCCTCGGTGGTCTCGCCGAAGTTCCAGCCGGCCCGGAACGCGGCCACGTTCGCCGCCACCAGCTCGGGGCGGGCCGCGAACTTGCGCTCCAGGAACCGCAGCGTCGACTCGTACGGGCGGGAGTACATCCAGCTCAGCAGCCCGAGCGCGAACATGTTCTTGGCCCGCTCGGCGTCCTTCTTGGACACGTCGTGTGCGGCCAGCGCGCCGATCGTCATCGAGGTGAGCGCGACCGGGTGCACCGCGTAGCCGGCGAGCGAGTCGTCGTCCAACGGGCTGGTCGCGTAGCCGACCTTGGCCAGGTTGCGCCGGGTGAACTCGTCGGTGTTGACGATGATGTCCGCCCCGCGCGGCAGGTCGGCCAGGTTCGCCTTCAACGCGGCCGGGTTCATCGCCACCAGCACGTTCGGCGCGTCGCCCGGCGTCAGGATGTCGTAGTCGGCGAAGTGCACCTGGAAGCTCGACACACCCGGCAGCGTGCCGGCGGGAGCGCGGATCTCGGCCGGGAAGTTGGGCAACGTGGAGATGTCGTTGCCCAGCTGCGCCGTCTCCGAGGTGAACCGGTCGCCGGTGAGCTGCATGCCGTCGCCGGAGTCGCCGGCGAACCGGATGACCACCCGGTCCAGTTGACGGATCTGCTTGGTCACGCCCGCACCTCGCTTCGCTGAGCGCCGTCGCCCTCACCGGCGCGGCCCGCTCCGTTTCTCACGTCAGAGCCTACGTCGCCCGGTTAGGGCCCCCTTGGTGGAGGTCCGACGTGTGGGACCCGAACGGGCCGGTGTATGCCCCGCTTTGCAGCGTTTAGTACCGGCGGCCGTAATTCAGATCACCGCCGGATTCGTCTCACCGCTCCGCGGTCGACGGCCCGGCCGGGTCCGGCGCGCCGATCTCGCTGCGACGGCGCAGCGAGCGCGTGGCCAGGGCCAGCGCCAGCACGACCAGCAACCCGGACACGGTGATCAGGGCGATCGCGGTGCGCTGCACCGACGACTCGTCGTCGTCGGCCCGGCTCTCCGCGGCCAGCACGCCCTGCGACCCGGTGGGGGTGGGCGCGCCGGCCGCCGGCGTGGCCTGCGCCGCCGCCGCGCTGATCCGGAAGCTCATCTGCACCTGCCGGTCCCGCCCGCTGCGCGGGTCCAGCCGGCCGATCACCGCGCCGGCGAGCGGCGCCATCCGCTGCGCCTCCGGCGAGGCGGTCACCGGCAGCCGCAGCGTGGCGGTCCGGCCCGAGGGCAGGCTGCCCAGCTCGCACCGCGCCCGGTCCGGCGCCAGCGCGGCGCAGCCGGTGTCGCCGGCCCCGACGGTCACCCCGGCCGGCAGCAGCACCTCCACCCGGCCGGTGGCGTCCACCTCGCCGGTGTTGCCGAGCCGGACGGTCAGCGTGCTCGGCGCGCCACTGATGTCGAAGAGCACCTCGTCGGCCCGCAGCGAGATGCCCGGCACCGGGGGCCCGGGCGGGAACAGCACCGCGAAGCCCTCGTCGTCGTACGCCGCCCCGGTGGCACCGGGCGCGACGGCGGTCACCTGGACCACGCCGCTCAGCGGCATGGCCCGCCAGGCGTCCGCGGCGACGCGTACCCGGATGGTCGCGCTGAACCGGGCGCCCGGCGCGGCGGTCCACCCGCCGCACCGGTGGTTGCCGCCGCCGGCGGGCGCGCAGCCCGGCGTGCCGGCGTCGGTCAGGCCGGCCGGCAGGCTGTATCCGAGGCTGATCTGCTCCGCCCGCCCGCCGGTGTTGGTCACCGTCACCCGCAGCGTGGTCACCGTGCTGTCGGCGTTCCAGTAGTCCGGGGTCAGCACCACGTCGTCGGTGGAGACCTGCACGCCCAGCGGGCCGCCGGCCGGCTGGGTCGGCGGCGGGGGCGGGGGCTGGACCGGCGGCACCACGGGCGGCGGCGCCGGCGCGGTGGTGGTGGGCGCCGTGGTGGTGGGCGCCGGCACGACCGGGGCCGTGGTCGGCGGCACGGGGGCGGTGGTGACCGGCGCCGGCGGCGTGGTGGGCGGCGGGGCCTCCTCGGTCGGGGGCGGGGTGGTCGGTTCCGGCGCGGTGGTGGTCGGGTCGCCGGTGGGCGTCGGCTCGGTCGGGTCGCCGCCGGGCTCGCCGCCCGGACCGTCCGGGTCGCCCGGGTCGCCCGGCGCCGCCGCGTGGACCACGCCGGCCAGCGGGGAGGGGGAGGCCGCGGCCCACCCCGGCGCCACCGCCACGACCGTCGCGGCCGCGGCGAGCAGCGCGGGAGCGAACAGCGCGAGGGTACGGCGGTGCGCGACCCGCCGAGCGGGTCGAACGCGGGGGCGGGTCATCTGTCCTCCGGACGTTTCAGCGAGGTCTCATTATTCGGCGACAGTTGCCATCCGGCACTAGTCCCGCCAGGAAACGAATTCGTAACGTGTCCGGGACGTCTGGACGGGACCGGTACGCTCCGCTCGTGACCGGATATCTCGGCTCGTACGCCACACTCGGTCTGCTGCTGCTCGCCGCCGTGCTCTTCTTCGTCACGGCGTTCTCGGCCAACCGGGTGTTACGTCCCAGCCGGCCGGCCGAGCCGTGGGGCAAGCGGGCCACGTACGAGTGCGGTCTCGACCCGGTCGGCGGCGACTGGGCCCAGATGCAGATCCGCTACTACGTCTACGCCTACCTCTACGTGCTCTTCGCGGTCGAGGCGGTCTTCCTCTTCCCCTGGGCGCTGGTCTTCGACCGCCCCGGGTTCGGGGCGACCACCGTGGTGGAGATGGGCGTCTTCGTGGCGATCGTGGCGCTCGGGATCCTCTACGCCTGGCGGCGCGGCGTCCTGCGCTGGACCTGACCCTAGGCCAACCCGCGCCGGGTCGCCGCCGGGGGCCGGTCGCCCCGGATCGAGGCCACCATGTCCAGCACCCGGCGGGTCTGACGCACCTGGTGGGCCCGGAACACCCGGGCGCCCAGCCACGCCGAGACCGCGGTGGCGGCCAGCGTCCCCTCCAGCCGCTCGGGCACCGGCAGGTCCAGCGTCTCGCCGATGAAGTCCTTGTTCGACAGCGCCACCAGCAGCGGCCACCCGGTGTCGGTCAGCTCGCCCAACCGACGGGTGATCTCCAACGAGTGCCGGGTGTTCTTGCCGAAGTCGTGCGCCGGGTCGATCAGGATGCCGTCCCGCCGCACCCCCAGCCCCACCGCCCGTTCGGCCAGCCCGGTGACCGTGCCGACCACGTCCGCCACCACGTCGTCGAAGGCCGCCCGGTGCGGTCGGGTACGCGGGGCCAACCCGCCGGCGTGCGAGCAGACCAGCCCCGCGCCGGTCGCCGCGGCGACCCGGGCGAGCGCCGGGTCCGCCCCCGACCAGGTGTCGTTGAGCAGGTCCGCGCCGGCCGCGACCGCCTCCACCGCCACCTCGGCCCGCCAGGTGTCGATCGAGATGACCACGTCCGGGAAGGCGGATCGGACCGCGGCGATGGTGTCCACCGTCCGGCGGATCTCCTCGGCCACGTCCACCTCGTCGCCGGGGCCGGCCTTCACCCCGCCGATGTCGATGATCTCCGCGCCCTCGGTCACCGCCCGCTCCACCGCGCGCAGCGCGCTGTCCTCGGCGAAGGTGGCGCCCCGGTCGAAGAACGAGTCCGGCGTCCGGTTGACGATCGCCATCACCACCAGCTCGCCGGGAGCGAAGGTCCGCCCACCGAGCCGTAGCGCTCCCGTCATGCCCGCCTCCTCGTCTCCCCGCCCGGGTGGCCGTCGTCGCGGGCCGACCCGACGCTATCCGGTCCGGAGCCTCCGCCCTCCGCTGGTCCCACCGGCCCGATCCGTGGTCGCCCCGCTCGGGGGGAGTGCGGCGTTTCCGAGTCGGAGGTGGCGGAGGGCTCGCCCGATCCCGGCCCGCATGCCACGATCTCTGCATGGGTCAGGTTCTGCTCCTTCTGGTGGTCGCGCTGACCGTCGCGGCGGTGGTGCTCGGGGTGACGGTGCTGGTCTCCGGGCGTGATCCGGGTCTGGTCCCGACCGAGCCGGACGGGCGGGCCGTACCCCTGCCCGGCACCCGACCGCTCGACGAGTCCGACGTGAGCGAGGTCCGTTTCGACACCGCGCTGCGCGGTTACCGGATGGCCCAGGTCGACGCGGCGATGCGACGGGCCGCGTACGACATCGGCTACAAGTCCGAGCTGATCGGCGTGCTGGAGGCCGAGAACGCGGCGTTGCGGGAGGGGCGCACCGAGGAGGCCGACGCGCTGCGCCGGGCCCGCGAGGAGGCCGCCGCGAGCAGCTCCGAGCCCGCCCCGTCGATCGCCGATCCGACGACCGCCGGGCCGGTGACCATCGACCTCTCGGCGCCCGCGCCGGGATCCGGCACCGGGCCGGAGACGGACGCCGGGGGCGCCCCGGCCGAGGCGGGCGTGGCGGAGGCTCCGGCCGCCGCGGCCGTCGAGGACACCACCCCGCCCGGCGACGGGATCATCACCGGACCGTCCGCCGGGAGCGTGCCGGCCGCCGATGCCGACGACCGGGAACGCGGTCCGGTGGTCCGGTCGGAGTCGGCGTGACCGGCACGGAGGGTTCCGCCGACTTCGCCGAGGCGGCCCGGCGCGGCGCCGCCGAGGTCACCGCGACGGTGATCGTCGACGCGCCGGCCGAGCGGGTCTTCGCGGCGCTGACCGCGTGGGAGCGGCAGTCGGACTGGATCCCGCTCACCACGGTCCGCGTGGTCGAGGGCGACGGCGGCGAGGGCAGCCTGGTCGAGGCGGTCACCGCGCTGGGTCCGGCCGTGCTGCGGGACGAGATGCGGGTGGTGCGGGTCGACGCCCCGTACGAGGTCGGGGTGGTCCACTGCGGCAAGCTGCTGCGTGGCCCGGGGGTCCTGCGCTGCACCCCGATGGACCGGGACCGGACGCAGGTGGTCTGGCACGAGTGGTTCCACCTGCCGGGCGGCGCGGCGGGCCGGGTCGCCTGGCCGGTGCTCTGGCCCGGCTCGAAGTTCAGCCTGACCCAGGCGTTGAAGAAGTTCGCCCGCCTGGTCGAACAGGGCCGCCTGCCCTGACCCCGTGTCCGATCCGTCCGGATGCCTGCTGGGACACGCGTCCCATCAGGTAGGAGTCGCGGAGATCTTGGAAGAGTAGCGCCCCTATGGGGGCCGTTCGGTTCCAAGATCTCGAAGCCGCGAGCCGCGAGCCGCGAGCCGCGCATGGGGAGCCTGTCGGTGGGCTGACCTACCGTGTAGGGCGTGACTGACCTGGTGATCGGGGCCGACGGGCTGGCCCGCTGCGCGTGGGGAGCGAGCACCCCCGACTACGCCGTCTACCACGACGACGAGTGGGGGCGGCCGCTGCGCGGCGACGACGCGCTCTACGAGCGGCTCACCCTGGAGGCGTTCCAGTCCGGCCTCTCCTGGCTGACCATCCTGCGCAAGCGCCCGGCGTTCCGGCTCGCCTTCGACGGGTTCCGGATCGAGACGGTGGCCGGCTACGGCGAGGCCGACGTCGCCCGGCTGATGGCGGACGCCGGGATCGTCCGCAACCGGGCGAAGGTCGAGGCGGCGATCGCCAACGCCCGGGCCGCGCTGGAGCTGCCCGAGGGGCTCTCCGCGTTGCTCTGGTCCTACGCGCCGCCGCCCCGGGCCGCGCGACCCGGCTCGTTCGGCGAGGTGCCCGCGATCACCCCGGAGTCGACGGCCATGGCCAAGGCGCTCAAGAAGCGTGGTTTCCGCTTCGTCGGCCCCACCACCGCCTACGCGCTGATGCAGGCGACCGGGATGGTGGACGACCATCTCGCCGACTGTCACGTGAGTGGCGACCGGGCCGGGGTCTGACCCGACGGCGTGATGGGATTGGGGCATGACCGACACCGAGCCGCGTACGAGCGCGACGACCGACGGTGACACCGGGCCGGGCGCCTGGGCGGTGCTGCTGCCCGCCGAGCGCTACGAGGCCGAGCGGCTGGTGCACCACGACGTGCTGGAGCTGACCGGCCTCCCGGCGGGAGCCGCGCCCCGGCCCGGCGACCGGGTGGCGGTGCTGGTCGAGGAGCCGCTGCGCCTGGTGGCGCTCGGCCGGGTGGCCCCGGCCACCGCCACGACCCGCGACGCCCCGGCGAGGCCGGCTTCCGGGCCCCGGACCGCCCCGGCGAGGCCGGCTTCCGGGCCCCGGACCGCCCCGGCGACGGCCGCCCCCGGGAGCCGGGACGCCGGGACCCCGGAGGCCCCGACCGCCGGGGGGAGCTGGGAGGACCCGGACGACCCGCAGTCCGACGCGACGGCGGGGCTCGTGGTGACGTACACCCGGCGGGTGCTGGACGAGCCGGTGCCGGTGGACGGCCCGGCCCCCGACGGCCCGGTGGCCGCGCTCGACCCCGCGCGGTGGCGGGCGCTGGCCGACCGGCTCGGCCCGCCGCCGGCGCGGCGCACCTGGCTGGTCAGCCTCGACCTGCCGATCGAGGCGGCCACCCGGGCCGAGGCGGTCCGGATCTTCTGGTCGTACGTGCAGGAGCTGGGCCCGCGTGAGCTGCCCGCGTTCGTCTCGCCCTCCGGCGACGAGCTGGCCATGCAGGCGTTCGTGCTCGGCGTGGAGGCCAACCAGGATCCGGAGGAGGACGACTGACCGGCCTCAGCGCCCCTCGAACACCGGCTTCTGCTTGTTGACGAACGCCATGGTGGCGGCGCGGTGGTCGGCGGTGCCGCCACAGATCGCCTGCGCCTGCGCCTCCGCGGCCAGCGCGTCGGCCAGCGTGCCGGCGTCGGCGATGGAGAGCTGGCGCTTGATCGCCCCGTACGCGACGGTCGGCCCGGCCGCGAGCCGCGCGGCCAGTTCCTGCGCGGTCGGCAGCACCTGCTCGTCGTCGTCCACCAGGCGGGTGAGCAGGCCGAGCCGGCACGCGTCCTCGGCGCCGACCGGTTCGGCGAGCATCAGCAGCTCGACCGCCTTGGCGTGGCCGACCAGTCGGGGCAGGGTCCAGGAGGCCCCGGTGTCGGCGGCCAGCCCGACCCCGGCGAACGCCATCAGGAACCGGGTCTTCGGGCCGCCGATCCGGAAGTCGGCGAGGAACGCCAGCGAGGCGCCGGCCCCGGCGGCCATCCCGCGCACCGCGGCGACCACCGGCTTCGGCAGGTTGGCCAGGCGGGCGGCGATCGGGTTGTAGTGCGCCCGGACCGTGCCGAGCGGGTCGGCGTCGGCCGACTCCAGCGTCTGCACGTGCTCCCGCAGGTCCTGCCCGGCGCTGAACGAGCCACCCGCGCCGGCGAGCACGACCGCCCGGCAGGAACGGTCGGTCTCCAGTTCGGCGAGGGCGTCCCGGAGCGCCTCCTTGAGCGCCACGTCGAGCGAGTTCATCGCCGTCGGGCGGTTCAGCGTCAGGGTGACGACGGCGTCGGTGCGGTCGACGAGCAGCGGCTCGGTCACGTGTCTAACGACCCTTCTGTCGGGCGAGGCGGTTGCTGGCGTCGAGGCACTGCTCGACGTACCGGTCGGCGGCCGGCCGGAGCCGGGCCGCGTGCCGGTCGAAGAACCCGGCCGCGCTGGTGCCCGGCCAGCGCTCGGGGAGCAGCGCCGGGGGCAGCTGCGGGTCCTGGAACAGGAAGGTACGCCACGCGTGCACGAGCCGGAACCGGGCCGCGTACGCGTCCTCGTCGCTGCTGCGCACGGTGACGCCGGAGAGCAGCGGCTTCTGCTCGGCGACGAAGCGTTCGTACGCCCGGCCGATCTCGGACAGGTCCCAGGCCCGGCGGACGACGCCCATGGCGCCGGGCGTGCCGGCGGCGTGCGCGGCGGTGAACCGCTCGTAGCGCACGCCGGCCTCGGCGAGCAGCAGGTCGACGTCCTCGCCGGGGCGGGTGGCCACCCAGGTGCAGTCGTCGAGGGTGCCGTAGCCGAGGAAGCTGAGGTTGGCGGCGAGCCGTTGCCGGTCCCGGCGGGACGGGGGCGCCGTCAGCACCAGGAGGTCGAACCGTCCGTCCCAACTGTGCCGACCGGTCCGGTAGATCCGGGAGGCCGCCTCGTCGAGTCGACGGCCCGCCTTCGGGGTGATCGAATATCCCGGTCCGGAGGCCAGCCGGAGCGGTTCCAGCCAGCCCTGGCGGACCATCCGGGAGACCGCGGTGCGCACCGCCGGTGGGGCGATGCCGAGGGGTGCGAGCAGCTTGACCAGGGCGGCGACCGGTGCGCGGCCACCCCTGGCGCGGAGGTGGTCGCCGTACAGGTCGAAGAGTGCCGACCGTGCCTGCATGACCGCACATTGTGACAGGCCTATCCAAGATAAGCTAGATGCTGTTACATCAATGCTGCTTCGGTTTGGGTCCGGCGGTGTTCATCAGGGAAAATCGTTGGTCGACGCCTCCGCGACGCTTGCGGGTGGCGATGGCGAAGTGGCTGTGGGGCAACCCACCGACCCTGGTGTAGGTCTGAGGGGAGACAACATGGCGGCGATGAAGCCGCGGACGGGCGACGGTCCGCTGGAAGTCACCAAGGAGGGCCGGGGCATCGTCATGCGGGTCCCGCTGGAGGGTGGTGGCCGGCTCGTCGTCGAGATGACTCCCGACGAGGCCACCGCGCTGGGTGACGCACTGAAGGCGGCTGCCGGCTGATGCGAGGAGCGGGTCGCGCGGCGTTCGCCGCGCGGCCGGTTCGTCCTACCCTGAGCCACCGGCTTGGCCGGTGGCTCAGGGCCTTCATCGGCCAGTGAGCGGCAAACTGTCCCGCTAAGAGCATTTTCGGAGGTACGGTCCAGCGTGCTGGCCATTCGTCTGGTGAGCGGGTCCGTGCGACCCGACACCCTCGTCCTGCCCGTTCGTCCCGGAGGGCCGGACTCCCCGGCCGTGCTGGTGCCGACCGCCGCCCCGTCCGCCGACGACGTCCGGGCCGAGGCGGGCGCGCTGCTGCCCGCCGCCCGACTCACCGGCGCCGCCGGCGAGGTACGCGAGCACCTGCGCCCCGGCGCCGCCCCGGACCGCCTCTGGCTGCTCGGTGTCGGTGCCGGCGACGAGCAGGACTGGCGGATCGCCGGAGCCGCGCTGGCCCGCGCCGCCAAGGATGAGACGCAGATCACCATCGCACTTCCCGACGACGCCGGGACGGCGCTGCGCGGGCTCGCCGAGGGCCTGCTGCTCGGCTCCTACCGCTACCGCCTCACCGACGCCGGGGCGCGGCCGTCCCTGGCCGGGGTGGACCTGCTGGTGACCGACCCGCAGGCGCACGCCGACACGCTGGCCGCGGCCCGGACCACGGCCGAGATGACCGTGCTGGCCCGGGACCTGACCAACACCCCCTCGTCGACGAAGCACCCGGAGTGGTTCGCCGACCAGGTGGCCGCCGCCGCGTCCGGCCGACCCGACCTGCACCTGCGCGTGCGCGAGCCGCGGGAGTTGGCGGCCGAGGGCTTCGGCGGGCTCCTCGCCGTCGGCGGCGGCTCCGCCCGCGGCCCGCGCCTGGTCGAGCTGGACTGGCGCCCGGCCGGCGCGCGTACCCACGTGGTGCTGGTCGGCAAGGGCATCACGTTCGACACCGGCGGCATCTCGATCAAGCCGGTGCCCGCCATGAAACTGATGCGCAAGGACATGGCCGGCGCCGCCGCCGTGGTCGCCGCGACGCTCGGCGCCGCCGCGCTGGGCCTGCCGGTACGGGTCACCACGCTGGCCCCGCTCGCCGAGAACATGGTCAGCGGCTCGGCGTTCCGCCCCGGCGACATCATCCGGCACTACGGCGGCCTGACCAGCGAGAGCACCAACTCGGACGCCGAGGGCCGGCTGGTGCTGGCCGACGCCATGGCGTACGCCGTGCGGGAGCTGAAGCCCGACCTGCTGGTCGACCTCGCGACGCTGACCGGGGCGAACGCGGTGGCCCTGGGCAAGCGGCACGCCGCGCTCTACAGCGAGAACGACGACCTGGCCGCGGGCCTGCTGGCCGCGATCTCGGCGGCCGGGGAGCGGGCCTGGCGGATGCCGCTCGCCGACGACTACGTGGAATACCTGGCCAGCGACATCGCCGACCTGCACAGCTCCCCGGCGCGGGGCGCGGGCTCGGTGGTGGCCGCGCTGTTCCTCCGCGAGTTCACCGGCGACCTGCGGGACCGCTGGGCGCACCTGGACATGTCCGCCCCCTCGTGGTCCGACGACGTGCACGGCGAACTGGTCAAGGGCGCGACCGGCTGGGGCGTACGCGGGCTGCTGCGCTGGCTGGGGACGCTGGGCTGACCGGCGGCGGGTCAGCTCCGCACGGCGGCGAGCAGGCCGTGGCCGACCGGCAGCAGCGCCGGCACCCAGTGCTCGGACTCGCGGATCGCCTTGACGGTCTCCCGCACGGTGACCGTCTCCACGTCCCGGGCGGCCGGGTCGCCGATCCGGCCGCCGGCCAGGGCGCCGTTGAGCGCGAGCACGCCGCCGGGCCGCAGCAGCCGCAGCGCCGCGTCCACGTACGCCGCGAAGCCGGTCGCCGCGGCGTCGGCGAAGACCAGGTCGTAGGCGCCGTCGGCGAGGCGGGGCAGCACGTCGAGCGCCCGGCCGGTGATGATCCGGGTACGTCCCGACGGGAAACCCGCCTCCTGGAACAGTCGGCGGGCGAGGCGCTGGTACTCGACCTCCACGTCGATCGTGGTGAGCACGCCGTCGGGGCGCATGCCGCGCAGCAGCCAGACACCGCTGACCCCGGTGCCGGTGCCGATCTCGACCACCGCCCGGGCGTTGCCGGCGGCGGCGAGCAGTCGCAGCGCGGCGCCGGCGCCGGGCGTCACCGCCTCGACGCCCACCTCGCGGGCGAGCGCCCGGGCGGTGCGCAGCACGAGGTCCTCGGTGACGTACGACTCGGCGAACTGCTGCGCCTGGGCCGTCGAACTGCCGTGACCGGCGACCGTGGCGATGGGACACCTCCGGGGGCGGGCTGGTGCGAGGGGTCGGTTGGCACTGTGAGCGTAGAGGCGACCCGGTACGGGCGCAGCCGCGAGTCGGCGGTGGGACGATCACGGGCGGCAACCCCTGACTCCACGCGGGGCATCCGTGCAATCCTGGAGGTGTCCCGCGCGTCACGGTCGTCCGGCTCCGCCGGCGCCCGGCACGGGGCGTGCGGGACGGAGTGGGAGGCACGGACGTGACCGACGGCTGGGACTGGCGCCAGCCCGGCGGAGCGCCGGCACCGGCGGGAGGGCCGGGGCCCGGGCAGCCACCGCAGGGTTCCGCGGGTGGGACGACGTCGCCCTGGTGGTCCGACGCGCTGGCCGACCCGTGGCGGGATCCGTACGCGCCGGCGGCCGTGGTGGTCCCGGCCGCCGCGCCCGACGGGGCGGGTGAGCCGGAGCCGGTCACCGACCCGGACCTGCCGACCCGGCCGGGGCTGCGCCAGGTGGTGCTGATCTCGTTGATCACCGCGCTGCTGGCCGGCTCGCTGGGCAGCGCGCTGACCTACGCCCTGATGCGCGGCGGCGACGTGCCCACCCTGGGCGCGCAGGCCGGGCAGGCCCCGGCGCTGGCCCAGCGCAAGCCCGAGTCGCTCGCCGGGGTCGCCGAGCGGGTGCTGCCCAGCGTGGTCACCATCCGGGTGGCCAGTCTCGGCGGCATCAGCGAGGGCTCCGGCTTCGTGGTGAGCACCGACGGGCACATCGTCACCAACGACCACGTGGTCGCCGACGGGCCCGGCAAGGCCACGGTGATCTTCAACGACGGCAGCACCACCCCGGCGACGGTCGTCGGGCAGGACCCGGAGTCGGACATCGCGGTGGTCAAGGTGACCCGCAGCGGGCTGACCCCGGTGCAGTTCGGCGACTCCGACGCGCTCGCCGTGGGCGACCCGGTGCTCGCCATGGGCTCGCCGCTGTCGCTGGCCAACACGGTCACCGCCGGCATCGTCAGCGCGCTCGACCGCACCATGCAGGCCGGTGAGCCGGGCGGCCCGACCCGCTACTACGCGGCCATCCAGACCGACGCCGCGGTCAACCACGGCAACTCCGGCGGCCCGCTGGTGGACGGCGGCGGCCGGGTGGTCGGCGTGAACTCGACGATCAAGTCGTTGGTGGCGGACGGGCAGGAGGCCGGCAACATCGGCCTCGCCTTCGCCATCCCGATCAACCAGGCGAAACGGGTCACCGAGGACATCATCGGCACCGGCAAGGCCCGGCGTACCGTGATCGGCGCCCAGGTCGGCGGCACCGGCGTCACCGGCGGCGGCGTACGCCTCAACGCGGTCGAGCCGGCCGGCCCGGCGGCGGCGGCCGGGATGCGCACCGGGGACGTGGTGCTCCGGCTGAACGGGCATCCGATGACCGATCCGACGGATCTGGTGGCCCTGGTGCGCAAGTACGCGCCGGGTTCGGTGGTGACGGTGGAGTACCGGCGCGGGTCGTCGCGGCAGAACGCGTCGGTGACGCTCGCCGCCGACGCGAAGTGAGGAGGGGTCACCCCCTCCCCGTCGGCCACCTCACGTGCGTAGTCTTGCCCTGGACACGGACGAGGAGGCCGCGGTGTTCGAGAACCTGAACTGGTGGGAGATCGGCGTCCTGCTGCTCCTGGCGCTGTTGATCTTCGGGGACAAGCTGCCCAACGTGATCAACGACGGCCTCCGGATGGTCCGCAACCTCCGCAACATGGCGCGGAACGCCACCGGCGACCTGAGCCGCGAGCTGGGCACCGACATCCAGCTCGAGGATCTGCACCCCAAGGCGTTCATCCGCAAGCACCTGCTCAGCGAGGAGGACGAGCAGGCGCTCCGCAAGCCGCTGCAGAGCATGTACGACAACCTGCGCTCCGACGTCACCGGCGTGCACGACGAGCTGAAGGACGTCGCGAAGGCCGCGGACCTGCGCAACCCGGGCCCCCGCCCCGCCGTCGCGACCCCGGCCGCCCCCACCCCGCCGGCCCCGCGCCCCTCGTACGACGACGCCACCTGACCCATCCCGTCCCGGCGACCGGCACGGGCGGGGTCAGGGCGGACGTGAGCCGCCCCCTCCCGGCGGGCCGGAAGGGGGCGGTGGGGGAGCGGTGGATCGAGGTCTAGCGGCCCGCCGGCTTCAGGCCGAGCGGCTTGCCGAGCAGTGACTCGCGGCGCACCGCGAGCCGGTCGGCCACCTGGAACAGGGCCTTCGCGGCGGGCGCGTCCGGCTGGGCCAGCACGATCGGCTGGCCGGCGTCGCCGCCCTCGCGGACCCGGGTGTCCATCGGGATCTGCCCCAGCACCGGCACCTGGGCGCCGATGGTCCGGGTCAGCGACTCGGCCACGGCCTCGCCGCCACCGGCCCCGAAGACCTCCATCCGGGAGCCGTCCGGCAGCTCCAGCCAGGACATGTTCTCGATCACGCCGACCACCCGCTGGTGGGTCTGCAGCGCGATGGCGCCGGCCCGCTCGGCCACCTCGGCGGCAGCCGCCTGCGGGGTGGTGACGACCAGGATCTCCGCGTTCGGGAGCAGTTGTGCCACCGAGATCGCGATGTCGCCGGTGCCCGGGGGCAGGTCGAGCAGGAGCACGTCCAGGTCGCCCCAGTAGACGTCGGCGAGGAACTGCTGCAGCGCCCGGTGCAGCATCGGGCCGCGCCAGACCACCGCCGCGTTGCCGGGGGTGAACATGCCGATCGAGATCACCTTCACGCCGTGTGACTGCGGTGGCATGATCATGTCTTCGACGCGGGTCGGCGCGCCGTCGGCGCCGAGCATCCGGGGCACCGAGTGGCCGTAGATGTCGGCGTCCACCACACCGACCGACAGGCCGCGGGCGGCCAGCGCGGCGGCCAGGTTGACCGTGACGCTGGACTTGCCGACGCCGCCCTTGCCGCTGGCGACCGCGTAGACCCGGGTCCGGGAGCCGGGCTGGGCGAACGGGATCACCGGCTCGGCGGTGCCGCCGCCGCGCAGCTTGGACTGCAGCTCCTGGCGCTGCTCCGGACTCATCACACCGAAGATGATCTCGACGCCGCTGACGCCGGGCACCGCGCCGACGGCGGCGGTGATGTCGGTGCGCAGCTTGTCCTTCAGCGGGCAGCCGGCCACGGTGAGCAGCAGTTCCACCCGGACCACGCCGTCGTCGTCGCGCTCGGCGGAGCGGACCATGCCGAGTTCGGTGATCGGCCGACGGATCTCCGGGTCGTTGACGGTGGCCAGGGCGGCCTGGATCGCGTCGGAGACGGTGCTGACGGGTGCTGACATGCCCGCAATGTTACGTCGGGCTCTCCTGCCGGCCGTCGTGGGCGTAGTCACCGTCGAACTCGTCGCGGGGCTCGTCGAGCGGGTCGCCGCCGGCCCGGCGCCGGGTCTCCTGCCCCTGCTGCCGCCGTTCCAGCTTGCGTCGCCGCTCGGCCGCCTCGTCCAGTTCCTCGGCCAGCCGGGCCAGCTCGGAGCGGAGGAAGTCGCGGGTCGCCACGTCGCCCATCGCGATCCGCAGGGCCGCGATCTCCCGGGCCAGGTATTCCGTGTCCGCCTTCTGCATGGTCGCCCGGCGCCGGTCCTCGTCCAGCGCGATCCGGTCCCGGTCCGCCTGCCGGTTCTGCGCGAGCAGGATCAGCGGGGCCGCGTACGAGGCCTGGAGCGAGAGGATCAGGGTCAGGAACGTGAAGGTGTACGGGTCGAAGCGCAGGTCGGCCGGGGCGAGCGTGTTCCACAGGAACCAGGCGGCGAGGACCAGGGTCATGTAGACCAGGAAGTTCGCCGTGCCCATGCCCCGGGCGATCCCCTCGGCCCACCGGCCGAAGGAGTCCGCGTCGATCCGGGGCAGATGCAGGCCCCGGGGGGCGCGCGGCTGGTCCAGCCGCTCGCCGCGTCGCTGCTCAGTCATCGTCCACGGTCCCGTCGTCGGTGGCGGACGGGGTCGGCGCCGCGTCCCGGTCCCGCCAGTCGCGCGGCAGGGAGTGGTCCAGCACGTCGTCCACGGTCACCGCGCCGACCAGCCGGTTGTTCCCGTCCACCACCGGCATCCCCACCATGTCGTAGGTGGCCATCCGGCGGGTGATCTCGGGCAGCGGGGTCGACGTGCGGAGCGGGTCGATGTCGTTGACCACGATCCCGCCGAGCATGTCGGCCGGGGGTTCGCGGAGCAACCGCTGGAAGTGCACCATACCCAGGTAGCGCCCGGTCGGCGTGGTCAACGGCGCCCGGGTCACGAAGACCTGCGCGGCCACCGCGGGCGAGAGCTGCACCTCGCGGATCCGGGCCAGCGCCTCGGCGACGGTGGCGTCCGGCGGCAGGATCACCGGCTCCGACGTCATCACGCTGCCGGCGGTGCCGGAGGCGTAACGCAGCAGTTGGCGTACCGGGTCGGCCTCGTCCGGCTCCATCAGGTCGAGCAGCACGTCCTGCTCCGGCGGGGGCAGTTCGTTGAGCAGGTCGGCGGCGTCGTCCGGGTCCATCTCCTCCAGCACGTCGGCGGCCCGTTCCCGGTCCAGCGCGGCCAGGATCTCCACCTGGTCGTGCTCGGGCAGCTCGCTCAGCACGTCGGCCAGGCGCTCGTCGTCGAGCGCGGCGGCCACCTCGTTGCGCCGGGCGTCGGGCAGGTCCTGGAGGGCGTTGGCCAGGTCGGCCGGGCGCATGTCCTCCAGCACGGCGAGCAGGTTGGCCGTACCCCGGTTGTCGCCGACCGCGCCCAGGCCGCGGACCCGGTCCCACTCGACCTGGTGGAGGTGGCCGCGGCGGGTGAGCCGGTTGGTGTGCTCGCGGACGGCGACCCGGGTCAGCGCCCACTCGCCGCCCCGGCTGCACTCCATGGCCACGTCCACCACCGAACCGGCCGGACCGGAGTCGAGCTGGACCCGCCGGTCGAGCAGCTCCTGAAGGACCAGCAGCTCGTTCGGACGCTTCTCGAAGCGGCGCAGGTTGAGGGTGCCGCTGCCGAGCACGACGGCGTCCGGGTCGATGGAGGTGATCCGGTTGATGGAGAGGAAGATGCGTCGCCGCATCGGCATCTCGGCGACCAGCCCCACCACCTCCGGCGGTCGCTGGGTCGGACGCATCCGGGCCACGGCGTCACGGATCCGGCCGACCTGGTCGCCGTTCGGGTCGAAGACGGCGACTCCGGCGAGTCGAGCGATGTAGACCCGGTTCGGCGTGCTCACGGGCACCAGCCTAAGGGCCTAGTGTCTACCAACATGTCGACCCTGTCCTACGAGATCGTGGACGTCTTCACCGATCGCCCGTTCGCCGGCAACCCGCTGGCCGTGGTGTTCGGCGCGGAATCGCTCGCCACCGAGCAGATGCAGGCGCTCGCGCAGGAGTTCAACCTGTCGGAGACGGTCTTCGTGCTGACGCCCACCCAGGTCGGCGCGACCTACCGGGCCCGGATCTTCACCCCGGTCGACGAGCTGCCGTTCGCCGGGCACCCGAGCGTCGGCGCCGCGGTGACGGCGAGCCGGCGCGGCGTGTTCGGTGTGGGCAGGGTCACCCAGGAGTGCGGCGCCGGGGTGCTGCCGATCGAGGTGACCGCCACCGGCGCGACGCTGACCGGCGGCACCCCCACCCTCGGCCCGGAGCTGGACCCGGAGCCGCTGCTGGAGATCGTCGGGCTGACCGCGGCCGACCACGCCGGGCCGCCACCCCGGGTCGCCGGGTGCGGCCTGGAGTTCCCGTACCTCCCGGTGCGGTCGGACGCGGTGGCCCGGGCCAGGCTGGACGCGGCGGCGGCGGAGCGGTACGGCGTGGAGCACGTCAGCCTCTTCTCCTGGGACGCCGACGCGCAAACCGCGCACGCCCGGGTCTTCGTGCCCGGCCTCGGCGTCCCGGAGGACCCGGCGACCGGTTCGGCCGCCCTGGGCCTGGGAGTCTGGCTGGTCGCCAGCGGCCTGCTGCCCGGGGAGGGGCGCTCGGCCTACGCGGTACGCCAGGGCGTCGAGATCAACCGCCCGTCGTCGCTGGCCTGCACGGTGACCGCGGCCGGCGGGACGGCGGTGGGCGCGACGGTGTTCGGCCAGGTGGTGCCGGTGGCCCGCGGCGAGATCAGCGTCCCGCCCTTCGTCGGCTGAGCCGTCCCGCCCTTTCGTCGGCTGGGCCGTCCCGCCCTTTCGTCGGCTGGGCCGTCCCCGCCCTTTCGTCGGCTGGGCCGTCCCGGTCAGGTGACGGCCCGAACGCGGCCCGGGGCGGTCCCTCTTTCGGATGCCTTTCGAGCTGAGTCGATGATGATGTCAGGGTCCGTCGTGCGGTGGTCGCGGACGGACGGCCGCTATGCCGGGCCCGTGCTCCGGGTCTGCTTCCGGCTGAGTCGTTTCTGATATCAGCTCGAAAGGGCGACGAGCGCCGCCCCATCGGCCCGGGCGGAGACGCCGGAGCCGGGCGGGGCCGCCGGCTCCGGGCTGTGCGCGCCGGGGCGCGGGATGCGGGAGGATGGCGGGGTGAGCGACGAGGTGGACGAGCGGGTGACCCCGCCACTGCTGGACGAGGCGGTGAAGAAGGCCGCCGTCTGCTGGGTGAGCGTTGCCGGAGGCCCGGCGTACGCGCTCTGGTGCCTGCCGCTGGACGGCGCGCTGCTGGTGGTGACCGGGCCCGGCGAGCAGGCCGCGCCCGGGCTGGCCGACGCCGACACGGCCGACGTCACGCTGCGCGGCGACCACGGCGGGCGGATCGTCAGCTGGCCGGCCCGGGTGACCCGGCTGCGGCCGGGCGCCGAGGAGTGGGACACCGCCGCCCCGCTGGTGGCGGCGAAGCGGCTCAACGCGTCCGGGTCGGCCGCCGAGCTGGTGGCCCGGTGGGCGGCCGAAGGCTGTGCGCTCAACCGGCTGACGCCGGCCGGCACGGCGGTGACCGGAGCCGACCTGCCGGCCGACTCGTTGGCCGAGCAGCCCCGCCCGGCCCCGGCGGTCCGGGCCGTCCGCAAGCCGTTCCGCCTGCACAGGGTCCGCCGCCGCTGATCGTCCGCTCAGTCCTTCAGGGGCGCGGCGTCGGCCGGCACCGGGACCGGCTCGACCCGGCGACCGGCGCGCGCCCCACCGAGCACGACCACGGCCACGCCGGCCAGCAGCAGCGCCAGTCCGGGCAACGCGAGCGGTCGGGGCAACTGGCCGAGCCAGGCCCAGCCGATCAGCGCCGCGCCGGGCGCCTCCAGCAGGATGAGCACGCTGACCGTGGTCGCGGAGACCCGGTGCAGGGCGTAGTTGAACATCGAGTGCCCGAGCAACTGGGCGCCGGCCACCAGGCCGATGATCGCCAGCCACGTCCCGCCGTCCCAGCCGTGCAGGCGGACCCCGCCGAGCAGGCAGACCACCAGCAGGATCACCGCACAGACGCCGTAGCAGATCGTGGTGTAGGTGGTGGTGCTGATGCTGGCCCGGGCGCGCTCGCCGAAGGCGGTGTAGACGGCCGCGAACATGCCCCCGACCACGGCCAGCAGGTCACCGCCGAAGGCCCGGCCGGAGACGGCGAAGTCGGCGCCGGTGGCGAGCGCCGCGCCGAGCACCGCCACCCCGATGCCGGCCCAGACCGCGACCGGGAGCCGCCGCCCCTGCCAGCGGGCGATCAACCCCTGCCACACCGGCTGCGTCGCGCCGAGCGCGGTCGCGGCCGCCACCGTGGTGAGCTGCGCGCTCGGCATCCAGGTGGCGAAGTGCGCGGCCAGCGCCACCCCGGAGAGAACGCAGTAGAACCCCTCCCGCCGGCCCGGCCCGACGGTGAGCGAGCGGAGTTCGGCCCGCCGTCGGGCCAGCGCCACCGGGCCGAGCACCGCGACCGACAACGTGTTGCGCCAGAACGCGATGGCCAGGGCCGGGGCGGCGGCGAACGCCACCAGCGGCGCGGAGGAGGAGACAGCGGCGACGGCCAGGGCGAGCGCGCCGAGGGTCGGCGCGCCCAACGGTGGGCGGTGCGGAGCGGTGGGCACGGAAAGCAATCCTCACACGGACACCCGACACCACGGAACGTCAGCGCTCCGTTACGATCACGCATCATGCTCAGGTTCCGCGCGGTGCTGTTCGACTTCTTCGGCACCCTGACCCACAGCGTCCAGCGCGGAGCCGCCCACGGCACCATCGCGGAACTGCTCGGCTGCTCCACCGAGGCGCTGGTCGAGGTGCTCGACGGCAGCTTCTACGAGCGGGCCAGCGGGTTCTTCGGCGACGCCGAGTCGACCATGCGGTGGGTCTGCGCGCAGGTCGGCGTACGCCCCTCCGACGCGGCCGTCCGCGCCGCCGTCGCCTCCCGTCACCGGGCCGTCCGGGCCGACACCCGGCTGCGCCCGGAGGCGGTGCCGGTGCTGGCCACGCTGCGCCGCCGGGGCGTACGCACCGGGCTGGTCAGCGACTGCACCCACGAGCTGCCGGCGTTCCTGCCCCAGCTCGCGGTCGCCCCGCTGCTCGACGCCCAGGTGTTCTCGGTGCAGGTGGGCCGCTGCAAGCCGGACGCGGCGCTCTACCTCGCCGCCTGTCACCGGCTCGGCCGCGCCCCGGCCGACTGCCTCTACGTGGGCGACGGCGGCAGCCAGGAACTCACCGGCGCGGAGCGGGTGGGGCTGCGCGCGTTCCGACTGGCCGCGCCGGACCTCGCCGGGCACATGGTCTTCAACGCCGACGACGGCTGGGACGGGCCGGAGCTGGCCTGCCTCACCGACGTGCTCGACCTGCTCGAACCGGTCGCCGTCGGCTGATTCCGGTCGGCCGAACTGTGGCCGTTCCGGCCACCGGCCAGGCCGCCGTGCACGACAGTGCGGGGGTGGGGGCGGACCGGCACGACGCGGCGGAGCAGGGCACCGTCGTCACGCCCTCGGCCGAGTTCCCGCCGCTGGACGACGCGGAACGGGCCGCGCTGGGCCGGATCGGCGCCCGCTGGCACGGCCCGCGCCGGGCCGACGACCTGCCCGTGGACCCGACGCCGGGCCGGCGTGCGGGCCGCCCGGCGCCCACCCGGTTCGGCCGGCTCACCCCGATCGACCTGTTCACCGTGGCGCAGCCGGACGAACTGGTCGCCACCGGCGCGGCGCACCTGCCCGGCAACCGGTTCGGCCGGGCGGTCACCCGGATCCGCCGCACCCTGGTCGGCCCGCCGCTGGCCAGCTCCTCGGTGCTCTACGAGCGGATGCGCAAGCTGGTCGCGTTGCCGGTGCTCTCCTCGGACCTGCTCAGCTCCGTCGCGTACGGGCCGGAGGCCATGCTCGTCGTGCTGGTCCTGGCCGGCAGCGCCGCGCTCGGCCTCGCCCTGCCGCTGGCCGCGCTGCTCGTCGTGCTGATGGTCGCGGTCGGGCTCTCCTACCGGCAGACCATCCCGGCCTACCCGCACGGCGCCGGGTCGTACATCGTGGCCGGGGACAACCTCGGGCGTACGCCGGGGCTGGCCGCCGCGGCCGGGCTGATGCTCGACTACGTGCTGACCGTGTCCGTGTCGGTGGCCGCCGGGGTGCACGCGGTCACCTCGGCGCTGCCCGGCCTCACCCCGTGGACCGTGCCGCTCGGGGTCCTGGTGATCGGCGTGCTGCTCGCCGGCAACCTGCGCGGCGTACGTACCGCCGGCAACATCTTCGTGCTGCCCACGTACGCCTTCGTGGTGGTGGTCCTCGCGGTGCTGGCGGTCGGCTACGCCAAGGCCGCGGCGCGCGGCTTCGCGCCGGTGCCGCCGCCGTCGGTGCCCGCCACGGAGGGGCTGGGCCTGCTGCTGGTGCTGCGCGCGTTCTCCTCCGGGGCGGTGTCGATGACCGGCATCGAGGCGGTCTCCAACGCGGTGCCCGCGTTCCGCCCGACCGAGTGGCGCAACGCCCGCACGACGCTGGGCTGGATGGTCGCCATGCTGGTCACGCTCTTCGCCGGTCTGGTCGGGCTGATCCACCTCGACGGCCTGGTGCCGCGCGCGGACGAGACGCTGTTGTCCCAGCTCGGCCGGGTCACCTTCCCCAGTGGGCCCGGGTACGCGATCCTCCAGGCCACCACCGCGCTGATCCTGCTGCTGGCGGCGAACACCGCGTTCAACGACTTCCCCCGGCTGCTCTTCTTCATGGCCCGCGACGGCCACGCGCCGCGCCGGTTCCTGCACATGGGTGACCGGCTGGCGTTCAGCAACGGCCTGGTGGCGCTCGCCCTCGCCGCCGCGGGCGTCTTCGTCGCCTTCGGCGGGCACACCGAGCGGCTGATCCCGCTCTACGCGGTCGGCGTCTTCCTCGCCTTCACGCTGTCGCAGACCGGGATGGTGGTGCACTGGCACCGCCGGCCGGGCCCGGGGCGGCGGCGCCGGCTCGCGGTCAACGCGGTCGGCGCGACGCTGTCCGGGCTGGTGCTGGTGACCGCCGCGGTCGCCAAGTTCACCGAGGGCGCCTGGGTGGTGGTGGTCGCGGTGCCGCTGCTGGTGCTGCTCTTCCGGCGGATCCACCGGCACTACGCCACGCTGCACCGGGCCCTCGCGCTGCACCCGCCCCCGCCGGGTCCGTCCGGCCCCGCCGGGTCCGCCGAGGGCGAGGAACTGCCCCAGCAGGTACGCCACCTGGTGATCGTGCCGGTGGCCCGGCTGAACCGGGCCTCGCTGCGGGCCCTGGCGTACGCGACCTCACTCGGTCGGCCGACGCTGGCCGTGCACATCGCGCCGGAGGAGGCCGAGGCGGACCGGTTCCGCGAGCAGTGGCGGGCCTGGGGCGACCACCTGCGGCTGGAGACCATCGTGTCGCCGTACCGGTCGGTGATCGGGCCGCTCGCGCACTATCTGGAGGCGTTGCACAGCAGCCGGCCGGAGCTGACGCTGACCGTCATCGTGCCGGAGGTGGTGCTGCGGCGACGCCGGCACCGGCTGCTGCACAGTCGGGCCGAGCAGCGGTTGCGGGCGGCGTTGCGGGCCCTGCCCGGCGTCGTGGTCACCAGCGTCCCGGTACACGTGTCGCAGTGACGTTTCACAGGTACCCGGCGAAGTGGTCGGTGACCAACGCGGCGATCGCCGCGGCGTCCCGGCTGCCGTCCACCTCGACCACGCGGATCCCGAGCGCGTGCGCGGCGGCGACCGCGTCGGCGGCGACCAGCTCGTCGCGGGCGATCCGGTTGCGCCGGGCCCGTTCCGGGTCGCTCACCCCGGGGTGTCGGGCGGTCGCCCGGGGCAGCCGTTCCACCTGGTACGCGCGGAACTCCGGCGTCGGCACCAGCACCACCATCTGCCGGGTCGACCCGACCACCGGCGCGACCAGTTCCGGACGCAGCCCCCAGCCCTCGGCGATCACCCGGCCTCCGCTGACCAGGGCGCTCAGGTCGTCCAGCACCCACTCGAAGCGGCGCGGGAACCCGGCGAGGGTCTCGGCCGCCATCCGCCGTGGGTCGGTCGCCACCCACGTCTTCTCCGGGTCGGGCCCGTCCGGCGGTTCTCCTCGGCGGACCCGGTCGGCGATCCGCCGGTCGTCGTGTCCCCGCGCGTCGTGGCGGTCGTAGAGGTAGGCGGTCAGCCCGTGCCGCAACGCCAACGTGACGGCGAGCGTGGTCTTGCCGGCCCACTGCCCGCCGCCGATCCAGAGGGCACGGCGGGCGGTGGCCAGGGGATCGAAGTCCATGCCCCGACCCTGCTCCCCGCCAGCGCCAAGATCAAGTCTTGTTCTCGGCGTCGGAGCGTGATGAAGTGAGGGGGAGGGACAGGTCAGACGTCGTGGACCTCCAACACCCGGGTGGTGGGGGCGGCGTCGCCCAGCTCGGCCCGCAGCGCGGCGCGCTCCGGGTCGGCGAGGAACGCGTCCAGCCCGGCGCGGGCGGTGAAGCGGATGACGTGCACCTCGGTCTGCCCGTCCCCGGTGCGCAACCGCCGTTCCAGCCGGCCGCCGTGCCGGTCGAGCAGCGCCAGCACGGCGTCCTCGTAGCGTCGCCCGGCCGGCGCGTCGGCGCTCAGGTCGACCAGCGCGACCAGCAGGACCTCGTTCCCCGTCGTCATGGGCCGAGTCTGGCAGCGCGGGCGACCCCGCGGCGACCCCGCCGGCGACGTGCCGGGGCGGCGACGCCTCGGGCGGCGATCCGGTGGGCGGATCCCCTCAGGCGTCGATGCCGACCGCCTTCGCGCTGGCCGTCCAGAGCCGCGCCGCCAACGCCGGGTCGGCCGCCTTCGGCCGGGGCCGGTGCGGCTTGCGGTCGGCGTAGTAGCCGCCGTCCACCAGCCGGGACGGGTCCTGGCGGGCGAGCCAGACCAGCGTCTCCGCGCCCTTCTCCGGGCTGCGGAACGGCAGCAGGCGCATGCCGAGCGCCACCAGGCGGCTCTCGTTGCCGAAGCGGGTGCGCACCACGCCGGGGTGGAACGCGTACGCCGGCAGCTCCGGCCAGCGCCGCGCGGCCTCGGCGGTGAACAGGATGTTCGCCTGCTTGCTGGTGCCGTAGGCGCGGAACGGCCGGTAGTGGCGCAGCGACGCGTTCAGGTCGTCGGGGTCGAGCACGCCGCTGCGGTGCGCGTCGGAGGCGGTCACCACCATCCGGCGGACCCGGTCGGCGAGCAGGTTGCTGAGCAGGAACGGGGCCAGGTGGTTGGCCTGCATGCTCAGCTCGAAGCCGTCGACCGTGGTGATCGGTTCGAGGGCGATCGCGCCGGCGTTGTTGGCCAGCACGTCGATCCGGTCGTAGTGCTCGCGCAGCCGCTCGGCGAGCCCGCGTACGTCGTCGAGCACGGCGAAGTCGGCGCGGAACAGCTCCGGCTGCTCGCCGCAGGACTCGCGCACCCGCTCCCCGGCGGCCCGCAGCCGGGCCGGGTCGCGGCCGACCAGCACCACCTGGTCGCCACGGCGGGCCAGCTCGACGGCGGCGGCCAGCCCGATGCCCGAACTGGCCCCGGTCAGCACCACGATCCGACGCTCAGTGAGATCTTCCACAGGTCCATTCACCCCGGTCACGGCACGAGGTTACCGTGGCGTCACCACGCCCTTTGGGATCGTTAAGTTCTCGACATCCACCGCCCGCGTCGGCCCCGTACGGCCGGACGCTGGAAGGAGCGCATCCATGGCCGTTGTCGGTCGCCCCCGCCGGTCCTGCCTCGCGGTACCCGGCTCCAGCGTCAAGATGCTGGGCAAGGCCCAGGGTCTCCCCGCCGACCAGGTCTTCCTCGACCTGGAGGACGCGGTCGCCCCGCTGGCCAAGCCGGACGCGCGCAAGAACATCGTGGCCGCGCTGAACGACGGCGACTGGACCGGCAAGACCCGGGTGGTCCGGGTGAACGACCTGACCACGCCGTGGACCTACCGGGACGTCATCGAGGTGGTCGAGGGCGCCGGGGCGAACCTGGACTGCATCATGCTGCCGAAGGTGCAGAACGCGGAGCAGGTGCACTGGCTGGACCTGCTGCTCACCCAGATCGAGAAGACGCTCGGTCTGGAGGTGGGCCGGATCGGCATCGAGGCGCAGATCGAGAACGCCGCCGGTCTGGTCAACGTGGACGCCATCGCGGCCGCCTCGCCCCGGGTGGAGACCATCATCTTCGGTCCGGCCGACTTCATGGCCTCGATCAACATGAAGTCGCTGGTGGTCGGCGCGCTGATCCCGGACTACCCGGGCGATCCCTACCACTACATCCTGATGCGCATCCTGATGGCCGCCCGGATGCACGACAAGCAGGCCATCGACGGCCCGTTCCTGCAGATCCGGGACGTGGACGCGTTCCGCGAGGTGGCGAAGCGCTCGGCCGCGCTGGGCTTCGACGGCAAGTGGGTGCTGCACCCCGGCCAGATCGACGCGGCCAACGAGGTCTACTCGCCGGCGCAGGCCGACTACGACCACGCCGAGCTGATCCTCGACGCGTACGACTTCTACACCTCGGAGGCGGGCGGGAAGCTCGGCGCGGTGATGCTCGGCGACGAGATGATCGACGAGGCGTCCCGCAAGATGGCGCTGGTGGTCGCGGCCAAGGGCCGGGCCGCGGGCATGACCCGTACCTCGTCGTTCACCCCGCCCACCGAGTGACCGCACGCCGCTGACGTCGCCGGGCCGCCCCCTCGCCGGGGGCGGCCCGCGCGCGTCAGTAGCTGCTGGAGCTGTCCGAGTTGACCGCGATCACGATCATCACGATGTAGAAGACGATCAGGGCGACCAGCAGGGCGGTGAGGATCCAGCCCACGATGATGGCCGCCTTGGCCATGCCCTCGCCCTGCTCACCGGTCTCCCGGATCTGCTTGCGCGCGACATGGCCCATGATCGCGCCGATCGGGGCGGTGATGCAGGAGGTGAAGCCGACCAGCGAGAGCACCAGCGCCACGATGGCCAGCGAGTTCGTCTTGCTGGTCGGCGGCGCGTAACCCGGGTAGGCGCCCGGCGGCGGGTACGCCCCGGGCGGCGGGTAGCCGCCGGGCACCGCGTACGGGTCTCCGGCGGGCTGCGGGTAGGGCGACTTCGCGACCGCGTACGGGTCGACCGGCGCGTACGGGTCGACCGGCGGGCTCGACTGCGGGTCCTGCCAACCACCGGGGGGTGGGGGATAGCTCATCTGATCATCTCCAGGTACGTGGTCCGGGTCAGGGTAGCCACCCGGGCGCAACACGGAGGACCCCCTTTCCGGGTGCCGCGTTGCCCGGAAGGTCCACAGCGGGCAGGATCCTCGACATGGCACTTGACGCGCGTGGTGGTCGGTCGCGACGGGACATGAGCCGGCCGGGGTCGGTGCGCCGCCCGCGCGGCGGCGAGCCGACGGGCGCCGCCGACCAGGAACGGTCCGAGCCGCTCCCGGAGACGGCCACCATGCGCCTGGACGGCCGGGTCGCCCTGGTCACCGGCGCGGGCAGCGCCGACGGCATCGGGTACGCGACCGCGCGCCGGCTGGCCGACCTGGGCGCCCGGGTGGCGATCGTGTCGACCACCCGCCGGATCCACGACCGCGCCGGCGAGCTGGGCGTCACCGGCTTCGTCGCCGACCTCACCGACGAGTCCGAGGTCGGCGCGCTCGCCGACGCCGTGGCCGAGCAGCTCGGCGACGTCGAGGTGCTGGTCAACAACGCCGGCCTGGCGAGCCGGGCCAGCCCGGAGGTGCTGCGGCCGGTGGCCCAGCTGACCTACGACGAGTGGCGCGGCGAGATCGACCGCAACCTGACCACCGCGTTCCTGTGCAGCCGCGCGTTCATCGTGGGCATGGCCGAGCGGGGCTGGGGGCGGATCGTCAACCTGGCCGCCACGGCCGGGCCGGTCAACGCGCTGCCCACCGAGGCGGGCTACGCGGCGGCGAAGGCCGGCGTGGTCGGGCTGACCCGGGCGCTGGCGATGGAGATGATCGCCGACGGGGTGACCGTCAACGCGGTGGCGCCCGGCATCATCCACACCGCGGCGTCCACCCTGGCCGAGATCAAGCAGGGGCACGGCACGCCGGTGGGGCGCCCGGGCACGCCGGACGAGGTGGCCGCCGCCATCGCCTTCCTCTGCTCACCGGCCGCGTCGTACATCACCGGGCAGATGCTGGTGGTCGACGGCGGCAACAGCGTCCGCGAGGCGCAGTTCCGCTGAGCGGTCAGTAGCCGGTGCCGTTGTCGGAGTTGGCCCAGATGGCCAGCCCGATCCAGCCGCAGCACGCGATCACGCCGAGCACGGTGAAGACGTAGCTGAGGATCAGGCCCCAGGTGGCGAGCTGGTCGCCCTCCTCGCCGGTCTGCCGGATCTGCCGCTTGGCCAGGTGGCCGCAGACGATGCCGGCCGGCGCGAAGACGAACGCGAAGACCAGGGACAGGATGGCGAGCACGTTCGGGCCGCCGCGGGGGCGCTGCCCCGGGCCGGACGGGCCGTACTGGCCGTAGGGCGGCTGCGGGGCGTACGGCGGCTGCTGTCCCCACTGCGGGTGCTGCTGCCCGTACTGCGGCTGCCCGTAGGGCTGGCCGTGGCCCGGCGGCTCGTACGGCGACGGTGGCTGCTCGTCGGTCACGTACGCCCCCCGGATCGCAGGTCAACGGCCCTCTCTCTTGCGGACGCTACCCGCAGCGGTGAACCTTTTCACAGCGGTTGTGTGGACTGGTCACCTTGGCGCGGCCGGTCCCGGGGCCGATACTGACCGAGCGTTCAGTTACCCATGAGTAATGCGCCGACCCCGGAGGCTGAGATGGCCCGACTCGCCCAGACGCCCGGCCTGACCGACGTGCAGCGGTCGATCCTGGAAACCGTCCGGGAGTTCGCCGACAAGGAGATCATTCCGCACGCCCAGCGGCTGGAGCACGCCGACGAGTACCCCGCCGACATCCTCGACGGGATGCGCGAGATGGGGCTGTTCGGCCTCACCATCGACGAGGAGTACGGCGGTCTGGGCGAGTCCCTGCTGACCTACGCGCTCGTGGTCGAGGAGCTGTCCCGGGGCTGGATGTCGATCTCCGGCATCGTCAACACCCACTTCATCGTGGCGTACCTGATCTCGCAGCACGGCTCGGCCGACCAGAAGGCCCGGCTGCTGCCCCGGATGGCGACCGGCGAGGTGCGCGGCGCGTTCTCCATGTCGGAGCCCGAGTGCGGCTCGGACGTGTCGGCGATCAAATCGAAGGCGGTCCGCGACGGCGACTCCTACGTCCTGAACGGCCAGAAGATGTGGCTGACCAACGGGGCGTACTCGTCGGTGGTGGCCACCCTGGTCAAGACCGACACCGGGGCCGACTCGGTCTACGGCAACATGAGCACCTTCCTGCTGGAGAAGGAGCCCGGCTTCGGCGAGACCGCGCCCGGCCTGACCATCCCCGGCAAGATCGACAAGATGGGCTACAAGGGCGTCGAGACCACCGAGATGGTGCTCGACGGCGTCACCGTCCCGACCTCCGCCGTGCTCGGCGGCGAGGAGAAGGTCGGCCGCGGCTTCTACCAGATGATGGACGGCATCGAGGTGGGCCGGGTCAACGTCGCCGCCCGCGCCTGCGGCATCTCGATCCGCGCGTTCGAGCTGGCCGTCGCGTACGCCCAGCAGCGCAAGACGTTCGGCCAGCCGCTCGCCCGGCACCAGGCGATCGCGTTCAAGCTCGCCGAGATGGGCACCAAGATCGAGGCCGCGCACTCCCTCATGGTCAACGCGGCCCGACTCAAGGACGCCGGTCAGCGCAACGACGTCGAGGCGGGCATGGCCAAGCTGCTCGCCTCGGAATACTGCGCCGAGGTGGTCCAGGAGGCGTTCCGCATCCACGGCGGCTACGGCTACTCCAAGGAGTACGAGATCGAGCGCCTGATGCGCGAGGCGCCGTTCCTGCTGATCGGCGAGGGCACCTCGGAGATCCAGAAGACGATCATCTCCCGCGGCCTGCTCAAGGAGTACAAGCTGTAAGGAAGGGCCCCTTCTTAACGTCTCCGGTAGAGCAGGGGTCCCCTCTTAACGCGTCGGCCGGCGCGTGACGTGGTCGGTGGCGGGCAGGTGCCGGCGGGCGCGTTCGACCAGTGCGGCCGGCTCGTCGGCGTACAGCCGGATCTCCCGCACCGGCGCGCTCGGTCCCTTCGGCAGCGGCACCGACAGCGGCTCGCGCAGCACCACGTCGATCGCGGTCTGGCTGCCGACGCCGAGGTTGAGCACCGCCGGGTCGTCCGCGTCGTACTGGACGGCCCGGCTGGACGGCAGCGAGCGGCGACGGAACGACACCTCGGCGACGGCGGTCCACGGGATCGTGACGTCGATCGAGACGCCGTTGCGCACCCGCAGGCCGGCGTCGTCGACGACGTGCGGGTGGATTCGGAGGCTGGCCAGCAGCCCGACCATCCACAGCACGCCCCACACCCCGAGCCCGATCGCCGCGTGCCGCACCGTCGGCTGGTCGACGGTGTGCCGCAGGATCACGTCGAGGACCGGGATCTCGATCGTGGACAGGACGATGAAGGCTAGCAGGATCGCCTGCACCCCGCCGACGTAGGCGTAGGTCTCCGCGCCCGGCGCCACCGGGTACGGCCGGCGCAGGATCCACCGGGTGAGGCTGCGCCACATGCCCCACTCGTACGCCACCACGCGCCGCGCCAGCCGGAACGCCCGCCTCATCACCGCACCCCCTCGTTTTCAATGCAGTCGTAATGTAAAATGTCCTCGGCGGCGTGTCAATGCAGTCGTATTGTGAAACTATGGGGGCATGCCGAAGCGGGTCGACCACCGGGAGCGTCGCGCGCTGATCGCCGACGCGTTGATGCGGGTCGCGGCCGAGCAGGGGCTGGAGGCGGTTAGCCTGCGTCACGTCGCCGCCGCGGCCGAGGTCAGCCCCGGGATGGTGCAGCACTACTTCCGTACCCGGGACGAGATGATGGTCTTCGCGCTCGCCGTGGTGCGCGAGCGCAACGAGGCCCGGATCCGCCGGGCGGTCGAGCCGCTCGGCGCGACGCCGGCGCCCCGCACGCTGCTGCGGACCATGCTGGCCGAGCTGCTGCCGCTGGACGAGGAGCGGCGTGTGGACGGCCGGGTGGCCCTGGCCTTCCTCGCGTACACCGCCGTCCGGCCAGCGGTGGCCGCCGCGCTGCACGACGAGACGGCCGCGCTGCTGGCGTTCGTGACCGGGCAGATCGCCGCCGGGTCACCGCTCGTGGCGGACGGCCGGCTGGACCCGGAACGGGCCGCGGTCGGGCTGCTCGCCGTGATGGAGGGGCTCGGCATCTACGTGCTCGGCGGCCACTATCCCCCGGAGACCGCGCTGGCCGCGCTCGACGCCCAGCTCGACCTGCTCTTCGGCCCCGAGCTGTCGCCCGGTGCCCTCAGCCGCGACGGGACAGCCCGGCGGCGGCCCGCTCGACGATGAGGCACCTGTCCTCGACGTAGTCGATGCCGGCCTCCTCGGCGATCCGCCGCGCCTCGGCGGAGACGATCCCGAGCTGCAACCAGACCGCCGGCGCGCCGATCGCCACCGCCTGCCGCACCACCTCGACCGCGTCCCGCGCGGGCCGGAACACGTCCACCAGGTCGACCGGGTGCGGGATGTCGGCCAGCGTCGGGTAGGCCTTCTCGCCGAACAGCTCGTCCACCGTCGGGTTCACCGGGATGATCCGCCAGCCGTGCCGCTGCATCTCCAGCGGTACGCGGTGCGCGGCCTTGCCCGGGTCGCGGGAGGCCCCGACGACGGCGATCACGGCGGAGTCGGCGAGGAGCTGCTGGGCGGAACGCATTCGCCGAGACTAACCCGCCGACCCGGTCACAGCAGCGAGAGCTGTTCGGCGGCCGGGGCCGGCGGCGGCGTCTCCGGCAACCGGTGGTTGTCGCCGGTCTCGCCCCGGTGCAGCCCGTGCCGGCGGGCCGCCATCCGCACCCGCGCGGTCACCTCCCGCTGGTAGGCCTGCGGCGCGTAGGCCCCGGCCCGGTAGAGCTGGCGGTAGCGGGGCACCAGGTGCGGGAACTCCCGGGCCAGCCAGCGCGCGTACCACTCCCGCGCGCCCGGGCGCAGGTGCAGCGCCAGCGGGGTCACGCCGGACGCGCCGGAGGCGGCGATCGCGGCCACGGTCGCGTCGATCGACTCCTCGTCGTCGCTGAGGCCGGGCAGGATCGGGGCCATCAGCACCCCGACCGCGAAGCCGGCGTCGGTCAGCCGGCGGACCGCGTCCAGCCGC